>NZ_JBHLWN010000046.1:0-124587 GCF_042432825.1 Paenibacillus chartarius | reverse complement strand
TCCCCTCACTGTAAACAGGTTTTTATTATTTCACCTGTCCACCGTAAGGGGAGCATATCACCGTCCCGCATACTCCGAAACCCGCTATTTTCTTTTACGGCTGTTTTTCATCAGCGTCATCCGCCGCGAATGGCGAAGCCAGGAATAATACGTTTTCAAATCGCGGAGCTCTACGTTCTCCGACATGCGTCCGAGGAACGTGACCACAATCATCTTGTGAAGCGGGTTCCCGACGAGGTCGATTTCACCGTCCAGATCGCCAAACTCCGCAACCATCACGAGATCGTCATCGATCAAATAGACGTCCTGTTCGTTCCGGTAATACGGCTCGATACAGTTATTTTTCAATTTCTCCCAAAGAAAAGCGCAAATATCTTCAAAGCCCGTTTTTTCGGACTCGATCCGCTCAGACCAACGCATACGCGCATGATTTGTAATTACGATATCCGCTACCCGCTTGTCGCCGAGAAGAATATGAAACGGTTCGTATGTGCTCCAACGCTCGGTAGCCTTGTCTCTCATCATCGTCAACTCCTTTCGACTTCGGATAAATTAGGCCAGGATGCCTATATACACGTTAGTTGTACTTTTTATTTTACTAGATGTCGAAAAAGATGCCAATTAAAAAATAATAAAACTTTAACAATACACTCTACTATACGGTATTTCAAATCGTTGCCAAACATGTCGGAATGTTGAAAAAAAAAGGACGAGACCCCGATCGGAGCCTCGTTCCCGTCATTGTTCAATCTGATAGCTGCGTGCTGTAAACGCGGAAATCGCCGTCGTATATATCGGAATCGAAATCGGAATGATAAAACATACAGCTGGAATTTGCCAACCGAAGTTTACAGCGTGTAAAATCTAGTTTTGTCCGGCATATTACTATTGTATTCCGTTTTAATTTCGTTGCGGTACGAGCGCTCTATACTTTTTACGTACGGCAGGCGCAGCAGGTTGCGGGTAATTTCCTCCGCTCTGGAGGCAGGTACGTACAAAACGGCATAATGCATCTTTTTGGATATGTAATGAAGGCTACCGTACTTGTCCAGATTACGTGCCGCTTTCACATCGTTAACCCAAATGATCAGCCCGGTTCGTTCCGTGAACATTCGCATTTCCTTCTTTCCGCATTTATCTATGATTTGGAGTTGATCTTATGTCTCAGCCCTCAGTGCCGCTTGTTCGCGTCACTCGCGGACCTTTAACCGAATGCTTCCATCACGGTCATATCGCCGTCGTCGACACGGCCGGAACCGTGCTGCATCAAGCAGGCGACCCTCATTTCGTCACGTTCGCCAGATCGGCGGCAAAGCCGCTGCAAGCACTGCCCGTCATCGAATCGGGTGCTGCCGATGCCTTCGGATTAACCGGCGAGGAAATCGCCCTGCTGTGCGCTTCCCATAACGGCGAAGAGCTTCACACATCGACGGCGGCAGCCATTCTCGGCAAAATCGGACTCTCCGAGCTGAACCTGCGCTGCGGAGCCCACTTGCCGTTTCATCGGCCGACGGCCTCGGCGATGCGGGAGCGCGGCGAGGCGCCGACGAGCCTCCATAACAACTGCTCCGGCAAGCATGCGGGGATGCTTGCGCTGGCTGTACGATTGGGAGCACCGACGGAAGACTATTTGTCACTCGAGCATCCGGCCCAACAGCGTATGCTGGAAGCGGTATCGGGAATGAGCGGCGTTCCTGAATCCTCCATCGCGATCGGCGTCGACGGCTGCGGCGTACCGGTATTTGGACTGCCCCTGTCAGCGCTCGCCGCCGCATACGCCCGGCTCGGCTGTCCGGAGTCGCTCGCGCCGCAGCGCCGCGCCGCCTGCAGCCGGGTGACCACGGCGATGGCCGCGCACCCGGAATACGTCGCCGGCGATGACCGGTTCGACACCCGGCTGATGAGAGTCTCGCAAGGCCGCGTGCTGGGCAAGATGGGGGCCGAAGGCGTATTCGCCATGTCCGTGCCCGAACGCGGGCTGGGAATCGCCGTCAAGATCGAAGACGGCGCCAAGCGCGCGCTCTATCCCGCAGCCGCTGAAGCGCTTCGACAGCTCGGACTGCTGGACGCCGACCAGCTCTCGGCGCTGTCGTCTTATCACCGCCCGCTGCAGCGCAACTGGCAGGGCACCGAGGTCGGGGCGATCGTTCCGGATTTCCGGCTTGTCTAAGATCGATGCTGCACATGAAGCCGCTGCGGGGAAGTCCGCGGCGGCTTTCATTTTGCATGTAACTGTATCCTTCCGTCTCCTTATCCGCAGTTTCCGGAGCAGCTGCCTCCCGACGCACAGCTGTGGCCTTCCGGCTCCAGCTTGTTGCTCGGCACCTTGATCGATTCGGATACGGACCTTGCAATGGTCTCGGATACCGAGAACAGCAGGTTGTCGAGCCTTTCCTCCGCCTCGGTAAAGCGGGCGACCGTCTCGATTTGCTGCAGACGCAGTTCCGCCTGACGCACCTTCTCCAGCGCCTCATGATAATTCGGATGATAATGCCCGAACCGCTGCGTCTCTTCGAACAGCTCCTTGGTTTTGGCGAGCTCGCGAATAAACCGCTGCGCTTCCGGGTCTTGCTCCATCGCTTGTTTCCAGTATGCATAATCCGCCGCTTCTTGCGAGCGATTGATGAGGTCTCCTACATCATAAGCTTGCATGAGAATGGCGGCCATGTCGAGCGTTTGCGCTTCCATAATGCTCATATGATCGATACCATCCTTTTCTCGCTTGTCCTCTTGCAGTGTATCCTCTCTATCATATCACAAGTTGCCGCACGTTTCTTCTCTTTTGTTTCGTTTACCGGTCATTCATGCCGGGAACCACGAATTTCATTTCCTGCCACTCGTCGCCGCCAAAACGGATTTCACTGCCGCTGCTGCGGTCGATGCCGACGATGCACCAGCTGTCCCGCTCTTCAAGCAGCCGTTTCGGAGCTATGGTTCGGTCTTGTCCGCCGAGCCGAAGCTTCAGCAGCGCCTCGGCTTCGATTGCTTTGCGGATCATTTCTTTGCGCGTCGAAGCGTGGTAGGTGCGGTAATCTTTCCACCAGACGGCCGGCACATCGCGCAGCTCCGCCTCCCGCGCCCTCCGCTCCGGACGGGGCGGAAGCTCGGGCTCGAGGTCGTAGTACAAGAGCGGGTCCGTCGCGTCCAGCAAGCCCCGCCCGGCGTCGCCGGCTGCAGCCAGAAAGCGGAAGGCAGCTCGCTCTTCGCTATTGGGTTCACCCGCCGATCGATCAGGAGCGAAACCGTTGGCTGCGGCTCCGGCGAATCCGGTGTTGTCGCCGTTTCCGGCATGCTTGTCCTCTTCCGCCATGCCTAGCTCCATTACAGCTTTGCGCGGCGCGTAGCCTGCTTTGTCCAGCGCTGCTTGCAGATCGCGTAACCGCTCGCCTCGTACGACGAACACCGTATCCCCGAGACGCTCGAGCAAATATGGGGCCAGCCTCGGATTGCGCGCCAGCTCGTCCGCCAGCTGCGCGTCCGCGCAGCGCAGCAGCGACGCCCGGGCGAAGGAGATCCGTCCATATTCTCCGGCCCACTGGCGTATCGCCAGCCCTACGTTGTCCGGCAGGCCAAACCTGCTATGCTCCGCGAGGAAGCGTTCTATCTCGGCCGCTGTCATTCCTTGTTCACAAGCAAACTGTACGCTGCTCTTCGTTATGCGGTACATATGCACTTGGTCGGAGCTGAAGCGGTCGGCAAAGCGTTCCAGCTCCCAGCGAACGGCCGCCGCCGTGTCGGACGGCACGATGAGCTCGAAGTCGGGCTGTACGTAGATGCGGCCCGACGGTTCCTGCTGCGCATCCTCCGGCTTGTCCGGGATGCGCAGCAGCGTCTCGCCCGTGTGCGTATGCCGGGCGAGCTCCAGCCAGCCGAGCGCAGCGAGCGGCTGCAGCCACTGCGTCTCCGCGAGCTGCGCCAGCAGCAGCGGCTCGGCGGAGACGCCGCCGCGTGCGATGCCGCCTAGCCAAGCGGCAAGCCGCGGCAGCGCCAGCCACGCGCCGCGGGGCGCGTGGAGCAGCGCCGCCGCCGCGCGCTGGAGCAGCGGCTCGCGCGGCCACTGCCGCTGGAACCAGGCGGCCTGCAGCATGTCGCCGCGGCGTCCGCGCGGCAGGCTGAGCCAGGCGCGCAGCGGCGCTTCCTGCACGCGGAGCGCCCCGTCCTCGGCGGCAAGCAGCCCAAACCGCAGCGCCGCATCCAGAACGATAGCGAGGCCGGGTTCGTACCCATTCGAGCTGCCGGTGCCGTAAGCTAGCTGCAGCTGCCTTAGCGCAGCGTCTTCAGGCAGCTTCAAGACGCTGTGAAGAGCCTGCAGCTGCCGTTTCGCAATCGTCCCTTTCTGCGTCAAGATAAGCTCCTGCTTGGCTGCAAACGCTAACAGGGCAAACAGATCGTCGTCCAGCGCCCCCGGCGCCGAAGCCGTCAGCTCGGTATCTTTGTTGTCCCCACAGGATAACTCCGGCTCTCCAAATAGAACGGCCTGCCAGGCCCCCAGCGCGTCGTAGGGCAGCGCATGCAGACGTTCGCCCCAAGCTTTGCGAACCGTAACGACAATACCGAGTGCGCGCAAGCCCGCGAGCCCGAGCCGCAGCTCCGCCCCGGGGGCCTCGTCTTCCGCTCGCTTCGCAAGTGCCGCTTCGTCGAAAGGCTCGTTTGCAAACCTGCTCACGATGATCCGCAGCGTCGTACGCTCCGCGTCGGACAGCTCGGCCGACAGCAATCCGGCTCCCAAAGTCGTCGAATACAACGGTTCATACCGGTTGTCACCTTCATGCCCTTCGGCAAGCTCCTTCAGTTCGGGGGCCTCGGACAGCCGCCGCAGCAGCGCATTCGCTTCCAGCTGCAGCCGCGCGGCGGGCGCCAGCTTGCGCAGCGCGTCGCTTACCATCATGTCAACACCAGCTCCTCCGGCAGACTTGACGGGACGCGATGCAAACCGCCTCGTTCTGCGGATGCCATGCCGCCGACCGTGACAATGCTGTACGAGTATCCCTGCTCGACCAAGAACAGCTGCCGCTTCATCGTAAATTCCTGCTCCTTCGTATCTTTGCTCACAATCGTATAGAAGTAGGCTTTGTTCGCTCCCGGCTTCGGCCGCAGGATGCGTCCGAGACGCTGCGCTTCCTCCTGGCGCGAGCCGAAGCTGCCGGACACTTGGATCGCTACGCTGGCGTCCGGCAAATCGACGGCGAAATTCGCCACCTTGGATACGATCAGCACCCGCTCCCGGCCCGCTTTAAACGCGGCATACAGCCGCTCCCTTTCCTCATGCCCGGTTTCGCCGCTGATCATCGGCGCCCCGGTCAGCTTCGACAGCAGCTTCAGCTGCTCCAAATATTGCCCGATAATGAGCGTCGGTTCACCGGCATGCTTCTGCAGCAAGGTCCGGGTAATGTCCAGCTTGGCGGCATTTTCCCCGGCGAGCCGGAACTGCCGTCTTGCTTCGGCGCCGGCATAAGCGGCCCGGCGCTCCTCGGAGAGAGGCACTTGAATCTCCGTACATTCCACCGTCGCAATCCAGCCGCTTCGCTCCAGCTTCCTCCAAGGCAGCTCATAGCGCTTCGGTCCGATCAGCGAGAAGACGTCGCTTTCCCGCCCGTCTTCGCGGATCAGGGTAGCCGTCAAGCCGAGCCGACGAGTCGCCTGAATGTCCGCCGTCGCCCGAAACACCGGTGCCGGAAGCAGATGCACCTCGTCATAGACGATCAGTCCCCAGTCTCTCCGGTTGAACAGCGCAAGATGGACGAACGGCTCATCCTTGGCTTTGCGGTGGGTAATAATCTGATACGTCGCGATCGTCACAGGCTTCACTTCTTTCGTTTCGCCCGTATATTCGCCAACTTGCTCCTCCGTCAGCTCCGTCTTGTCCAAAATTTCGCGTTTCCACTGCCGGACCGACGTCACATTGGAGGTGAGCACCAGTGTTGCGCAGCCCAGTTTTGCCATTGCGGCAATGCCGATGACCGTTTTGCCCGCTCCGCAAGGAAGCACAACCACGCCGCTGCCGCCCATCGTCGAACCGCCGCGGTAGAATGCGTCGACCGCTTCCTCCTGGTAATCGCGAAGTCGGAAGTCCGCTCCGCCGGCCGTCGTTCCCTTTAAACGGATCGCCAGTGCCTCGCCGCGGTGGTAGCCGGCCATGTCGCTCACCGGATAACCTAATTTGGCCAGCTCCTGCTTCAGCTCGCCGCGCGCCTCCCGCAGCACTTGAACCGCCCGTTCCCCGCGGCTCTCCACGATATATTTTTGCATGAACGCATAATTCATCAGCTCGCCGAGCACAACCGTATCTTCACTAACGAGCAGCAGCTCCTCGCCGACCCGCTCCAGCCTCAGAAGCCCGTACCGTCCGACATATTTGCGAATATCTGCAGCGGCACCGGCAGGCAGCGGAAATTTGCTGTAGGGCTCCAGCCACGAAATCAGGTCTTCCCCGGACATACCTGCTGCTGCAGCCTGCCAAAGCGTAAGCGGCGTCATCCGGTACGTTTGAACATGCTCGGGACTTTTGACCAGCTCGGCAAAACGCGATAGGTTGGCGCGCAGCTCCTCCGCTTCCGGATGATGCGTTTCGAGCAGCACCGTCAAATCCTTCTGGACGACGAGCGGCCGGTCCGCGCTGTTACGCATCGTTCCCGCCCCCTCTTGACTTTTCTAGTTAGTATGAAGGGAAAGTTCTTGATTTAAACATAAAACTCATGCTACGTTGGAAAACATATGGAATCTAAGGAGTGGCGCGACCATGACCGAGAGGATGTTTTCCCGCCTGCTACTGATTGTGACATCGATCGTTCTGTTCGGGGGGCTTGCGGCAGCTTGCGGGAAACCTGCAGCATCTCAAGCCGGCCGCGATGAAGCGACCGTAGAACGGATCGTGGACGGGGATACGCTGGAGGTTACACTCAAGGGCAAGAAAGAAAAAATTCGTCTGATAGGCGTCGACACGCCGGAAACGAAAAAGCCGAATACCCCCGTCATGTTCTATGGCGAGGAAGCATCCGACTTTACGAAGAAAAGGCTGCAAGGAAAAACCGTACAACTCGAGTGGGATGTTGAGAAGAAGGACCGGTACGACCGATGGCTCGCCTATGTATGGGTCGGCGACGAGCTGTTCAACAGCACTTTGCTGAAGGAAGGCTATGCCCGGTTATCCACCTTCCCTCCTAATGTTAAATATGTAGACCGCTTCAAGCAAGATCAAGAGTCTGCCCGCAAAGCGAACAAGGGGCTGTGGCGCGACTACGAAGCCGCCTTCGGCCGGCAAAAATAAGAAAAACCGCCCGCGATCCCTTCCTGGGACCACGGCGGTTTTTTACGTTTGCATCGGGTGAACTCAGCCCAAGCCGCTCGGATTTTGATTGACCGAAATCGAGCTCAGCGCCCGGCCGGCTGCTTCATCGGAATTATTGTTGACAGCCAGGTCGCCGATCGACACAACGCCGACGAAATTCCCGTTATCGCAGACAGGCAAACGGCGAACTTGATGCTGAGCCATCAGCTTCGCCGCTTCTTCCATCGACGTGGACGGCTCGATGCACTGAATGTCAGTCGTCATTACCAATTCGACTTTAGCCGAGCCTTCGCGCTTCTCAGCCAAGCCGCGGATGACGATGTCACGGTCGGTAACGACACCGATCAGCTTGTTATTTTCGACAACTGGAATAAAGCCGGTATCGAATTGCTTCATCTTGACCGCAATTTCATACACATTGTCCTTCGTCGTGACTGTCGCGCAATCCTTGGTCATAATGTCCTTGACTGTTTTCACGCAGGGACCCCTCCTTCGCAAGTTGCGGAATGCCGCCGGTGGTAACGGGCGCATATCCGTTCCTTACTAGCGTCCCCCGGACCCTGGACAGGGATGCAAGCCGTCCTTAGGAAATCGAAGCCACTGGGGCTTGTCCGGCCGCGTCTACGGCCAGTTCGAGCAGCAAGCCCGCCGCCGTCCGCATCGCCCGTTCATCAATATCGAAACGCGGATGGTGATGGGGGTGCCGGATGCCGTGCTCCTCGCTTCCTGCACCGACAAACATAAAGCAGCCGGGAACCTTTTCAATGAAATAACTGAAATCTTCACCGGCCATAATCAGAGGAGATTCATGAACGGCATCCGCTCCGAACGCCGCGGCGGCGACCCGGAAGCAGCGTTCCACTTCGTCCGGATCGTTGACGACCGGCGGATAGCCAAGCCTGTAATCGATCTTGTATGTTGCGCCGTATTTGGCGCACGTATGCTCGAGCAGAAGCTCAATGCGCCGCTTCGCCTCGAGCCGCACAGTCGGGTCGAAGGAACGCACGGTCCCCTTCATCGTACACGTTTCCGCAATAACATTGAAGCTTGACCCCGCATGGAAGGACCCGACGCTGACGACGCAAGGCTCGGTCGGGTCGATGCTGCGGGCGACGACCGTCTGCAGGCTGCTAACCAGCTCGGCCCCGACCACGATGCTGTCAACCGTTTGGTGCGGCAGCCCGCCGTGTCCGCCTTTGCCGATAATTTCGAGCGTAAACTCATCCGGTGCAGCCATCATCGGACCCGGCCGGCAGTACACGTGACCGGACGGAAACGGGGTCCACAGATGGACGCCGTAGCATGCGTCGATTCCCTCCAGCGCTCCGGCTTCGATCATCGATTTCGCTCCGCCCGGGTTCATCTCCTCCGCGTGCTGGAACAGGAACACATAGGTTCCCGGCAGCCGCTCCCGCGCATCGCTGAGCGCCTTGGCCACGCCAAGCAGCGTAGCGGTATGCGCGTCATGACCGCAGGCGTGCATTACCCCGGGCACCTGCGATTTATACTCGCACGTCTTCTCGTCTTGAATCGGCAGCGCGTCCATATCCGCCCGCAGCGCTACCGTCCGTCCGGGCATCCCGCCGCGCAGCGTGCCGACGAGTCCGTGTCCGCCGACTTGACGGCGCACCTCAATGCCCCACTGCTCCAGCTTGTCCGCGACGAATTCGGCCGTCTTCTCTTCATGGAACGAGAGCTCCGGATTGCGGTGCAAATGCCGCCGCCAGCTTACGATATCCGGGTACAGCTCGTCCAGTTGTTTTCGCAATTGCTCCATACCGTAACCTCCTGCCGCTTGGGACAGCGTCTTTCTTACCATCTTATCAGAAACGATGCGCCGTTTCATCCCGCAATGCGCCACCAAATGGTCGAAAATAAAGGCTTCGACCAACTTGCAGAGAACACGGAAACATACTATCATGGATGGAGAATTTAAAATTAGGCAAAAAAGCGAGGCGTAACCATTGATTATCGAGACGAACGGCCTGAAAGGCACCAAAACCGATTTCGCCCACTTGGAGGAAGTAACGCATAAGCTCGGCTTCGTGCGCTGGCAGTGGGAATATACTCGTGCGACTTACGATTTTAAGATTGAAGATAAAGCAAACAAGGAAGAATATTTTCTTCGCGTAAATACTCGCACAGAATCCGGCAAGCTGGAATCGCCATACGCCATTCTTCGTGTCGAAGACGCCTACATCGGCCGCGCGACGTTCCCGCATGGACTGGACTACGAGAGCCCGATCCCGGATGCGATTATGAACACGGCGAAGCAAAAGCTTGCTCAGCTGCAGCAGCAGCTGGCCGAATAACGGCAGGGGTTCGATATGAATCCCCCGCGGCGCGGAACACCCGATTTTTTGCTGCTCTTCCTGACCTTCGTGCTGGTCTGCTTCGGCCTTGCCATGGTGTTCAGTGCGAGCTACTACATTAAAGTCGATACGCCGCACCATTATTTGAAGACGCAAGGCATCGCCGTCATTATCGGTTCTATCGGTTTAATCGCAGCGATGAACATCCATTATACGAAGCTGCAGAAGCTCGTCGTCCCGTTGTTCCTCAGCACCGTTGTGATGCTCGTGCTTGTGCTTCTCGTGGGCGATGAGCAAAATAACGCGAAGAGCTGGATCAACATCGGGCCGCTCAACCTGCAGCCGACCGAATTCGCCAAGATCGGCATTGTGCTCTACTTGGCCAATTTGATTTCCAAGAAAGAGGAAAAGTTCCGCAATTTCAAGACCGGGCTTCTTCCTGCACTCATTATCATCACCATCATCGTTGTTCTAATTATGCTGCAGCCCGATTTCGGATCCTGCATGATTCTGCTCGCCGGGGCGTTTCTGGTCGTCGTTGTGGGCGGAGCGAATCTCAAGCATCTATTCTTAATCGGCCTAGCTGGAGTGAGTATGCTTGCGCTTGGTCTCGGATCTTACCTCTTAAAGAACGGATTCGAACAGTACCAGCTGGCGCGCATCACTTCGTTCATGAACCCTTGGTCCGAGGATTGCCAACAGGATCAGTGCTATCAGATCGTCCAGTCCCTTTATGCGTTCGGGCACGGCGGCATTACCGGCGCAGGATTCGGACAAGGCATTCAGAAGCTTCAGTATTTGCCCCAGGCATACAACGACTTTATTTTCGCTATTATCGGCGAGGAATTCGGCTTTATCGGCACGACCTTCTTCCTGATCATTTACTTGCTGTTCATTTGGCGCGGCATTATCGTTGCGCTGCGGTGCCCGAATACATTCGGCGCGCTGACGGGGCTCGGCCTGATGGGTATGATCGCCATTCAAACGCTGATTAATATCGGCGGCGTTACCTCCAGCATTCCGATGACCGGCGTAACGCTTCCGCTGATTTCCTACGGCGGCTCCTCGATTCTGGCGACGCTGCTCAGTCTCGGCATTCTGCTCGGCATATCCCGCGAACAGAGCTTGCCTGCCGAGAAGGACGAACGGCCGCAAGCCCGCTCCACAACGAAAAAACCTAGCATGCACCTGTAAGGGTGTCCGCTAGGTTTTTTGGCATGTATGCCGAAGTGTTCCGTTCCTTTTACTTGACACGCAGGGCTTCGTCCGGTTCTTCCTTTTCTTCCTTGAATGCGACGCCTTCCACTTTCACGTTCACTTCGACAACGCGCAGTCCCGTCATATTTTCCACCGCATCCCGCACATTTTCCTGCAGGTCTCTACATACGTCCTGAATTTTACTGCCATACTGAATAATAATCCGCAGATCGATGGCCGCTTCCAGCTGTCCGACTTCGACAGAGACGCCTCTTTGCGCATTTTTCCCGCTCAATCGCTTGGCGAGACCTTCGGAAATGCCTCCCGACATCGCCGCAACTCCCGGCGTTTCTAATGCTGCAAGTCCGGCGATCGTCGACACGACGTCATCGGAAATTCGAATGAGCCCGGTTTGCACTTGCTCGGACATATGGATCCCCCCACCATCAAGATATAGCCTTATTGTAAACAAAATCGGCATCCGTTCGCAACCGCTTGTCCCTCGACTCCTTTCAAGGAAGAAATAGTTTACATTGAGCTGGAAAATTTGTATAGTCTAATAGGTAATCTGTACCAGTCATCCGACAGACTCACAAACCATACTCGGAGGGTTTACGATGAGAGCTAAACTGTTCTATCTCGGCTTAATAGCGAGCTTCATCGCCAGCGGAGCGCTGCACTATTTGCATGCAGATTCGACGCTGCAGTTCGTTGTTTCCTGTGCCGCCATTATTTTTGTCGCAGGCTTTCTCGGCAAAGCAACGGAGAGCGTCGCCCATTACGCGGGCGAACGGCTGGGCGGCTTCTTGAACGCCACATTCGGGAATGCGGCCGAGCTTATTATCGCCATCTTCCTTGTCCGTGACGGTCTGTTCGATATGGTGAAGGCGAGTTTAACCGGATCCATTATCGGCAACCTGCTGCTTGTACTCGGGCTGAGCGTGCTGGCGGGGGGACTGAAGTTCAAGGAACAAACCTTCAATGTAAAACTGGCTTCCCACAATGCGTCGCTTATGTTTCTTGCGATTATCGCACTGGTTATACCCGCGGTATTCTCCCGCAGCTTTACGATCAAGGAAACGAACATGCTGAGTATTTTTGTGGCGGCTTTATTGATCATCGCTTACTTGCTGTGGCTGCTGTTCTCCATGGTTACCCACAAGACGGAGCTGGCCGACCAAGTCGTAGCCGGGCATGCCGAAGAAGAGCATCCCGCCTGGTCCGCCAAGCTATCCGTTTTCTTGCTCTTGCTGGCAACGGTGATGACGGCGCTCGTCAGCGAGTGGCTCGTCGGCACGGTCCATGAATTTTCCGCCCAGTTCGGATTGTCGGAGCTGTTCATCGGCGCCTTCCTTATTGCCATTATCGGCAATGCCGCCGAACATAGCGCCGCCGTATTCCTGGCATTGAAAAACAAGATGGGCGCTGCCGTCGAAATCGCCGTCGGCTCTTCGCTGCAAATCGCCTTATTCGTTGCGCCGGTGCTTGTCATCGCCAGCTGGATGATGGGCAACCCGATGGATCTCGTATTCACCTTCTACGAGCTTGCCGCCATCACTGTCGCCGTACTGATCGCCAAATCAATCTCCCAAGACGGACAATCGAACTGGTACGAAGGGGTTCTGCTTCTGGTTGTCTACTTGATTCTCGGCATCGCGTTTTTCCTCGTTTAATAAGTAATGGACCGCCAGCGGCGGTCTTTTCTTTCTATGAGCAAAAAAAACAACCTCCTTCGCAGCGAAGGAGGTTGTTTTATCTGCCCAAAGCCTCATACAATTGAGCCAGATTGCGTTCCAGCTTACTAAGAATTTGCTTGCCTGCCTGCTCCGTAATCAAGCCGGCCCGAACAGCAAAATCGACTTCCCTAGACAGCCCGTACATCTGTGTATCGAGCACTTCCTCATACAACGGACATTGCCGAGTGGTGAGGTTCTCCATCTGGACCTCGATAAGCTTCTCGATCTTGTCTGCGTCTTCCTGAAGAAGCTGTATCGCTTTATGATTCAAGGTCAATAACAGATCGGATGATGACATCGAACTCCCCCTCACGCTTATATCCATGAACCTACTCTAATATTAGACCAAATGAAGACAAGTTACAAGATACGAACCTCTGGCAGGACGAGACGCATCCGGAACATAGCAAAACGCCCGCCGCTTCGCAAGCGGGGGCGTCGTATTCTGACGCTGAGTATTACTCGCTGACGACGTTAACGGCCAGGCCATGCTTTTCAAACACTTGCGCCATCGACGCTTTCGCCTCGTCGGCATCCGGACCGTGTACATGCAGGTTATATTGTCCTGCGGACGTCAGAGTTGTGAATAGACCGAGGATGCTCTTTACATCAATATACTTATTGTCGTATTGAAGAACGATCGAAGAACGGAATTTGTTCGCCGTTTGGGAAATTTCTACGATTGCAGCATTGTTGGCAGATGTCATGGGTACATTCCTCCTAAAAATGGAACTGATCTAGCTCTATGATACTCCGGTTCCACACCTGAGCGCAACACAAACTTATGAGGTAGACGGAAGCATCGTATCCTTGCGTTCCTCTTCGAACGTATAACTTGTAACCGTATTCTCCTCCACCGTTCGATCCCCGCTCGGGTAGCGCAGTTTCGTGTTCAGCGTCAGCTTATTAGGGCGATGATTGGTCCGATCCAGCCATAGCGTGATTGTCCCTTCCGCCTGCAGACCGCCTAGAGACTCGTCCAAACGCCGGATCGCAGCCTGTGCAGCCTCCGTCATAGCCGCATCGCGAGCCGCCGCCTGTGCGGCGCTCAAGCCCTGAGGCACCGCGTTCCGTTCCGCCAAGAGCTTAGCTTCCAATCCGTTGCGCTCCCGTGTCAGCTCATCGGTCACGAGCCGCTTGACCTCGGAGGACTCCAGTGCAATCGTGACCGCTCTCGTCTCTGCGTCAGATTGCTTGGCGTCAAGGGCAGCCTGCCTCTTTACTTGCGGCAGCTGCTCCAGCCATGGAAGCGGGTTCCAGTTCAGCATCGTGAGTCCGCTGTTCTCCGCATTATTTTCCGTCGTCCAAACCCCGGCGCTGCCTCGCGTATATACCGTTTCTTCTCTCGTTCCATTGGCCGCCGCGTCGGGTCTTATTTCCAGCACTAAACGCTGCCCGCTGGTCACCGTCCCCGCAAAGGACGGGGATGTCGGAAGCGCGTGACCATTCACGCTCGTACTCGAAACTCCTTGATATACGAGCTCCTTCGCCTCGATGATAGAGCGAATTGCAGTGCCGGCCAGATCGTCGGCACCCGCCGGTTCTCCAGCGACGGCACAACCGGACAAGCCGATACCGATCCAAATCAACACAAAGCCGGCCGCCGCGGATGCTCGATGACCTAAGGAAACGTGATCGCCCATACGTAAATCTACCTTTCTGGGATCAGGCTTTACGCAAGTAGCTTTTCCTGAATAGGCTCGCTTCATCCGGCAGCGCCGGCTTTCGGTTAACCGACCTTTACTTGATTGCGGCCGCCGTGTTTCGCTTCGTATAGAGCCATATCCGCTCTATAGACGAGCGACTCCACACTAATTTTCTCATCTTCCCAGTTCCAATCCGATACCCCGCAGGACACCGTAACTTGCGGCTCCGTCTCCGTGCTGACCCGCTGCCGGATGCGCTCGGCTATGCGAACGGCCTGATCGCGTCCGACCTGCGGCAAATAAACGGCCAGCTCTTCCCCGCCCCAGCGGGCTGCGATATCGCTGTCGCGGATACTCGTCTTGATTATGGAACTAACAAGAATAAGAATTTTATCGCCGACCTGGTGTCCGAACGTATCGTTCACCCTTTTGAAGTGGTCCACATCGACGAGAATGAGCGATCCGCAGTAATCTTTTTTCTGCAGCACATTCACCTGCTCATCCAAATAATGCCGTACATACAAGCTCGTCAGACGGTCGGTGATGACCATACGCTGAACCTCTGCATGCAAAGATGCATTCGACATGGCTAATCCGATGTGGACGGACAGCACTTGCAGCAGCTTGAAATTCTCATAGGAGAAAAAGTTCGGACGGTGATGCGTAACATGAATTAAACCAATCACTTGCCCTTTAACTGTAATCGGAGCGGATATGAGTGAACGCGCGCCCGTGACCTCCATAAGTCGCGAAGGCACTTTGCGTCCAGTCTCGTAATCCGATACGATAACCGGTTCATTGGTAGCGAATACGATTCCGGAATAGTCCTGATCGATCGGATACTGTTCGTGAAACAGTTCCGGCAGCGTACCCGCCTTGACGATAAATTGACGGTTCGCCTCGTCAGCTTGCAAAATGCAGCAGCAGTCGGCATGAAACACTTTGCATAGCTCGGTCGAAGCATAATGAAATATTTCGTTCAAGCTTAAGCTCTGATTCAACCGCTTCGTAATTTCGTTAATCAGTCTCAACTCGGTAATAAGCAGGTTGGACTGCTCGTACAGCTTCGCGTTCTCGAATGCATTGCCCGCAATGTCGGCCAGCATCGAAATAAACTGCAGGTCGGTGGAATCGAAGCAGTCGTTCGGCGTTACAAGGTGAAGGATTCCGTATACCCCTTGCTTCCCCGTCAATGGAGCCGCGAGCTGCGAGCAAGGTATGCCGTTCTCGTCGTCTCTGGCTACGTAGATCAATTGTCCTTCCATGAACGCACGCGTACAAATGTCGTTTTCCGGATCCTCGAACGAAAGCAGCTTGACCGGAACTTGTGTCGTCGGATTATCCTGCGACAACAACAGCTCGGCACGAACTTGCGGATATACGCTCTGAATGCTGGACATCACTTCCTGAAGGACGCTGTCGACATCGATTTTGTCGTGCAGTTTCTTAGCCGAAAGAAACAGCATTTCATGACGTCTGGACTCTTTGTAAGCATCCATCTGGCGATTGGCCTGTTCCAGCTTCTCGCTCTGCAGAAGCGCCAGCTGGCACGACTGAACAAACGCAACGGCAATGAATTTGCGCTGCGACGAATCGGTGACGCCGGGAGGAAAGCACAGCTTTCCTGCCCATTGTCCGTTATTGGTATAAAGCTCAAGGCAGAAGCCGGCTCCGACTGCGCATTCGTTCGGCTCTGTCGTTAATACCAAACGGTCCGCGAAAGGAATCGCCTGTTCGCCGAGCTGTTGAACGTAATATGCAAAGCCGCTGCGCAGCGTCTGCCGGATCTGCTGTAATTCGGAACCGAGCGGCGGCAGGGTGTACGTATCTATCTTAGGAGCTTCATGATGTGTATTGGTCATACGAACGTTCTCCTTTGTCGACTCCTTGGATAAGATAGCAGGAAGTCCGCTTATTCCGAGGGTCTAAACACCTACTACTACTATACTATGTTTTTGGTATCGTTGCACCGTTAAATTGTTTTTACTTGACACCTAACATCGTATTTTATAAAATTAGAAGTCGAGTACTACCAAGACACGGTGAAGGACTGCGTGTTTCACCCTCTCTGATACACTCCAGACGGGACAGCGGCTGAATTACATTCCCGTTTGGCGCTGCCGGCCTCCAATCCGGCATTGCTGCGGAGTCGTATCGGGCACGAGCGTTCACCAACAGCATCGCTCACCCAAACTTACAATTAAAAGGAGTGCGTATCGCACATGGCACGTTATACAGGCCCTAAATTTAAGTTAAGCCGCCGCCTCGGCATCTCCCTTAGCGGCACAGGTAAAGAATTGAAGCGTCCTTTCCCTCCAGGCCAGCACGGCCCGGGCCAACGCAAGAAGCTGAGCGGTTACGGCGTACAGCTGCAAGAGAAGCAAAAGCTTCGCCACATGTACGGTCTCGGCGAGAAGCAGTTCCACAACCTCTTCGTGAAAGCTTCCAAGATGGCCGGCAAATCCGGTGAGAACTTCATGTTCCTGCTCGAAAGCCGTTTGGACAACCTGGTATACCGCCTTGGCTTCGCGAACACTCGCGCCGGCGCTCGCCAGCTCGTTTCCCACGGTCACGTTACCGTTAACGGCAAGAAGGTTGACATCGCTTCCTACATCGTATCGACTGGCGACGTTGTCGGTCTTCGCGAAAGAAGCCGCAACCTGACTTCGATCAAAGAAGCTGTTGCTAACCGTCATCACGTTCCTGCATACCTCGAGTTCAACGAGCAAGCTATGGAAGGCCGTTACGTCCGTCTTCCTGAGCGCGCAGAGCTCTCCCAAGACATTGACGAGAAGCAAATCGTCGAGTTCTACAGCCGATAATCAGATGAAAATCCCCCTTGGATCTCAGATCCAGGGGGATTTTTTTGTGTGTATGTTATTTGAAACGAATCAGGTAGTAATTTTTCTTGCCGCGGCGCAGGACGAGATATTTGCCTTCGATACGGTCTTCCGCACGGAGTACGGCATCAAGCTCCGTCATTTTGTTGCCGTTTACCGCTACGGCGCCCTTCTCGATAAATTCCCGCGCTTCGCGCTTGGACGAGGCTGCCTTCGCCGTAATCAGCAGGTCGACGAGCGCAATCGGCTCGTCCGCCAGCTCCGTTGACGGCTCATCCTTGAACGCCTCTTCGATTTCCGCCGCCGTCAGCTCGCCGACGCTTCCGTCAAAGAGCGCTTTGGTAATGTTCATGGCGCTTTCCAGTGCCGCCTGTCCGTGAACGAGTGCCGTTACTTCCCGGGCCAGCACGCGCTGCGCTTCCCGCTTCTCCGGCGCCGTCCGCACTTCCTGCTCCAGACGTTCGATCTCCGACCGCTCCAGGAACGTGAAATATTTCAGAAACTTGACGACATCGTTATCGTCTGTGTTGATCCAGAATTGATAGAACTGGTACGGAGTCGTCTTTGCCGGATCAAGCCAGACCGCCCCGCCTTCCGACTTCCCGAACTTTTGACCGTCGCTCTTGGTCACGAGCGGCATCGTCAAGCCGAACGCGCGCGCGCCCGACGTTTTGCCGATCAGCTCCAGCCCCGCCGTAATGTTGCCCCATTGATCGCTGCCGCCTACCTGAAGCGTACAGCCGTGCGTTTCGTTCAGCTGGAGGAAATCGTAAGCCTGCAAAATCATGTAGCTGAATTCGGTAAACGAAATCCCCTTCTCAATCCGCGAGTCGACGGAGTCTTTGGCCAGCATGTAATTGACCGTGAAATTTTTCCCGACATCCCGCAGGAAACCGATCACATCCAGCTTGCTTAACCAGTCATAGTTATTCGCCATCATCGCGCCGTTGTCACCGCTGTCGAAGGAAAGAAAACGCGACAGCTGTTTGCGCAGGCTTTCGGTCCACCCCGCAACCGTTTCCGGCGAATTCAGCGTCCGCTCGTTCGCTTTACCGCTCGGATCTCCGATCAGACCGGTGCCGCCCCCGACCAAGGCAATCGGCCGATGACCGGCCAGCTGGAAGTGGCGAAGGCAAAGGATCGGCAGCAGATGCCCGACATGGAGACTGTCCGCCGTCGGATCAAATCCGGCATACAGCGTAACCCGCCCTTCGGACAGCTTCTTCTCCAGCTCCTCGCGGTCTGTTGTCTGTTTAATCAGACCTCTGAACTCCAATTCTTGCAAAATGCTCATGTCATCCACTCCTTGTGTATTATCTCGCGACAACATAAAAAGCCTTCTCATCCCCAAGGGACGAGAAGGCTGCTCTCGCGGTACCACCCTAATTAAAGCAGCGCTGCCGAATCGATATCGGAACACGCCTGCTTTCGCTCGGAGCCCGGTAACGTGGGCAAATCGGAAAAAGCTACTGATCGGACCGCGGGCGCATCTTGCCTGTTCCCGGTATCCGATGTTCCCCTCTTCTGCTCCGGAGTGTAATTCACTGCGTCCGCCGCCGCCGGTTCGCACCATCCACCGGCTCTCTGAGGGCAAATCAAACGCGCTACTGCTCTCCATCGTCGCAATCATTTTTGTTTATCTTACAGAAGCCGCCGGCAATTGTCAACCGTCGCCGCGGTCGCTATCGACGGATGTCCACATATAACGGAATATGGTATAATGGAAACGGTTGTTCGAAGGAGGATTTTGGAGTTCATGAATACTATATCGGCATTTTTTAAGAAAAAATGGGTTCGCATGACCGGAGCCATCACGCTGGCTACCTTCAAATGGCTCATCATCTTCATTGTGCTCGGCGGCATCGTCGGCGGAGGCGCAGCCTTCGGCTATGTCTCGGCTTTGGTCAAGGACGATCCGGTCCGCAGCCGCGAGTCCATGATGCAGCTCATTGAAGAGAATTCGATCACCGGCTTCGTCCACTTTGCCGACGACACCATCATCGGACAATTGCGGACCGATGAAGACCGCCGGATGGCTAAGCTGAGCGATATCCCGCAGGTGCTGCTGGACGCCGTGCTCGCGATCGAGGATAACAGCTTCTACGAGCATTTCGGCATCGACGTTCGGGCTACTACGCGGGCGGTGTTTCAGAAAGTGCTGAAAGACGATGTGCAAACCGGCGGCTCCACGATTACCCAACAGCTAGCCAGACGCGTCTTCCTGACTCTGGACCGCGACGAGGGACGGAAAGCCAAAGAAATTTTACTCGCGATGCGCATGGAAAGGCTTATGTCGAAGGAAGAGATTTTGCTGGCGTATTTAAACAAAATCCCTTACGGCAACGGATCAAGCGGCTACAACCTGTACGGCGTCAAGGCTGCCGCCAAGGGCATCTTCGACATCGACGATCTCAGCAAGCTGAATGTGGCGCAAGCGGCTTACCTCGCCGGATTGCCGCAGCTGCCGAGCAATTATACGGCGTTCACAAGCAAAGGCGAGTTCGATCAAGCCGGCTTTAACCGTGCCGTAGCACGGCAGCGGCTCGTGCTGAAACGAATGCTCGAAGAAGGGAAAATTACCTCGAGCCAGCATGACGAGGCGGTCGCCTTCGACCTGAAGGGCTCCCTGGCCAAGCCGCAGGAGAAAGCGTACAATACATATCCATATCTGATGATCGAAGCGGAACGCGAAGCGACGGAAATTTTATTGAAGCAGCAGAAGCCGGACCTGGATCCCGTCAAGCATGCGGCCGACTACAAGGAAGCCTATAATGCGATGCACGAGAAACTGCTGCACGGCGGCTACCGTGTGTATACGACGATCGATAAGACGATTTATGACGCCATGCGCGACATTGCGGAGAATCCGAAAAACTTCCTGCCTAACGATCCTAAGGATCCTAAGAAAATTGAACAGGTCGGCGCCATCATGCTCGACAACCGGACGAGCGCGATTCTGGGCATGATCGAAGGCCGCGATTTCCAGGTGGAGCAGCTGAACCATGCCACACAGGCGCTTCGCCAGCCAGGCTCGACGATGAAGCCGATCGCCGCATTCATCCCTGCCCTGGAGAAGGGGCTCATCCAGCCGGCCAGCGTGATCGACGACGTGCCCGTTATTCTCAAGGACGGCTCCAAAAATTCCGGCGGCTACCATCTGCCGGAAAACTGGGACAACAAGTTCCACGGTCTGATTACGGCGCGCAGGGCACTGAATCAATCATACAATATTCCGGCCATCAAGCTGTATTTGGACGTCGTCGGTATCAATCAGGCGTGGGACTTCGCCAAGAAGATGGGCATAACGTCAATCCATAAAGATGATTACAGCGCGCAAACGGGGGTTATCGGCGGTCTGAAGTATGGAACGTCGGTGAAGGAGCTTACGAATGCGTATGCGACAATCGCCAACAAAGGCGTATTCAACGAAGCGCACATGATTAGGAAAATTACCGATCCGAACGGTAAGATCATTTATGAGCACAAGCATAATCCGAACACGGTGTTTTCACCGCAGACGGCTTACCTTATGACCGATATGCTGCGTACGGTCATCACAGAGGGCACGGCTACCGATCTGAAGTCCAAATTCGCTTATTACGGTCAAATTCCCGTTGTCGGCAAGACAGGCTCGACGCAGGACGATACGGACGCCTGGTTCGAAGGCTTCAGTCCCGACATTACGACTGGCGTATGGATCGGGTATGATCAGCCGGTCAATAAGCTCAGCAAGAGGAACGGTTCGACGGAGCACGCCAAAAACATATGGGCGCAGGTCATGAACGTCACAGTCGAGAGACGCAATGACCTGTTCAAGACGAAGAGCTTCGAGAAGCCGGACGGCATCGTTTCCGCGACCGTTTCCAATTTGTCCGGCAAGCTGCCAAGCGAGCTGACGACGAAGTCGGGCCATGCCGTTACCGACATTTTCAATAAAGATTACGTGCCTACCGAGCAAGACGATGTCATGGTCGGCGCCAGAATTATCGCCTACAACGGCAGAAACTATTTGGCGCAGTCCACAACTCCGGACGACATGACACAGAATCGTACGGTCATTAAGCGAGCCAAGCCGATCAATCAGCTGCTCGATGAAATTCAGAGCATTATGGCGAAGCTGCCCCCGGATCGTCAGCGGTCCATCGACAGCTACAAGCCGCTTGATTATGACAGCGACGCGCCGTCCGAGATGGATCCGCGTACGGATGACGGCAAGGAACCGGCTCCGCCAGCCGGCTTGACTCTGGCCAGATCGGCCGAAGGTATCGCAATTTCGTTCCAGGCTAGCCCAAGTGCCGACGTTGTCGGTTACAGGCTGTACCGCTCCGACAATCGCGGTCCGTACCGCCTGCTGCCGGGAAAAGTCGTCACGGCCGGACCGGAGCTCAAGCTGACCGATACGCCGCCGGTCGGTACACAAGTCGTCTACGCGATTAAAGCCGTCGATGTCGCCGGCAATGAATCTACGACGAGCATCCCTGCATCGCCTGACGGACCGATCGACCCGCTCTTCCTGCCGCAGAGCGAAGGCTCCGGGGCCGATCCGCTTATGCCGGAAGGAGCGGCCGGGCAGGAAGACGCTGCCGAATCATCAGCAGCAGGCAATAAGTCCAATGACGGCGGCTCGACGGGAGCCGGCAAGCAAGCGAAGACGGCGCCTTCCACTCCGGTGCAGTTGACGGTGAAGCCGGTGCAAAATTCCGGCGTCTCTGTCAGCTGGAAACCCGCAAATGCGAAAGATCGCATCGTCGGCTATAACGTCTATTATAGCGACAAGGAAAACGGCACGTTTAAGAAGATCGGCTCCACGCCTTCCAATTCTACGGAATTCCGTTCGTTCGCCAAGGAGCGGGACGGTTATTACCGGATAACAGCCTATAATGAATCCGGCGAATCGAAGCCGACGCAAGCCGAACCGTATGCATCGCTTCTCCAATAGAGCATTTTGAAAAGCCCCGCAGCTGAGCCGGTTTGACCGGACAGCTGCGGGGCTTTATACATTGCTTTATGCCGAAAATCACCTATTAATCTTCAATTGTCGATAAGTCGCCGGTCGGCAGGTTAAGCTCCCATGCTTTCAGCACGCGACGCATAATTTTTCCGCTTCGTGTCTTCGGCAGCTTGTCTTTGAACTCGATCTCGCGCGGCGCCGCATGAGCGGACAGCCCTTCCTTGACGAACTTTGCGATGTCGGCTTTCAGTTCGTCCGACGGTGTGAAGCCTTCACGCAGCGAGATGAACGCTTTGATGATTTCTCCGCGCATCGGATCCGGCTTCCCGATCACGCCGGCTTCGGCCACAGCCGGATGCTCGACGAGCTTGCTCTCGACCTCGAACGGTCCTACGCGCTCGCCGGACGTATTGATCACATCGTCAATACGGCCTTGGAACCAGAAGTAGCCATCCTCGTCCATATAAGCCGAGTCGCCGGAAATGTACCAGCCCGGAATACGGAAATATTCTTCATACTTGGCCGGATTGTTCCAAATCTTCCGCATCATCGAAGGCCATGGCGTCTTCACGGCCAAATTACCCATCCGATTCGGAGGCAGCACATTGCCTGCGTCATCGATAATCGCCGCTTCGATGCCCGGCAGCGGACGCCCCATCGAGCCCGGTTTGATCGGCATGCCCGGATAGTTGCAAATGAGCTGCCCGCCCGTCTCCGTCATCCACCACGTGTCATGTATACGCTGGTTATACACTCGCAGACCCCAGCGCACGACTTCCGGATTGAGCGGCTCGCCGACGCTCAGGACGTGACGGAGCGACGACAAGTCGAATTGCCGGACTACGTCGTCTCCGGCCCCCATAAGCATCCGGAACGCAGTAGGAGCACTGTACCAGACCGTTACTTTATATTTTTGAATCGTATTATACCAATCCTGAGGACTGAAGCGTCCGCCGCGGATTACATTCGTTGCCCCGTTCAGCCATGGAGCGAAAATGCCGTACGACGTTCCGGTTACCCAACCCGGATCGGCGGTGCACCAGTATACGTCGTCTTCTTGCAGATCAAGCACGACGCGCCCCGTGTAATAGTGCTGAATCATCGCATTGTGGACATGGTAGACGCCCTTCGGTTTACCCGTTGAGCCGGATGTATAGTGCAGAATCAGACCATCCTCGCGGTCAACCCACTCGATATCGAGGCTGTCGGACGCTTGCGCCATCTCCTTGTGGAAATCGACCTGCCCTTCCTCTGCCTGCACATCTTGACCGACTAAAATGATATGCTTCAGATTCGGCAGCTCAGCAACCGGAACGCGTGACAGCAGAGCCGGCGTTGTGACGATGGCGACTGCCTCGCTGTCCTGCAAACGGTCACGAACGGCCGTTTCCATGAAGGCCTCGAACAGCGGTCCGACGACGGCGCCGACTTTGATCGCCCCCAGAAGTGCGAAGTACAGCTCAGGCGTACGCGGCATGAAAATAAAGACGCGATCGCCCTTGGCTACGCCGAGACCGCGCAGCACGTTGCCGAACTTGTCGGACTCGCGCTTCATATCCGCGAAGGTATACGATTCATCCCGCTGCGGATCGCTGTAATGGAGGGCGATTTTCTCCGCGCGCCCGGATGCGGCATGGCGATCGATCGCTTCGTAGGCCATATTGATTTTGCCGGTTGTCGACCAAGAGAACGAATCCTCCACTTGCTTCCAATCAAAGGTTAGACGAGTTTCCTCGTAATTGTTCATATTCGGATGCTGTGCTGTAACTTCAACAACTTCACCTTTCAACTGGCTCACACGGACAACCTCCCATCAAAAATTAAACGCTTACATTTAAAATACCGTTGCTTCTTCGTATGAGTTCAAATCCAGGAATTACGAATATAACAAACTTATTATAGCACACAGATGTCCATACGCCTATGTATTTCATGGGATAAAACTCCATTTTGCCCTACACGCTAAGTGTACCTCCTTCCGTGCCCCGAATCGCCCCTTCCCAGCGGGACAAAAATTTGTTATAAGTGTACTAAACGGCACATCCCGCCAAATTGGAGTTACCCGTCCATATGTTTCGATGGTTTCGGTTCGTCAAGATGATCGCTACGTCCAGAAGGAGCATTCCCGCTATGGAGCATATCAAAATATACCGGACTCAAACTTTGCTGACGGAGCGCTACCCGAATGGCATCGTCATTGCAGGCCCGATCCCGCCGGAGGAGCTGGGAAAGCTTGGCATGCACCCCTCGCTCGATGCGTTTCGCCGTCCGAAGGAGCAGCTCGAAGCTCTGATCGAAATTGCCGGCCTGCCGGAAGGACGCATTATTGCGGCTATAGACGGCGAAACCATTGTCGGTTATGTTACGTTTCATTACCCCGACCCGATTGAACGATGGTCGCAAGGCAATATGCCCGATCTTATTGAATTGGGTGCGATTGAGGTCGCCGACGAGTACCGGTCCATCGGCCTTGGCAAGAAGATGATTCAGCATGCTTTTGCGGAAGAGCAGCTGGAGAATGTCATTACGTTTACTACTGAGTATTATTGGCATTGGGATTTGGAGAAGAGCAAGCTATCCGTATGGGAATATCGTGCGATGATGGAGAAGCTGATGAAATCGGTCGACATGGTTTGGTATGCCACCGACGATCCGGAAATTTGCTCCCACCCGGCAAACTGCTTGATGGTGCGTATCGGAAAGAAAGTCCCCTTATCTTCCGTCGAGCAATTCGACCGAATCCGCTTCCAGCAGCGGTTCATGTATTGATGAACGAAGCGTTCCTCGCTGACCAAAGGAGTTTGAAGCCATGAAGCCCCGCTCCCGTTTTATATATAACGAGAACGAAACGCGATACCATTTTCACGATACCCATCCGTTCAACCAGAGGAGACTGCTCCTGACCGTAGATTTGCTGCGGCGGGCTGCCGCGCTGCCTCCGGAAGCGATCGTCGCTCCGCAGCTTGCCACGGAAGCGGAACTGCTGCGCGTACACAGTGCCGCCTATATCGAAGCGGTGCGGCAGCTGAGCAAGCCCGAGCCCGACGAGCATTGGATTCGGCTGTCCGGGCGCTATGGATTGGATACCGAGGATACGCCTTATTTTCCCGGGATGCATGATATAACCTCTTACGTCGTAGGCGGTTCGATCGCTGCCGCCGAGCAAGTGATGTCCGGCGCTGCGGAACATGCCCTTCACCTTGCCGGAGGCTTGCATCACGCTCTGCACGGCAAAGGCGCAGGCTTCTGCGTATACAACGACGCTTCCGCAGCGATCGCCCATATACGCGAGAAGTATCAGGCACGAGTCTTGTATATCGATACGGACGTTCATCACGGCGACGGCGTCCAATGGTGCTTTTACGCCGACCCGAACGTGTGCACGCTGTCCATTCACGAGACCGGCAAGTATTTGTTTCCGGGTACGGGGGACGTAACCGAACGCGGAGAAGGCGAAGCCTTCGGCACGTCCATCAATATGCCCGTCGAGCCTTATACCGAAGACGAATCATGGATGGACTGCTTTGCAGAGGTGCTTCAGGCGACCGTACGTCGATTTCAGCCCGATGTCATCGTCTCGCAGCACGGCTGCGACGCCCATGCCAGCGATCCGCTGGCTCATGTCCACTGCTCGATGCGCATATACCGCGACATGCCGCGCCTGATCCGTAAGGCGGCGCTGGACCATTGCGGCGGCCGCTGGATTGCTCTCGGAGGCGGAGGTTACGATATATGGCGCGTCGTACCGCGGGCCTGGAGTTTGCTATGGCTGGTCATGACCGACCATCCGCTGGTGGAGCAGCTAGCTGCCGACCCTCTGCTACCGCTCCCCGCGGATTGGCTGCAAGCTTGGCAAGGCGCCAGCCCCGATCCGCTGCCCGGTACATGGCTCGATCCGGTCGGACAATGGACACCGATCCCCCGAAGACAGGCCATTGAGGAACGAAATCGGCAAGTAAAAGAACTCGCACTCATGTATTTATCATGATACGTAAAAGAGCCCGTCCGGCAGTCTGCAGCCGAACGGGCTCTCTTCACTTACATGCGTTTCAGCATCTCTTCGACGATACGGTAGGAATTTTCCGATGCCAGCACCGTAAACTCGGCAAAGTTCACATGGGCCGAACCGTCGGCCTTGTCGGACATCGAGCGGATCACGACATAAGGGATGCCGTTCATCGAGCATACTTGCGCCACAGAAGCACCTTCCATCTCCGTGCAGGTGCCTTTCAGCTGTTCATGAAGCTCTCGCACCGTATCCCGGCTCGCCACGAACTGGTCACCGGACAGCACCCGACCTTGTTTCGATTTGCCCGGGAACAATGCTGCGCTTGCGGCATAAGCAAGTTCGGCCAGCGCCGCGTCCGCCGCAAATACCGACGTCCGTTCGTAAGGGATGACGCCCCGCTCAAAGCCAAGCGCCGTAACGTCCATATCGTGCTGCATACATTCTGTCGAAACGACGATATCCCCAATGTTGAGCTCCGGATCCAAAGCCCCCGCCACACCGGTGAAAATAACCGCATCGACGCCATAGCGGTCGATCAAAATTTGCGTGCATACCGCTGCATTCACTTTGCCGACGCCGGAGCGGCAGACGACAACGTCTTTGCCTTGAAAACGGCCTTCCCGGTAAACGATGCCAGCCCTTTCCGTCTCCGTCACGTTATCCATATGTTGAACGAGCAGCTCAATCTCCTCATTCATCGCTCCGATCAATCCGAGCTTCTTCCATGCCATACGCGTCTGTCCCCTTCCTCGATACACTGTTCCCGGATAAGTTTGCTTGCATGCGGGCATGCGAATGCCGCTCTGCGAAGGCTTCGCAAAGCGGCATTGTTAGCCGAATTACACGCTGCTGCGCGTTGATTTGCGGCGAATAATTTCGTGCGGCAGAACGACTTGCGACTGCTCTACGGCATCTTTGTTCATCAGCTTCGTCAACAGCCGCATCGATACCGCACCGATATCGTACATGGGCTGAGCGACCGTCGTCAATTGCGGACGAACCATTGATGCCATCCGGATGTTGTCGATCGAAATGACCGATACATCTTCCGGTACCCTGAGCCCTTGATCCTGGATCGCATGGATCGCTCCGATCGCCATCTCGTCCGTTGCGGAGAAGATCGCTGTCGGACGCTGCTCCTGCTCCAAGAAATATTTTGCCGCTTCCATGCCCGATTCGTACCGATAGTTGCCGACACGAACGAACTGCTCGCGAACCTGGATTCCAGCCTCTTCCAATGCGCGCTTGTAGCCTTGGTAACGGGCGTAGCCGTTCGCCGGGTCTTGCAGCGTACCTGTAATCATAGCGATATCGCGGTGCCCTTCCCGAATGAGCTCGTTCACGGCGTCGAACGCAGCTCCTTCATGATCGATATCGACGGAAGGCATCGTCTTCTTCTCGTCAGCCGTGGCACACAAAACAACCGGAACGGAAGCGGTTTTAAACGCTTGCAGATGGTCATCCGTTACGACGCCGCCCATGAACAAGAGCCCGTCCACCTGCTTCTCCAGCAGCGTATTGACGACACGAATCTCTTTTTCCTTGCGCTTGTCCGAGTTACACAAAATAATATTATAGTGATACATGTTCGCAATATCTTCAATGCCGCGGGCGACTTCCGCAAAGATCGAGTTCGAAATGTCCGGAATGACGACACCGACCGTCGTCGTCTTCTTGCTCGCGAGGCCTCGAGCTACGGCATTAGGCCGATAACCGAGTCTCTCGATTGCCTCGAACACTTTCTTGCGCGTTTGCGGCTTTACATTCGGATTATTATTGACGACTCGGGATACAGTCGCCATGGAAACCCCGGCCTCTCTGGCAACATCGTAAATCGTAACTGTCACGTTGGCTCTCTCTCCATTTATCGTAAAATAATAAGCGCACACTTTACATTTACGATAATGATACGACAAAATGCGCCTTCTTGCAATGAAAACCAAATAGGACTTTTCATAAGTCCCGTTTAGGCCGATAACGAATGCTGGGTAATTTGCGCAAGCCGTTTCCGAATCTCTTCCATCCAGATCTCATCGCCGAGGGATTGGGCAATCAGCATAATGTCAAGCAGCTCGTTGATTCGCTCCTCCACTATACGCTCGATGCTGTCGGTTCGATGCTCCTTCTCCGACACCTTACGCATGAGATACGCAATTTCCGATAATTCGTCAAACGACAGCTTCTTCTTCGCCGGCATGTTGCCGAGATCGGCAATGAGACCGGTCAGCTCCGCTTTGACGCTGGGCAGCACTTCACTTCGCTGACAAGCATCGCAGGTGTAGATCGGGACATTCTCGATATCTACTTTGTTCAGGTAAATGACGGTGCGTAGGCGGATATTCATCATACATCCGCACTTGCAAGTCTTTTGCACAAAATCCTCTCCTTCAGACCCCCATGAAAAGAGCACACACCAAGCAAATTGGGCTTAGCGCCGTTACCCGATATATTCGATTCGGACGAGCATATTCCTGCTCCTGAAGCGCAGTTAGTTTTTGACAACACGGGACATATGGTAAAATGGGAGCGAAGCATTGGCGCAATAATGGAAACATCAGACGGAGGGATCGCATGAGGCTGACAGGTAAGAAAGTCTTAAGCTTGGTCGACGAGGAATTTGAAGACTTGGAGCTTTGGTATCCGGTTTACCGGGTTCGCGAGGAAGGCGCGGAGGTACACTTGGCGGGTGCGGAGAAAGGCGTAATTTATACCGGCAAATATGGTGTTCCTGCGAGGAGCGACTTTTCCTTTGATGAAGTGAACGCAGCGGACTATGACGGCTTGCTCGTACCGGGGGGCTGGGCGCCGGACAAGCTGCGGCGTTATCCGAAGGTACTGGAGCTCGTTCGGGAGATGGACCGGTCCGGCAAGCCGATCGGACAAATATGCCATGCCGGATGGGTGCTTATCTCAGCGAAGATTTTACAGGGTCGCAAAGTGACGTCAACCCCGGGGATCCGCGACGATATGGAGAATGCCGGCGCGGTGTGGTTCGACGAGGAGGTTGTCGTTGACGGACATCTTGTATCCGCACGCCGTCCGCCGGACTTGCCGCCATACGCGAAAGCGTTCTGCGACGCCTTGGCCGGCAAATGAATTCGACTCAATACGAAGCTGTAACGCGTATTTCCCCATAAAACGGAGTCTGAACAGGAGCGATGACGAGCTTATGATTGCCGCTCGGCAAGCTCCTGCTCAGCTGCTCGAGATCGGTTAAGAACGCTTCAGGTTCGTTCCAGGCTTCGCGTACGGATGCCTCGTCCAGCTGAGGCAGCACATATTGCGCAACGTGCGTAGGCAGGCCCAGCATCATATGTTGTTCGCCGTTATCCGTCCCCAGCTTCATCCAGAACAACTGCTCCGAACAAGCTGCGGCCGATAATCTCCATGTACTGCCGTCCTTGTTCGGCTTCAGCTGGTCAATGAGATATCGAACGAGTTCAGGCATAGTTGGCACGAAAGTCCCTTGCATTCTCAAAACCCCTTCTTGGAAAAAAATAAAAACTGCTCCCGAAATGAGCAGTCTCTCTCCGTATGGTCCGGAAATGCACTACAAATTTCGGCAACCCAGCCGCCTTTGCGGGCATCGGCGAACGATGCGGCCGCGTTAGGCCTGTGGCTTTGCGTCCTTGATTTTCACCAAGTTTGCCCTTTACGATTTGTATAACTTTGGAACTACTTCCATTGTACCATAAACGAGCGGTTTGGCAACGGATTTTTATGAAAATATGTGCAGCATTCAGTCACGGCAGCTCGATGCCGACACCGAATACTGCCTTTCCGCTTCGCTTAGCCGTTCATGAATTTCTTTAGCGGTCGGCAGCTTGAGCAGCTCCTCGAGCAGCTTCCGGCACTCCGCTTGATCGCTTTGCAGCAGCCTGTCCTTAACCTGAAGGATGGACTGCACCGAAATGCTCAGCTCCTCAATGCCAAGGCCAAGCCAAATTGGAAGCGCCTTGACGTCGCCGGCGAGCTCCCCGCAGACGGCGACGGGAATACCGGCGTTTTTCGCGGCCTCCACCGTCATGTTGAGCAGCCGCAGTACAGCCGGATGGAACGGCTCATACAAATGGGCAATCGTTTCGTTCATCCGATCGACTGCAAGCACATACTGGACGAGATCGTTCGTCCCGATCGAGAAGAAGGCCGCCTCTTTCGCCAAAGCATCCGCAATCATAACGGCCGCCGGAACTTCAATCGTGATCCCGACCTCCATCGCGGCATTGTAGGGAATCCCTTCAGCGGTCAGCTCCCGCTTCACCGAGTCCAGATGCGCATTCGCGGCACGCACCTCTTCCAGAGAAGCGATCATCGGATACATCATCTTGATATTGCCGTAATGGCTGGCTCTCAGTACGGCTCGCAGCTGCGTGCGGAACAGCTCCGTCCGGTCAAGCGAAATGCGAATGGCCCGATACCCGAGGAACGGGTTATCTTCTTTGGCCAGCGCCATATAATCGAGCCTCTTGTCTCCGCCGATGTCGAGCGTACGAATGATCAGCGGTTTGCCGCCCAGCTTCTCCGCCACTCGTCGGTAAACATCGAACTGTTCCTCCTCAGACGGCGCGCTGTCGCGGTCCATGTACAAAAATTCGGTGCGAAACAGGCCGACCCCGAGAGCTCCGCTGCGCAGCGCGTGTTCGACTTCCTTCTCCGTATTAATATTCGCCGCCAGCCTTACAAGCTTCTGATCGACCGTCACCGGTGCGATGTCCGCAATTTGCTGCAGCCGCTCCTTCTGCTTGAGCAGCGCTTCCTTCTTGGCCCGGTACCGCTCGACGATAGCCGGCTCCGGATTCACATACACCATGCCCTCTACACCGTCGACAATCAGCAAATCTCCGTTCTGAATCGGCTTGATCAGCTTTCCTTCCATGCCGAGTACGAGCGGCAGCGCCATCGCTCGGGCCATAATCGCCGTGTGTGACGTCTTTCCCCCGAGCATTGTGGCAATACCGAGCACCTTCGACGGGTCGAGCTGGGCGAGCTGGGACGGGGCAAGCTCCTTTGCGACCAAAATGTACGGATGATCGGTCGGCGGTATGGCTTCCTCCTCCATATCTCCAAGCAAATGCTTCAGCAGCCGATTGCCGACGTCTCGAATATCGAGCGCCCGTTCCTTCATGTATTCATCGTCGATATGATCGAACATGCCGACGAACTTGTCGATGACTTCCTTCACCGCAACTTCAGCCGCTTTGTATTGGCGCTCGATGATCCCCTGAATTTCGTTCATGAAGATCGGGTCTTCCAGAATGGCCAAGTGCGCATCGAAGATCGTCGATTGTTCCTGCCCGACGACTTCTTTGAATTCCTGCTTAATATATTCCAGCTCGTCCTTCGAAGAACGAATACCTTCGTACAGTCTTTCGAATTCGTATGCCAAATCCGTCACATCGATCGCTTTATCCGGAAAATCCCACTCCCATGCAGGAACGACGAACGCTTTGCCGATCGCGATGCCCGGAGATGCTCCTATCCCTTTAATCATGTGCACTCCCCTTTGCCGTTTGCTCCGATTTCAGTACGACCGACATGACGGATGCTTGGCCGCGCTTTACGGTTTTGAACGGCGCGAAGCTCCAGGAACGTACTTTATCTGAATTCGTGATGACCATAGGTGTGGCTAGAGAAGTGGCGAGCTTCTTCACCTTGCTGTAGTTGAACCTTACCAGCAGCTGACCAGGCTCGACGCGGTCGCCTTCCTTAACAACGGCCGTGAACGGCTTGCCGGGCAAATTCGATGTGTCGATGCCGATGTGGAGCAGCACCTCGAGTCCTTGCTCGGTCTCGATGCCCAGCGCATGATGCGTCGGATATATATGCATGATGCGCCCGGCTACGGGAGAGACGAGCTCACCGCGTTCCGGATAAAAGGCAACTCCGCCGCCGACAAGCTTCTTTGCAAAAATTTGATCCGGCACTTCCTCGATCGGGATCATTCGTCCCTGCATCGGCGCATTGAACGACACGAGCTGGACATCCTTCGTAATGGCCTTCATAATTTCTTCGCGGATCAGTTCCGAATATGTGCCGAACACAACCTGTACGTTTCCTGCGCCCAAACGAATGACTCCCGCTGCACCCAGGTGGCGTAGCGCCGCAATATCGACCAGCTTGTCGTTCACCAGCGTTAGACGAAGCCTCGTTATGCACGCCTCGAGCTTCTTGATATTCGACTTTCCTCCCAACGCCTGCAAAATGAGAGGCGAGCGGTACGGAATACTGCCTGCCCACTCCTCGAGCGGCGAGCCTTCTTCACGGCCCGGCGTCGGAATGCGGAAGCGGCGGATCGCCCACCGGAATAACAAGTAATACAGCAGCCCGAACAGAATTCCGATCGGCAGGATCAAGATTCCGTTATGGGAGAGGTGGAAGTTGATCACATAATCGATAAATCCGGCCGAGTACGAAAATCCATGATGAATATCCAGCATGTAGGCGATGCCCATCGCAAGACCCGACAGCAAGGCGTGAATGATGAACAAATACGGAGCCACGAACAGGAAAGCGAATTCGATCGGCTCGTGCACGCCGGTCAGGAACGATGCCAGTGCGGCCGTCATGAACGTCGCGCGAATGCTCGGCTTCAGATCCTCGCGCGCTTCCTGAATGATGGCGAGCGCGATCGCCGGCAGTGCGAACATCATGATCGGGTACAACCCCGCCATATAGATACCTGCAGTCGGGTCGCCCGCAAAAAAGCGCGGCAAATCGCCGTGAACCAAATGACCGTCCGGAGACTTGTACTCTCCGACTTGGAACCAGAAAAAATTGTTGATAATGTGGTGCAGGCCGCTTGGTACGAGCAGCCGGTAAATAATGCCGTAAATCGTTACACCGACAGGTCCGAGCCCAAGCAAAAAGGTGCTGAGCCGCTCCATTACTGTCTGCAGTCCGGGGCCGATAAGCACAAACAAATAGGAAACAACAATGGTTGCAGCGCCCATAAATAATGGCACGATACGAGGCCCGCCAAAAAACTGAATGTATTCCGGCAGCTGCACCTCTTTCAAACGGTTGTACAGAATCGCCGCGATCAGTCCGATCAGGATCCCGCCGGATACCCCAAGCTGGAACGTATCCCCCAAATAATGCTGTGTTATGCCTGTCAGCAAGACATAGCCGAGCAAGGCCGACAAGGCCGAAATTCCGGCGTTATCCGCCAGGCCCAGTGCAACCCCGACGGCGAAAATAACCGGTAAATAATGAAAAATGCTCATGCCCGCCAAATACAGCACTTCACCGAGCGGTCCGGCGTTTATCGCATCCCAAGGCAAGTCCGCAAGACGCAGCAAAATCGCTGCAACCGGCAGCGCGATGGTGGGGATCATGAGCGATCGACCCAGCTGCTGCAAATTGCCCATCCAGTTCAAGTCAGCCGACCTCCTCTATTACTTACGATGGTATCGATTAGAAGCGATTTTGTCAAAAAGAAAAAGCGGGTCCGAAGACCCGCCAGGCAGTTATTGCCAATTATTAGAATGCGTTGTTGAAGCCGAACTGGGATTGAACGTTGTTTTGACCGCTGTAAGCTTGCTCGTTGCCGCGCACGCCGTAAGCGAAGGAGCCGTAGTTCACATTGCTTTGGCCGCCGAATTGCTGCTGCTGTGCAGGCGTGAAGGAGTCGCCGCGCAGGCCAGCGTCATGGCCGAGCTGGTTACCGCGGTAGTTGGCCGTGTGATAGCTCTCCGAAGAAGGATAGCTGCCGTATTGCTGGCCAAAAGAAGAAGCTTGGTTAATAGCAGTACCTTGGTTGAAGGATGTGCCGATTTGGCCGAAGGAACGGGATTGCGTGCCAAACGGGCTGTTGAAGCCGAATTGGGATTGCACGTTGTTTTGACCTGTGTACGCTTGCTCGTTGCCGCGTACGCCGTAAGCGAAGCTGCCGTAGTTCGTTGCCGTTTGACCGCCGAATTGCTGCTGTTGCGCAGGTGTGAAGGAGTCGCCGCGCAGGCCGGCGTCATGGCCCAGTTGGTTGCCGCGGTAATTAGCCGTGTGGTAGCTATCCGAGGAAGGGTAGCTGCCGTACTGCTGCTGTTGGCCTTGAGACTGACCGTAGAACGATTGTACTTGACCGACCGGCTGATATTGGCGCTGGAAACCTTGGTACTGGGAACCGATGTTGCTGCCGAACTGTTGGTTGTACATGGATGTTCTCCCTTCTATTTTCGAGGTTCAAAGGTCTTCATTAGGATGCCTGTATCCGGTTCTCCCTGAAGCCTTTATTAGTGTGAACAGGATTTATTTTTTTATGTGTAAATTTTAGAAAAAAAAAGTCCCGATTTCTCGAGACTTGTGAATGGAGCTGTCGGCCTGAGGCCGGGAGTGGACTGCGAATTGAAATATGAGGGCTGCGGCTTCGTAAACTCGTGTTCCCTGCATGAAATAACACAAGTTCAAAGGCGCACGCTTACGCTCTTCGTAACACAAGTTCAAAGGCGCACGCTTACGCTCTTCGCCCCATCTCCTTGCTCCGTCCACGCCCCTTGGGCTCGGCGACATTCTAAAGTCTTTAGACGGAAAATCTTAAACCCGAAAAACTTGAGCTTAAACTCTGATACAAAAAAACGCCCACCTGCAGCGGTAGAACCGGATACAGGCGGGCGAGGGAGATTAGGAGCGGTTCGGTCTCAGCACAGCGTCTTCGACCTTGATGCAGCGGTCCATGATCACTTCAAGGCCGCCTTCCCGGGCGATCGATGCGGCTTCATCGGATGCGATCCCAAGCTGAAGCCACAGTACTTTCGCCTTGATTTGGGCGGCGTCGCGGGCTACCTCGGGAGTGTGCTCGCTGCGGCGGAAGACGTTGACGATGTCAACCGGCTCCGGTATGTCCGCTAACGTCGGGTAGCTCTTCTCCCCGAGTATCGTTTCGGCGTTCGGGTTCACCGGGATGACCCGGTACCCCCGATTCTGCATCGCTGCAGCGACCATATGCGATGTTTTCTCCGGGTTGTCGGACAAGCCGACAACCGCGATATTGCGGGCCGATTCCAAGATTTCCTTGATTCGCTCGCGCGAAGGATTTTCGAAGGCCACCGGACATCCCCTCCTTAAGTGTTCGTATAGGACAGCGCCTGCTTCCCCATTGTTTTCCATACCTCGATGAATTGCGCCTTGTTGATGCGCTGCGCTTTTGCGCCGGATATCGGATCGTTCACATAGACGTTCTCAGCGTCGTAGCCAACGAGCAGCACAGCGTGCTCGGCAAACGTCGTCCGAATCGGGCCGATGGCCGTATCCCATATCATCCAGCGGGTCGGCTGGTTATAATCAACCGTATTCCAAACGACAACCGGATAGCCCGCCGCTACTTGCTGCTCCAGGGCGTCAAACGATTTGCCCGTCAAGTCGACTGCACCGGGCAAATACTTCTTCAGAAGCGGAAAAAGCCCCGCGTGGTAAATGCCGAAGCCCCTGCCGGTCTTGCCGGTAACGTCCCCGACAAAACCGACATTCGGATTGCCCCAATATACAATATTGCCTTTCGAATCGGTCTGCATTGCCGTTCCGTCTTTCGGCAGCTCGGCAGCCAGCTCCAGCTTGTTCTTGGATATGCCGGCATACTGCAGCAGCATCGTTAGGCTGGTTACCTCGCAGCCAGTAGGCAGCTCCGGATACTGCTTGATCGCCGGGGCCTCAAGCATGGCGGACGCCGCCTTCGTCTCTGCAGCAACAGGCGCAGCGGCCGGCACGGCAGACTGCGGAGCGGCCCCTAGGTCAACCGTTACAGCCGGAGCAGCCTCGGCGATCGAAGCCGATTCGTTGCCGATGTATTTGTCGTAAAGCAGCACGGTAAACAACCCGCTCGACAGCGTCAACACAACAACGGTCAAAAAGCCTATTGTCACCTTGATGCCTTGCCACAAAATCAGCATACCCAGTCACCCGTTTCAGAATGTATGCTACTCGCGAACCAGTTCCACCTGGGCGCCGAGAGCTCGAAGATGATCAAAATAGTGAGGGTAAGACTTAGCGACGTGATGTGCATCACGAATCGTCAGACCTTGGCGGGAACGCAGTCCCACAACCGTCAACGCCATAATGACGCGGTGGTCGATATGCGAATCGATTTCGACTCCGCCTTCGACGCCTTCCGGACGTCCGTGCACGATAATCTCGCTCTGCCGCTCTTCAACGTCAGCTCCCGCTTTGCGAAGCTCGTTCAAGAAATCGGTAATCCGGTCGCATTCCTTATACCGCAAATTTTCGACGTTGTAGAAGCGCGAAGTGCCTTCGGCGAACACGGCTGCCGCCACCATCGCCAATACAGCGTCGGTGAAATGGTCGCCGTCGAATTCGCCTGCCTTCAGCTTCTGGTTGCCGCGAACGTGTACGGTGCCATTTTCGTGAGTCAGGTTAACGCCCATCGCCTTCAATACGTCGACAACGGCACGCTCGCCCTGCCGGCTGTTCTCTTCGAGCCGGTGCACCAGCACATCGGAGTTCGTAACCGCAGCCGCCGCCAAAATCGCTGCGGAGCCCGGATAATCGCCCTGCACGACGTATTTCTTCGCCTCATAGCGTTGCCCGCCCGGGATGCGGTAATGCATCAAATCTTCGGAAGCTTCGATCTTCACGCCTGCTTGCTCGATAACCTCCAGCGTCTGTCCGACGATGACCTTCGATTTCAAATCGTGCAGAACGACGATCTCGCTGTCTTCGTTCAGGAGCGGCGTCATGAAAAGCAGCGAGCTCAGGAATTGCGACGATACGTTGCCCGACACTTCGATGCGGCCGCCCTTCGGCTCCCCGCCGTAGATCGTAATCGGCAGCTTGCCGCCTTGGTGGTCGACGCGAACGTTCATTTGCTCCAGCGCCGCAATCAAATCGTCGTGCGGCCGCTTGCCGAGCGAATCCGGATACGTATTCACAAACGTCAGCTCCGGGCAAAACGCCGCAACCGACATCAGAAAGCGGAGCACCGCTCCTGCGTTGCCGACATTCAGCTCGGAAACGTGCTTCGGATGACGGCCGAAGCCTTGAATCGTCATTTTCTCCTCGTCTTCTTCAACGACCGCGCCCAGATCCCGAATGCAGCGCCGCATTGCATCGCTGTCTTCGCTGTGAGCGGGATAGTAGACGGTGCTCGTTCCTTCGGCCAACGCTCCGATAAGCAAATAGCGGGTCGTATAATTTTTCGAGGAAAGAGCTTGGATTTCTCCTTGCAGATTCGGGGTAGGGCGGACAATGGCTCGCACGATTAGGTAACCTCCTAAACATAATAAAGGCCGATAAAGGCAAACAAAATCCCAAGTATGTACGTTAAAGCGATATAAGCGGCAAAATGTGCCCAAGCCTTCCGCCGGGCAAGTCGAACGCTTTCCAAATTGAACGTGGAAAACGTAGTGAACGCGCCCATAAAACCGACGGCAATGATCAGCCGTACCGATTCCGGAGCCGCATGTCCCGCTACGATCCCGATCAAAAAAGAACCGATTGCATTTATTGTCAGTGTACCATAAGGGAGCATGGTTGGGAACCTTGTCGACACGAATGTCGACAGCAAGTAACGGGCCGTTGCTCCTACAAATCCGCCGGCGGCTACGAGAAGCAGCTTCGAAAGTGTCATCATTTTTCATAGCCCCCAAGTGCCTCGCCAAGCCGGGCAAGAGCGAGACCTCCGATGCCGCTTAGAGCGGCATAAGCCGCGGCCGTCCCAGCATGGCCTGCCTGCAGCAGCTGGACCATCTCCAGGCTGAAAGTCGACAATGTCGTAAAGGTGCCGATCAAGCCGGCGGTTATTCCGAGCTGCACCGCCGCAGGCAGCCGGGCTCCGACGGCTGAAGCGGTGTATCCGAGCAGCAAACACCCCGCCAAATTGCAAGCCAGCGTACCCCAAGGGAAGCCTTGTGCCGTTACGGGATTCCACAGCAGCGACAGGCCGAACCGGGCTATAGATCCAACGATGCCGCCTGCGCCGACGGCCAGAATGCGGCTTAATGAGTATGGCATAAGCTTTTAGACTCCCGCCCAGCGGCAGGCCCGCCGAATGCGAGCGTACCGAGCTTGAAGAAGACGAGCGCCGCCCCGCCTGCCGCGTTAAGCTTGCCTTGCAACGTCAAACTCCTCCCTTGCACGAACTTCCTGCCCTCTTGCAACTTCACAGGAAGTCCGGTACCATCATACTTGAATGGCCGACATATCCTTCGACCGAAAGGCGGTTCCCATGAACGACACGATTACTCCAGAGGAAGTCAAGCAGCGTCTGGACGCCGGCGAGAAATTGAATTTGATCGACGTCCGCGAGCCGGAGGAAGTGCAGCAGCTTCACATTCCGGGCGTCAAGAACGTTCCGCTCTCTGAATTGGCCGAACGCCATACGGACATTCCGCAAAGCGGCGAAATCATCCTCGTTTGCCGCAGCGGAGCCCGCAGCAGCCGCGCCCAGCAATACTTGCAATCGATAGGCTACCAAGGCCTGCGCAATATGACCGGCGGCATGCTCGCATGGGAGCAGCTCGACTAGAGCTGCTCAACCTCCCGGTTCGTCCCTTGAATGGCTGCGACGATCCGCTCGGCAACCTCTTCCGGCGACAGCCGCTCCGTATCGATCTTCACTTCGGCAAAATCGTACGCCCCCTTCCGCGCCTCCAGCAAAGCCGTCACTCTTTCTTCGACACCGCCTTGCAGCAGCGGACGGTTCGTATCGCCCTGAACCCGCTCGATGATCGCTTCCTTCGAAGCGGTCAGCGCCACGACCAAGCCGCCTTCCTTCATCAGCTCGCGGTTTTCCGCCGACAGCACGGCGCCGCCACCGGTTGCGAGCACGCAGCCCTTACCGCTTAAGAGCTCGCGGATCGCCTCCGTCTCCAGCCTGCGAAATTCCGCTTCGCCCCGCTCTGCGAACAGCTCGGGTATCGACATTCCCGACTTCTGCACAATCCAAGCATCCGAATCGACGAACGACCAGCCGAGACGAGCAGCCGCCAATGTGCCCACTGTCGATTTGCCTGTGCCCATAAATCCGACGAGAACTACGTTGCTTCGTATCAACCTGCATTCTCCTTCTTTCGCGGCTTAACGCTGTAATCCAAGACGGTTGCCGTAGTTTGTCACATTTTACTATACCACAGGGCTCGTTTCGATGAATACCATTCACGGAAAAAACATAAGTATGTTGTGAATAAATTCCAGTCTAAACATGAAAGCTAAGACGTGGAGAAATGTCGAAGGAGAGATGATTCGAGTGGCCACCCCCGCCCCTATTCCGCAGCACACCAGACACAAGCTGGAGCAAATCTTCAAGCCGGACTACCCCATTTGTAAAGAAGACGTCATATGGGTTCTCGAGCTCATCAAGAAAAAAGTGGCTGAGGAAGACCCGATGCTGCTGGATCTTTCCCAACCACGTCTGCTAAAAAGCTATCATTACTTTGCCGAGATGGCGATGATGCTGGTGCACCGCAGACATCTGTTCGACCAAGAGGCCGACCGTCTGCGGGCCTGGCTGATCGAAGCCGCAAGCGGCATTATCGACCTGCCGCCTTCCGCCTTGCGGAAAGCCCGCTATTAAGCGTCCATCCACTGGTAGTGGAATGTTCCTTCCTTGTCCACCCGCTGGAACGTATGCGCACCAAAGTAGTCGCGCTGTGCCTGGAGCAGGTTCGCCGGCAGGCGCTCGGAACGGTAGCTGTCAAAGTAAGCAAGCGCCGACGAGAACGCCGGTACCGGAATGCCGCGGGCGACCGCAACCGACACGACTTCGCGCCATGCAGCTTGATACGACTCCACAACGCCTTGGAAATATTCGTCAAGCAGCAGGTTCTTCAGCTCCGGATTGCGGGCATATGCATCTGTAATATTTTGCAGGAACTGCGCACGGATAATGCAGCCGCCGCGGAAAATTTTGGCGATCTCGCCGTATTGCAGATTCCAGCCGTACTCGTCCGACGCCGCGCGCATTTGCGCAAAGCCTTGGGCGTAAGAGCAAATTTTGCTGGCGAACAGCGCTTTGCGAACCGATTCGATGAACGCCTGACGATCGCCGTCAAACGGCTTCTGTGCGGGTCCCTTCAGCACCTTGCTGGCTGCGACCCGCTCTTGCTTCATCGCCGACAGGAAGCGCGAGAATACCGATTCCGTAATAATCGACAGCGGCACGCCGAGATCGAGCGAGCTTTGGCTCGTCCATTTACCGGTACCCTTCTGTCCGGCCGAATCCAAAATCACGTCGACCATCGGCTTGCCTGTTTCCTCGTCGATCTTCGTGAAGATGTCTGCCGTAATTTCGATCAGGTAGCTGTCCAGCTCACCGCGGTTCCATTCGGCAAAAATTTCATGAAGCTCGGGAGTTTCCGCGCCTACTACATCTTTGAGAAGCTGGTACGCTTCGCAGATCAGCTGCATGTCGCCGTATTCGATGCCGTTATGTACCATCTTAACGTAATGACCGGCGCCGTCCGGACCGATATACGTGCAGCAAGGCTCGCCGTTTACTTTCGCGGAAATCGCCGTAAGAATCGGCTCTACAAGCTCGTATGCGGATTTCTGGCCGCCCGGCATGATCGAAGGCCCTTTCAGCGCGCCTTCTTCACCGCCGGACACGCCCGTGCCGATAAAGCGGATGCCCTTCGCTTCCAGCTCTTTCGTACGGCGCTGCGTGTCAGGAAAGTACGAGTTGCCGCCGTCGATCAGAATGTCGCCCTGATCGAGGTGAGGAACGAGCTGTGCGATCGTATCGTCGGTCGGCGCTCCCGCCTTGACCATGATCAGAATGCGGCGAGGCGTTTCGAGCGAAGCGACGAACTCTTCCACGCTGTATGTACCTGTCAGCTTCTTGCCCGGATTCTCCTCCAAAATTTCTTTCGTCTTCTCCGGAGAACGGTTGTAGACCGACACGGTGAACCCTCTGCTTTCGATATTGAGAGCCAGGTTTTTCCCCATTACCGCGAGTCCGATAACGCCGATTTGCTGTTTAGACATGATTCCAGATACTTCCTTTCTCCTTGAAAAATTATATGGTCATGGCGCCAAATCCGCCATCAACACGCACAATGGAGCCGGTCACGAAGCTGGATGCCTTCTCGGAAGCCAGGAATACGGCCGCGCCCTGCAGCTCTTCGGCTTCGCCAAAACGATTCATCGGCGTGTGGCGCATAATCGATTCGACCCGTTCCGGCGACAAAATCTTGCGGTTCTGCTCCGCCGGGAAGAAGCCCGGGATAATCGCGTTGACGCGAACGCGAGCAGGAGCGAACTCCCGCGCCAAAAACTGCGTCACATTGTTGACGGCAGCCTTGGAGGCGGAATACGTGAACACCTTCGACAGCGGCGGATCGGAAGAAACGGAAGAGATGTTGATGATCGAGCCGCCTTTGCCCGCTTCGACCATATGTTTGCCAAAAACCTGACAAGCTAACACGACGCTCTTCAAATTCACTTCCATGATCGAATCCCATTCTTCCATCGTGATGTCAAAGAACGGCGTCGCACTGTTCTTGCCCGGGCAGTTCATCAAAATATCGACGCTGCCGGACCAAGCCAGAACCTCGGTGAGAACGCGCCGCAGATCGTTCTCGCTGGTAGCGTCGGCTTCGAAGCAATGCGCTTCGCCGCCCGCTTCTTCGATGCGCTTCTGCACCTCGCGGGCCTTTTCCTGATTGCGGCCGACGACGGCTACTTTCGCGCCGTGTCCGCCAAGCGCGACAGCCATTGTGCCGCCGAGCGTCGAATTGCCGCCGATAATGACGGCGGTCTTGCCGGATAAGTCAAACAAATTCATGATAAGTTCCTCCCCAATGATTAGTATACAGGTTTGGCGAAAGATTGCTTATCATCCGTTGTCAGCGTCTTCTCCGCTCACTCGGCCGACTGTTCGTTCTGGAACGCGGCGATGTCGGAAAAAGGCGCTTCTAACTGATGATATACTTTCGCATAAATAGCTGTCAATTTTTCATAAGTTGCATGGCTGCCCGGATTCGGTTCATAACGGGTGCCCCCGCTATCAACCCAGCCGTCCAGCTCGCTAAGACTGCCCACTTCGCCGACGGCAAGAAGACCCAGCATGGCCGCCCCGAGGCCGGATGCTTCGATCGACTCCGGTACGGTCACCGGTACGCCAAGCACATCCGCCAGCAGCTGCAGCAAGAACGGCGAGCGGGCGAACCCGCCGGAGGCGCGGATCTCGCGGATGTCGGCGCCGTTATCCCGCAGCGCTGCGGCTACCGAATGCAGGCGGTACATGATGCCCTCCAGGACGGCGCGCACCATATGCTTCTTGCCGTGCTGCAGCGACAGGCCGAAGAAGACGCCCCGGGCGTTCGGGTTCCAATACGGCGCCCGCTCGCCGGCCATCAGCGCAAGGAAGATCAGGCCTTCGGAGCCCGGCTGCACTTCGGCGGCCAGCGCGGACAAATAATCGTACGGATCTTGGCCGAGCTTGCGCGCCTCCTCCGCCTCCAGCGTGGCGAGCTCGTCGCGCACCCAGCGGAACATGATGCCGCCGTTGTTGATCGGTCCGCCTACAACCCAGTATCCTTCCTGCAGGGCATAGCAGAACAGCCGGGCTTCGGCGTCGGTGCGGGGCTCGGCGACTACGCCGCGGATGGCGCCGCTCGTGCCGATCGTCACTGCGTAGACGCCGGGCTCGTGGGCGCCGACGCCGAGGTTGGCCAGGACGCCGTCGGAAGCGCCGACGACGAACGGCGTTTCGGCGCCGAGTCCCATGCGCGCCGCAAGCTCGGGCCTCAGTCCGGTCAGCTTGTATGTCGTCGGAACCGGCTCCGGCAGACGGGAGGCGTCGATGCCCGCCGCCCGCAGCGCGCCTTCATCCCACTCAAGCTTCTCCAGGTTGAACATGCAGGTCGCACTGGCCAGCGAGTGGTCGATGACCGTCCGTCCGAAGCAGCGGGCGAATACAAACTCCTTGATGCCGAGGAATTGATAAGCGCCGTTATAGATTTCTGGCTCATGATCCCGCATCCACATCAGCTTCAGCAGCGGCGACATCGGATGGAGCGGCGTTCCTGTGCGGCGGTAGATGCCGAGACCGTCGTAGCGCTCCTTAAGGATATCGACATACGCTGCACTGCGGTTATCCGCCCAGGTGATGCACGGCGTAAGCGGCCTCATCTCCTTGTCCACGGCAATTAAGCTGTGCATCGCGGAGCTGAACGTTACGCATAGGACATCTTCGGGGCGAAGCTTCAGCTTATCGACAACGGCACGAATACCGTCCGCAACCGCCGCAAACAGCTCTTCCGGGTCTTGCTCCGCCCGGTCGGCCGCGGGAGCGTGCAGCGGATAGCCGATGGAATGCGATTCCACAACGCGCCCGTCCCTGCTTACCGCCAGCGTCTTCGTAGCGGTGGTACCAATATCGACGGCGATAACAACGGAAGTCGTGGTCATTTCGGCAAATTCCCTTTCTCGTCGAATGTCAGGTCATACGGAGCCGGGCTCAAAATTTCGATATCCGGGTGGCGGCGGGCTTCCTCCAGCAGGTTCACGGAAATCTCGATTTCTCCCAGATGCAGCGTATCGCGGATGCGAACGAGTCTGCAGGTCGTATAATCCAGGATGTTGCAGGTCTTCACTGCCGCCTTGATTGCGTACAGGTCGTTCTCCAGCGTCGTCGCCTGCTTCGTCGGGGCGCACACCGTCGACGTCAGCCCGTTCGCATAAGTGCCCGGCCAGTCGGCCTTGTCCGCGAGCGTCTGCGTCGTAAAGTCCGCAGTACCGACTCCGTTTACGTTGCCCTTCGATTCCGGCGTCAGGTCGAGCACGACCATCTTCGAGACGTCGGGGCCGCCGCTTGCGTACGGTGTCGGATAGCGTCCCGTTACGTTCGGGTCCATACCGTCGCCGCTGATATTCTTGCCGATATAATCGATGACAAGCACGTCGATCTGATCGAACAGCAGCTTCGGCAGCCGCGCCTTCGCCTCGACAAGCAGCTCTTCCTCTCTCGCCTCGATTTGCTCGGAAGGCAGCACTTCGACGCGGCACGTCTTGTCGTAGGCGTTCTCTACGAGCGCAACGCCGAAGACGATCGGCAGCTTAGCCAGCATCCGCTTCGCCATCTCCGGCACGTTCTCGGCCATATATTTAAAGCCGAGCTGATGGCAGGCTTCGGCGCCCTTCTGCTTGCCGAGCCCGATCGCGATCATCTTCATGATCCCGCTTTCGATCCGGCCGCGGAACGCCGTATGCGGCTTCACACGGTTAATGACAATGATCGCGTCGGCTTCTTCGGCGGCGATGCGGTCCACGTACACCGGAAGGCCGTTCGGCAGCTCATCGATTTTCACTACGTCCATGGACGAGCGCACCGGCGCTCCCATCGTCTGCTCCGAAATGCCGAGATGCTTGAGCACCTCAGCCTGGCCTTCGGCCGTAGCGCCGCCGTGGCTGCCCATACAAGGGACGAGGAACGGAACGCCGCCCGCCGCCTTAACCGCATCGACCGTCACCTTCGTGAATTTGTCGATATTGGCGATGCCCCGGCTACCGACGGCAATCGCAACGCGCTGCCCCGGCCGAATGCGCTCGATGCCGCCGGGCTTGGCCAGCTCCTTGCGCAGCTCCTCCTCCGGGTTCTGAAGCTCGGTCGCGTCAAACGATTGGCGGATGCGGACCATTTGCGGCAGCGGAATCGGGTCAAGTAATTGTCGTAATACGCTCATCTACGTAAGCCTCCCACAATGATTAATGTTATAGTTCCCGGCGGGCAGCCGGCGGTGCGGCGGAATCCCGAACGACGAGCTCCGTGCGGACGTATACGGTTTCCGGCGCGGCGCCCTTGCCTTCGATCGCACCGAGCAGCCGTTCCGCCGCCATGCGGCTCATCTCGGCCATCGGCCTGCGGACGGTGGTCAGCGCAGGAGTCACATAAGCGGCGAACGTATCGTCGTCAAATCCGGCCACGGTCATATCCTGCGGAACCCGCAAACCTGCTTCGGCGATCGCCTTCAGCGCGCCCAGGGCCATCTGGTCGTTGGCGCAAAACACCGCCGTCGGCCCATTCCGGTTCCGAAGCAGCCGGCGCATGGCGGCGAAGCCGCTTTCCACCGTATACTCGCCGGAAACGATATACTCGCTTCGAATCGGCACACCGGCGTCCGTCAGCTCGGTCATATACCCTTCGCGCCGCACCTTCGTCGACCTGAAGCCGGGGATTCCCTCGATCAGGCCGATCGAACGGTGACCAAGCGCAAGCAAATGCCGGACCATGGACCGTACGCCGTCCGATTCGTCGGAGACGACGTTGATGCATTGTCCTTCCTCGAGCTGGCGGTTCATGACCACATAAGGGATCCCCTTCTGCTGGACATACCTGAGAAAATCGTCATCCTCCTCCGTCTGGCTGACGACGACGATTCCGTCGAGGCTCTTTCCCGTCACCGAGTGAAACCCGCTTAATCGGCAATCGTCGATCCCTTTGACCACAAGCTGATAGCCTTCGCGAAACACTTCGTTCGCTCCGCGCACGGCGTCGTGGAAAAAGCCTGAAGACGTACCGGTATACAAAGTAGAGAAAAAGAGTCCGATGTGATGCGAGCGGTCCGAGACGAGACTTTTCGCGTACAAGTTGGGCGTGTATCCTAGCTCGGCGGCGAGGTGGCGGATGCGCTGCTTCGTTTCCTCATTGATCAGCGGACTGTCGTTCATCGCCCTCGAGACGGTCGTATGCGACACCCCTGCTAGCTTCGCGATGTCTTTGATGGTAACGCTCATAGGTTCACCTCTTAATCCCATCGTAACACACTTTGCACACGTGAACAATCGTGAATATGAAAAAGGACGGCACCGTTCGCCGTCCCCGTTACGTTGCGCTATTCAACGTCACACCTCCAACTGCAGCATTTCTTGCCTAAGCGCCATCAGCTTTGCCTTACAGTGCGCAGCCAGCTCCTCGTCGCCGCTCTGCAGCGCGTCATGCAGTGTCGCCAGCTCATAATCCAATTCCAGGCGCAATACGGGAATCCGTTCGTCCGGACGCTTGGAACGAAACGCTTGCATAATCTCCTCGACCGTCACTACCGGTTCACGTTGGAACAGCACCTTGTGCTCGATTCCGGAAATTTCCACCATCCGGATGATTTCGCCGAACATAATATTTTCAATCAATATTTGCCTATCGCGGAACCGTTTCACAATCGCATGACCGCGCGTATCGCCGATCAGCTTCTCCATCATTTCGGCCAGCTTCTCATCCTTCACCGAGTAGTTGCCGACAATCTTGTACCTTTCCCCGATTCTTTCAAATCTTAGCTTCATCAGCTTGCGCCCCGTCCGGATGGAGATTATAAACTGCTGCTCGGATTCGTTCCAGTAGAGCGAATATCCTTCCTGGATGAGCGCCTTGATGAAATTGCGGATTAGCCGGCGATCGAATCGCAGCTCTAGGTTGCAATATTCCACTTCGTAACTTTTACCCACGGCTATCCCCTCCTCGGGAGTCAAGCTCAGTTTCGATAGCATGAAAGCGTTTAGTTGAATGAATATTTAGACAACTCCTCCGCTTACCTCTATCTTATTATGATTCATATGTTTGTGCAACTTGGTTTATTGACACATTTATTGCCAGGAATGGCCTGCGGAATACGTGATTTTTTCCACAAAAGCAAATCGCCCCCGTCCTGCCTGTCGGCAGGAACGGGAGCGGCTACATGTTAACGGCCATATGTATTGTAAGGATTTTCATCGGGGTATCCGGCTTGGATATCTTCTTTCTTGTAGTCTCTAATGTATTCGGCGTCCGGATTGTTCTTATCAAGTATTTTCAGATTGACAAAGTAATAGTACAAGTGGCCGTTTTCCATCCCCAGCAGTCGATAGGTATCCGGCTCGTCCGTTTTGTCGGCAACAATAAATTGGGTGTACACCGGCGGGTTGTTCGTTGGACTGGTGCTCCAGTCTTTCATAAAAGCCTGAATCGCTTTCAGCTTCTTCGGATCCTTCTCGTCTACCGGACCGGAGCTGTAATTCGTTTGTATTGTATAATTCACAGTAAATTTCTGCTTTAGACGCTTGTCGACTTCACTTTGGGGAACAAATACCCACTTCGTATATTTGTCTTGGACTTTGCGAAGCCCCCCTACATCGACGCCCATCGCGATCAAATCGGATTCACGGTAAAGCGCTTCTTTGGCTCCTCTAAATTGGAGAAGGATATACGTACCGCCCAAGTAATCGACGTAATTTGCCGTCGGCCACGACATCGCAACCTGCTCGTAAGCTTGTTCTTCCTCCTCCTGCTGCTGCGGGATAAGCCGGCTGTTTACGTAGATCGATTTCGTTTCGCCTTTCCAAATCACTTGGGCGCCGAGCGACTGCCCGAGGTCCTTGAGAGGTAAATATGTCTTATCGTTATAAATGAGCGGCGGCTCCTCGAAGACGACCGTCGCGCCATCGACAATAATTTGAAAATCGGGACGAAGATATGCTTGCACCTGCTCCAGAACGTCGTCGGCGTATGCTCCTGCAGTGAACACTGCACTGAAAGCAGCGGTCATCCCGAGCGTCAATAACCATTTGTTTCTTTTCATGTCAGGCTCCTTCCTTATCACATCCTCTTCCTGTATTCGGCAAAAATCAACATTTTCCTTCTTCGAACATGACTTTGTATCGATGACAAAAGCCGCCCCTTCCGATAAACGGACGAAACGGCTCGACATGAAAATCCCTCCTTCGCCTATTTAAGCGAGAGGAGGGACGGTTATCAGCTTAAATTTTCATAACGCCGCCCGAGGAGGCGTTCGTAACGAGCTTGGAATAGCGGCCAAGGTAACCGGACGTAATTTTCGGCTCGAAGCCTTTCCAGTTCGCTTTGCGCGCGGCCAGCACGTCGTCCGCCACCTGCAGGTTGATCGTGCGCTCCTGAAGATCGATTTCAATCGTGTCGCCGTCTTCGATGAACGCAATCGGTCCGCCCTCTGCAGCTTCCGGAGAAACGTGGCCGATGGAGATGCCGCGGGATGCGCCCGAGAAGCGTCCGTCGGTAATCAGTGCTACTTTGGCGCCGAGACCCATACCGACGATCTGAGACGTCGGAGCGAGCATCTCCGGCATGCCCGGACCGCCTTTAGGCCCTTCGTAGCGGATGATGACAACATGGCCTTCCTTCACTTTGCCGTTGGCGATGCCGTACAGCGCGTCGTCCTGGGAGTCGAAGCAGATTGCCTGGCCGACAAACTTGCTGCCGACGGATTTGTCTACGGCACCGACTTTGATGATGCTGCCTTCCGGTGCGACATTGCCGAACAGGACGGCAAGTCCGCCTTGCTCGGAATGCGGGTTATCGATCGTACGGATGACGTCCGTGTTCTTGATTTCGTGGCCGGCCACATTTTCGCGGAGGGTCTTGCCCGTTACCGTAATCCGGTCGCCGAACAGCGCTCCTTCTTTCTTGAACAGCTCGTTCAGAATCGCGCTGACGCCGCCCGCATGGTGCACATCCTCGATATGATAATCGGACGCCGGAGCGATTTTGGCCAGATGCGGTACCCGCTTGGCGATTTCGTTGATGCGTTCGATCGGATAGTCGATGCCCGCTTCATGAGCAAGCGCGAGTGTGTGCAGAACCGTATTCGTCGATCCGCCCATCGCCATATCGAGCGCAAACGCGTTGTCGATCGCTTCGATCGTCACGATATCCCGCGGCTTGATGTCCTGCTTGATCAGCTCCATCAGCTGCTTCGCCGATTGCTTCACGAACTCCTTGCGCTCTTCCCAGATGGCGAGAATAGTGCCGTTGCCCGGCAGCGCGAGGCCGAGACCTTCAGCCAGACAGTTCATCGAGTTTGCCGTGAACATGCCGGAGCACGAGCCGCAAGTCGGACAGCCGTATTGCTCCAGCTCAAGCAGTCCCTTCTCGTCGATCTTGCCGGCCTGGTATGCGCCGACGCCCTCGAATACCGAGGAGAGCGAGATCGAGCGGCCGGAGCTGTCTTTGCCGGCTTTCATCGGACCGCCGCTGACGAATACGGTCGGAATGTTGACGCGCAGCGCACCCATCATCATTCCGGGAGTGATTTTGTCGCAGTTCGGGATACACACCATGCCGTCGAACCAATGCGCGTTGACGACCGTTTCCAGCGAGTCGGCAATGATTTCGCGGCTCGGCAGCGAGTAGCGCATGCCGATATGGCCCATCGCAATGCCGTCATCAACGCCGATCGTATTGAACTCGAACGGCACGCCTCCGGCTTCGCGAATCGCTTCTTTGACGATTTTGCCGAATTCCTGCAAATGCACGTGACCCGGAACGATATCGATATAAGAGTTGCAGACCGCGATGAACGGCTTGCCGAAATCCTCTTCTTTAACGCCGGCCGCACGCAGCAAGCTGCGGTGCGGTGCCCGGTCGAAGCCTTTCTTGATCATATCACTGCGCATACGAGCTTTTTCCACTTTCCGGTACCCTCCCTTAAGGCATGTACATCTAGTAATTTGCGTTACACTCTTAACTGTTAAGTGTACAACTTCAAACCTATTCTGGCAACAATCCGCTTTGATATCGTCAAATCGGCGGGGCAACCTAAGATCAAGGCGACCATTGCCTATCTACTAGACGAGAGGATGGATGGACCGAAATGAAAAAAGTTGCAGCTTGTCTTTCGACGCTTTGTGTGTCCGCTATGCTGGCCGTTCCCGCTTTCGCCGAGACCGGCGGGAGCACTGGCGGAACCGGCGCTTCCGCCGCGGGCAGCACGTCGACGAGTCATTCCGTTGTCGTGAGCGAAAACATTCCGGGGACGCGAAGCACCAGCTTCGGTCCGGGTACGGTGGGCATCAGCGGTTATGGCGGCAACGGAACCTCGGCGTTCGGGACAAGCGAATTCTCGACGGGAGCGACGAGCTCGCCGGATTCTCCGGCGAATCGGAATACGAACGGTACGGGTACGAACGACAACAATGGCGGCAATAATGGCGGTGTCGTCGGCAATGCGCTAAATAATATGGGGAATGCGATGAATAACGCCGGAAATGCCATTGGCAATTCGGTAAACAGCGCCGGGAATGCCATTGGCAGTTCGGTAAACAACGGAGTATCCCGTGTGCAAAACATTTTCGACGGCAATGACGCCAACGATACAAACATGAACCGCGCACGGGGATTCGATTATTCCAACAATTTTTTGAGCAATAATACGGACAGCAGGGACGGAACTCTTACGTCGCGCGGCACGACTTTTTCGACGAACAACAACAACAACAACAACAACAACAACAACAACAACGCAAACACTTATAGGACGAATTCTTATGGCACGAACGCTTATAACGCATACTCCGCAGGTAACGGAACGAATACGAACGGTTACCGGGCGGCAAATTATTCTGCAACAGCTGCGGACAACTCAACGGACTGGGGCTGGCTCGGTCTGCTCGGTCTTGTCGGCCTCGCCGGCCTGTTCGGACGCAACCGTTCCGATATCCGCTAATCCGATAGGACTGCCCCTTCGCTTTGCGGAGGGGTATTTTCTTGATATAGTTAGCTATGTGTCGCGATTTCATTATTTTTTATGCAGAGAGAGGCCTTAACGCTATGAGTTCAATTCCAGTTGTTCCCGTATCCGACCCGTTTACCGGTTTTGCCGCCGAAGATTTCGGCTCCTTTCATATCGACGGCTTGGAGCCGCGCATGGAAGCGATCCGGACTCGGATTCAACCGAAATTCCGGGCCATTGCCGCCGAGCTGATCCAGCCCCTGTCAGCCTTTGCCGGTACCGAGCTGTATCTTCATATTGCCAAGCATGCCCGCCGTACGGTCAATGCGCCTGTTGACACTTGGATGGCGTTTGCACACGATAAGCGGGGCTACAAGCAGCATCCGCATTTTCAAATCGGCCTATTCGACGATCATGTTTTCGTTTGGCTTGCCTATATTTACGAACTGCCGAACAAGCAGCAGATGGCCCGGCGTTTGCTGGACCAAACGGACGACGTGCTTCAGCTGCTAGACGGCGGCTATCAGCTGTCATTCGATCATATGAAGAAAACGAACGTGACGCTGCAAGAGCTTGGCGAGTCCGGCTGGCGCGACGCCGTCCAGCGGTTCCACGATGTCAAGAAAGCGGAGCTGCTGATCGGACGCACCTTTCCGGCGGGTTCACCCATTGTGGAAGACGGGGAACGGTTCATCCGGGAAGCGCTGCAAACGTTCGAAACGCTTGCGCCGATCTACCGGATGACGGCGGGGTGATCGTTTTTTTCATTTTTTATCTGAGATTAAGGTTTGCTTACGTAGAATGCAGCCTGCCTGTATAGACTAAGATGCGAATCCGACTAGTCTAGAGAGGTGAACATCTTATGAAACGAATCTTTGCAGCGCGCCTGTTTGCCGGTACCTTGGCGCTAACCTGCGCCGCAGGCGGAATGTACATAGGAGTGCCGGGAACGGCTACCGCTGCGCTGTCGGCAGCGGTAGCGTCCTCCTCCAGTCAGCCCCAGGCTACTGCGCCCAGGCAGGACCGCAAGGAAACCGCCGAGCCCCGCAGCGCCAAATCGCATGACGGCGCGCCGCCGATTGTCGCGGAAGCTGCCTCCGTACTCCGCATGAAGGAGAACGAGCTGATTGACAAGCTGAAGAAGGGCGTTTCGCTTGCCGATGTGGCCAAGGAGCGCGGAATGAGCAGCGACGATTTGACGGCCAAGCTGCTGCAGCTGCGCAATGCCCGAATTGACGAAGCGGTGAAGGCAGGCAAGCTGGACGCAGCCAAGGCTGAGAAAATGAAGCAGAACATGGGCCGGCATCTGAGCTACATGATTGCCGAGAAGAACTTGCTGGATATGCATTCCATGCATATGCATAAGAGGCGGGACTTCTTGAAGCCGGATCCGGAGCAGCTGGCCGCTATGCTGGGGATTACCGAAGCGGAGCTTCGCCGGCAGTTGAAATCGGGCAAGTCGCTCACGGAGATTGCAGCGGGCAAGGGCATCGGCCGCGAGCAGCTGATGGCCAAGCTGCAGGAGCTGATGACGCCGAAGCTGGAGCGTTGGATCGACCGCAAGCGTTCGGCGCAGTAAGTTACGGCAGCAAACACCGCCTGTTCGGGGCGGTGTTTTGCCGTGTATGGCGGATTACGTCTCATCCGCTCCTGGACGGCAAATGCTTGGAACCTTGACTTGACATCCAACAGCCGAAGAAAAACCGTTAGCTGCCGTCGCATGTCCAATCCTCAGCCCGCCTTCATACGCTCCTCCTTACCGCTCCTTTGCACGAGCAAAAGCTGCAGCACGAACAGCAAAGCGAGCACGCCGCCGCTCGTCATAAACGGCACGCGAGGGCCGAATACATCCCACAGCTTGCCGGAAACGATCGGTCCGATGACGCTGCCCAGCCCCTCAATGGTTAAGAAAAAGCCCCAAATCGCCCCCCGCTTTTCCTCCGGAACGGCCGCGGCGATCAAGACGTTCCAGGCCGGAATAATGCAGGCGTAGGCCATCCCGATCAGTGTCACATAACCGTAAAGCACATAAAGCGATCTTGTGAAAGTAAACAGAAACAGCGTCGCTGCTCCGAGACCGAAGCCAGCCGCCAGGAAGAACTTCGTTCCATACTTGTCGACCAGCTTGCCGACCGGAACAAGCAGCACTACGGTTACCGCTCCCCCGGCGATTAAAAACAGACTGAACTGGGTCGGCGTCAGCGAAAGCTCCTGCCGGGCATACAGCGTCAATATCGGCGAAAGGATTCCGATCGCAAACGTCTGCAAGAACATCGCCGGGAATAGCAGCGGCGAAACCGTCAGCGATGCGCGCACCTCCCGGAAATAAGCTGAAGCATGCTCCAGCCACCCCTTGCCGTTCCCCTTGCTCCCGTCCCCGTCCATGTTAGCAGCCCTTTCAGCCTCCCGCTGCTTTCGCCCGGGCAGCAGCAGCGCCACAACGACGACAACCGTCATACAGCCGAGCAGGATCCGGAAAGCGGGTCCGAATTCGCTGCCTTTCAGGAAAAAGTTGATGACGACCGGCCCGATTCCTGTCCCCGACAGCCATGCCAGATGAACGACGCTGAGCACGGTTCCTTTGCCCTCGTCGCCCGCCACCTCCGTCGCTCCGGTGATGACGCATGGCCACAGCGGCGCCGTACCTAGCCCAAGCAGCGCACAAGCGGTAATCGTCCATGCGTAATGTCCGGCAACAGCAATGATCACAACCGATGCGAACGTAACCAACACCCCGCTCAGCATACAGGCGCGGTACCCGATACGGTCGATAATCCAGCCGACGGGCGCCCGCAGCGCGTTGTCTCCGATATATTGCGCGGCCAGCGTCCAGCCGATGGCGTATGCGCTCGCCCCGAGCACTACAGCCATATATACAGGCAGAATCGTCAGCAATAGCGCTCCCTTCACGAACTCCACAACGAACATAATGACCAGCAGCTTGATGACGAACGGCGAGAATAGGGCTGTTTTCACGTTCTTTGCTGCCGAGGCTTCCATCGCCTTCATCTCCTTCAACCGGACTTTGTCGTTATTTTTCGCCGTTCTTTGCAAAATCATGAAAGAAAAACTTGCATCCGCGTCCCATTCTGCTATACTCGTGATGTTTGTGGGTGGGCACCGCCATATATAGACAAGCGATGCAGCAGGTGCAGAAAGGATGGGATCCATGACAGATCAAGAACGTACGCCGTTATTTACCGCGTTGAAGCGGCACGCGGAGCGTAATCCAATTCAGTTTCATATTCCCGGGCATAAGAAAGGGATCGGCATGGACCCGGAATTTCGCTCGTTCATCGGCGATAACGCCTTGTCGATCGACTTGATCAACATCGCGCCGCTGGATGACCTGCATCAGCCGACACATGTGATCGAAGAAGCGCAGAAGCTGGCCGCCAAGGCCTTCGGTGCGGAGCAGACGTTCTTCTCCGTACAAGGCACGAGCGGAGCCATCATTTCCATGATCTTATCCGTTGTCGGCGAGGGCGACAAAATCATCGTCCCCCGCAACGTCCATAAATCGGTTATGGCCGCCATTATTTTCGCGGGAGCGCGTCCCGTATTCCTGTCCCCCGTACGCGACGAACGGCTGGGCATCGACCACGGTGTGACGACCCGCTCGGTGCGCAGAGCGCTCGAGAAGCATCCGGACGCCAAGGCCGTGCTGATTATTAACCCGACGTATTTCGGTGTCTGCACGAACTTAAAGGAAATCGTCGAGCTGGTGCACAGCTACGACATTCCGGTCCTCGTCGACGAAGCTCACGGGGTGCTGATTCATTTTCACGACAAGCTTCCGATGTCCGCCATGCAAGCCGGTGCCGACATGGCCGCGACCAGCGTGCACAAGCTCGGCGGCTCGATGACGCAAAGCTCCGTTCTGAACGTTCAGGGGCCGCGGATCAATACGAAGCGCATTCAAACCATTATGTCGATGCTGACGACCACGTCGACGTCTTACATTTTGCTGGCTTCGCTCGATACGGCTCGCAGGCAGCTGGCGCTGCACGGCCGGGAAATCGCGGAACGGACGATTGAGCTCGCTCAATACGCACGCAAAGAAATCAATCAAATTCCCGGCTTGTACTGCTTCGGAGAAGACATTCTCGGCACGGAAGCAACCTACGATTACGACCCGACCAAGGTGTGCATCCACGTCCGTCATCTCGGCATCACGGGCTATGACGTTGAGAACTGGCTGCGCGACCGGTACAACATCGAAGTCGAGCTCAGCGACATGTACAACATCTTGTGCCTGTTCACCCCGGGAGATACGCGCGAAAATCTCGATACGCTGCTGACGGCGCTGCGGGCATTATCCGCGGAGCATCAAAACCGCGAAGCGCAGGAGCTCGTCATCTCCATTCCGGAAATTCCGCAGCTGTCGCTCTGGCCGCGCGATGCATTCTACGGCGACACGGAGGTCGTACCGTTTAAAGAATCGGCCGGCCGCATTATCGCCGAATTCATTTACGTTTATCCGCCGGGCATTCCGATTTTGCTCCCGGGCGAAGTGATTTCGCAGTCTCTGATCGATTATATCAGCGAGCACGTCGAGGTCGGCCTACCGGTGAAAGGTCCGGAAGACCGCTCCGTCGAGTTCGTGAAGGTCATTGTGGAAGAGAAAGCCATTTTCTGATACGATAGAAGTCATGTAAGTGTTTGCATGAACCATTCCTATCAGGGCAGGTGCACATACCGATATGAGTCAGAGCGCATATATCCGTTTCGTCCAAGGCTCCGCGATTGCGACGCTAACCGTCGACGAGCTGAAGCAGCAGCTGCTTGCTTACAAAGATCAGCTGGCCAAGACCGGCACCCAGCTCGATTGGAAGTACGACGAGGCCGGCTTTCCTTACACGATCGAGTCGAAGCCGGAAGGCGAAGGCAAATGGTTTTACTTGAAGGGTAAGGACGCTCTGTACCGCTATATTCTTATGGGCGTCGGCACCGAAGCTGCCGGAGAGGACGGCGCGGAGCCCCGCACGTATGTGCAGGTTACGCTGCCGGATGACGCTACGCACGGCGATAAAGCGAAGGGCAACGAGCTGTGCAAATATTTGGCCCGCTTGTGGAAGGCGGAGCTGCGCATGTTTAACGGACGCACGATGTATTTCAATCCGCGCAAATAACAACAGTATTATATAGCAGAACGGTAGCTTTAGCGGTTTCACAATCCGCTATTTTGGTGATTTGTGTGCAGAGAGTGGGAATAGCGGTACGAGAGGGCGTTAATTATTGGCGAACCATGAATTTCGGCTTGTCACAAGTCAAGTTTGTCAAATTAAAGCCCTGTAAATCCTTTATTTCCTGCTAATGTCTTGACTCGGCTTAAATAGAGCCTTGCCAGTCCGTTATCTAGGCGAGTCAGCTGCCTGGTCTCTATAGGAGGCCAGGTTTTTTGCTTTCAATTTCGCAAGCAGCCATGCAAGAGCTCCGCTCCATTCCCCTGCTCACCTCATTAGTTCTGCGGCCGCCAGCCATGGATAAACGGCTTGCACCATCCTATGGACCCAGCGCGATTGCGGCGTTAAGCCGGTTACGTGTCGTTCTGCCAGTTGCTCGGCGTCTCTCCTCCAGCTCGTAGCTGCCGCAGCGAATCAGCCAAAGGATAGAGCGAAACTTAGACTTTCCGGTACAAAAAAGCCCTTCCATCGCTGTCTAGTCAGCGGCGGAAGGGCTTTCCTGCCCGTCTATCGTTACTCGTCTTCCTCTTGGGCCACAATCTCATTGTAGATTTGCGCAACCCGGTTCCATTCTTCCTCGTCTTCGATACCGATCAGGAACGCCTCGTCGTTCTCCTCTTCAATCCGGAAAATAACGCCGTCAGCATCAGGATCGTTACGATCCAGCAGCACTGCGTACCCCTTATCCTGCGATTCGAACGTGTAGACGATCACCATCTCGTGCTCGACGCCGGCTTCATCCGTGACGAGAAACACTTCTTCTTCATGCTCGTGGTCGTGATCGTGGTCGTGATTGTGATCGTGCTTATGGTCGCTCATTCGAGAACCTCATTTCACTGGATTTAACTTCCTCCGATACATACTACCATTAAGCTTAGGGGCAGGTCAACGCGAAGAGGCGCCCGCAAGCGCCTCTTTCCAATTTCCATATTATTGACGCACAATTTGCTTCTCGCCGATCACCATATAATCGGAGCCGTCATCCAGCTTCGCGGCGAATTGAACCGTATACTTGCCGTATTCGGTAAACTCAACCCGCTTGAACTGCCAGGTGTAGATGAAATAGTCCGACGAAACGGAGGAAACGACCGGTTCGACAAGGTCGCCGCCGCTCGGCGTCTTGATCGAAATTTTGAACGATTGGATGTTCGTCTTCAAGTTGTCCACGCTCGCATACAGGTAGAAGTTGAGCGCATCCGACGTATTCACCACATCGAACGGATTGCTGATCGTATAATTGTTGTCCTTCTGCGTCAGGCCGCTGGATGTAATGATCTGAACGTTCGGCTTATAGATCGATACCGTCTTGTTGCTGTTGTCCCATCGAACGAGTGCCATCAGCGATTGCGACAGCGTGCGAAGCGGCAGCACCGTCGAGCCGTGCGTAATGAACGCCGGCACCTCCGAGTCCGAGAACGTCTTCTCTTCATCGTTCACGAACAGTCTCGCTTTCGCATTTCCGTCATAATCCCCCCACATCGACGCGCCTGTCACGACACCGGTGCTAAGAATAAAGGCGGCGATCATCAGGGTGAGCAAACGTTGTGCTTTCATGTAAACCCGAACCTCCATCGTGTGAGTACTTAGTACTTGTTTATACTCCGAACGATGGCGATAGTTGCGCCTGCACCAGGCACAAATCTTAAGAAATTTTCAGTCTGGCCGCACCCGTTCCAGAAACGCCAGTATCCGCTTCGTATACGCGTCCGGATCGGCGCGGTACGAGCCGACATGAGTACCGTCGTCCGTCAGCCAAAGCTCAAAGCGGTCGGGGTGACGGGCGGCCAGCTCGGCGCTGTTCGATGACGGAATGGCGCCGTCCCGCTCGCTATGGACGAACAGGACCGGCCGCGGGTAAATCCGCTCGACAGCTGCCTCCGCATCGACTTCGTCCGGCTTCGTCCCGGTCAAGAGCGGCAATATCGTCAGGATGAGGGGAGTGAACGGGAAATTGGGCAGACGAGTCCAAACCGGCAAATTACGGCGCAAGTAGCGCGTCAGATGCGAGAATGGACTGTCGGCGATCACCGCCGCCACAGCCGGCTCCTTAGCAGCCGCGAGCAGCGAAGACGTCGCCCCCATGGAAAAGCCAAGCAGCACGATTCGATCCGCTCCTTGCTGCAAAGCCCAGTCGACGGCGCCAAGCACATCCTTGTGCTCGTGATAACCGACCGAGGTTAACGTTCCGGTAGACTGGCCGCTGTTGCGGAAATCGTACATCAGCACGTTGCAGTCCGCCTTCACGAGCGCCGCAGCCAAAGCGAGCGCCGGCAGCCCTTCCTCAAGCCGGTTCCCCGCATAGCCGTGCGAGAAAATAACCGTCGCCTTCGGCTTCGTTCCCGCAGCGGCCGGAATCCACCAGCCGTCCAGCGTCTCTTCGCCGCCCCGGCTGGGAAAACGGACGCAAGAATACGATAAATCCATATCCGAAGGCGATGCCGTCACCGGCTTGCGGACCGGATGCGTCAGCTTCCAGCCGACCGCCGCCGAATAAGCGGCTGTCCCGACGGCCGCCGCAACGCCCAACGCTCCTATCCCCCATAAAGCAGCGAACATAGTCGACTCCACGCTTTCTTGTCCCGATTGTTTCAGCCGATCGAACGAATCAGCTTGCGATACTGCACGAACATATAAATGCGCCACGGTACGATCATACCGAAGGCGAGAATGAAGAAGACGGCCGCCGTTTGATAAATCGTAATGAATTCTTCGATATAGCCGTGCGCAGCTACCCGCAGCACCAATAAAGCGAGAAGGATGAAGATGAAAGCCTTGGACCGTCTCGCATATACGGCGCGCTGCTCCACCTGGAGCTTGGTCGTCAAAATGAGCGGATACGAGAAGAATACGACGCCTACGGCAAAAGCGATCGCCGCCCACAGGAGCGGGATATGCGTCGGCGGGTATACGAACATCATAAAGCCGGTGCTCATGCCGAGCGGCGGGGCTACGATTTTCGCTGCGTTGATAGGCCTGCTGGAAGCTCTGAGCCGAATGAAGATGAGTGCGCTCGCCGCAGCGAGCGTTAAAATGAAGGAAATTAAATGAAGCCCTGAATTGAACGATACTGGCATGTTCCATCCTCCGTTGATGTGTCGACTCTCATTATAACATTCGTCCCCTTCTGAGAAAACTTTCCGGATAGGTCCCATGACTCGTCATCTTTCGGTTGAAAATTCAAGCATCGAATGATAAAGTAAAATAGGCATATTTTGTCGAATGTAGGAGGTCGCTTCGGTTGACGGTTCGCATCCAAATGATCGGCACGGGCAGCGCGTTTGCGAAGAAATATTACAACAATAACGCTCTCGTATACGGCACCAATTTCAACCTGCTCATCGATTGCGGCGTCACGGCACCAAGATCGCTGCATGATTTGCAGTTTCCTCTAGACCGGCTTGACGGCATTCTCATTACTCACCAGCATGCGGACCATATCGGCGGCCTGGAGGAAATCGCTCTCCGCTTGTGCTATTCCTACGGACGCAAACGCATCAAGCTGTTCCTTCCGGAAGCGCTGGAGAAGCCGCTGTGGAACCATTCGCTTCGCGGCGGACTCGAGAATGTTGTAGAAGGATTTCACGGACTTTCGGACTATTTCGACGTCGTCTTGATGAAAGAGAACGTCAATACGCCTATTGCCGACAACCTTACGATCGAACTGATTCGTACCGATCATATTCAACAAAAGTTCAGCTGCTCGCTGATCATTAACGATTTGCTGTTTTACACCGCCGACATCGTATTCACGCCGGCGCTCTTGAAGCGGATCGTGGAGGAGCGCGGCTGCAAATACATTTTCCATGATTGCCAGCTCTCCTCCCCGGGTATCGTTCATGCAGCCTTAAGCGAGCTCTTGACGCTTCCGGAGGAGCTGCAGGAGCGCATTACGCTCATGCATTACGGAGACGACATGGATCTGAACGCGGAAACGGGACGTATGAAATTTGCGGTGCAGCATTGCCTTTACGAGCTTGTGTAATCCAGGAAGCCGTTCTATCCTGCCCGGGATGGAACGGCTTCTTCGTTTCGGGGGATAAGACCCGGGCGAATGCGCAATACTAACAACGGGCCCAGCCCTATTATCACCTATTCAGGAGGGTGCATCCATGACAGAACAACAGCTGCAGGTTACCGCGGTTCGGAAAAACGGCGACGGAGACATCGTAGAGCTCCAGCTCAGCAACGGTCAAAGCGTCGACTACAAGACGGCGCAGCAAATGGTTCGGGGCGGTCAAATCGCAGGTCTTAACGTCTTCACCGGCAGAGACGGGGAACCGCACCTTCGTTCCAATGCGGACGGCGACCCGTCGAACAACCTCGACAATCTGCCTGAATTCTGACAACGGAGCACGACACGTTGACGACGATATCGAAAGACCATTTGGAGCGCAATGGCATGCGGGCCGCCTGGATCAGCCTGGTCAGCAACGTCGTCTTGACCTTGATGAAGCTGATCGGCGGCTTCTTCCTGCGCAGCAGTGTCCTTATTGCCGACGGCATCCATAACGCCGGCGACGTCGTGGCTACCGTAGCGACGTTCGGCTCGATGCGCATCTCCCGCAATCCCGCCGACGAAGACCATCCCTACGGGCACGGCAAAGCCGAAGTGCTCGGTGCGGCCTTCGTCGCCGTCGTGCTCGCGGCCGCCGCCATCTATATGGCATATCACGCCCTCGAAGCGCTCTTCGAGCCGCCGCCGCCCGCCCATTATTTGGCGCTCGGCGCCGCAATTGTCTCGCTGGTGTGGAAGCAGTGGCTGTATACGTATACGATGAAGCTCGGCCGCGAGCTGTCCAGCAAGGGACTCATCGCTACCGCCTACGATCATTTGGCCGACGTATACGCCTCGATCGCTGCCGTCATCGGAATCGGCGTCGGCCTGGTCGGTGGCTGGACCGGCTATCCGATTCTCGGCTACGCCGATCCGATTGCCGGCTTCGCCGTTTCCTTACTTGTGCTGAAGCTTGCTTATGAGATGGGTAAAGAATCCATCGACGTGCTGATGGAGAAAGCTGTCCCGGCGGAGCAGCTGAAGGCTTATGCCGAGCTCGTGCGTCAGGTGCCTTCCGTCAAGCGCATTGACCGGCTTCGGGCGCGGGAGCTCGGCACGCATGTGTTTGTCGACATACGGGCCAGCGTGCCGGAGCATATGACGATCCGGGAAGGCCATAACGTCGTCAAGCATATTCAGCAGACGATCCGTTCCTCGCGGCCGGAAGTCGACGAAGTGTTGATTCATTTGAATCCATGGTCTCATGATTCGAATGAGACGGCCGGGACGGCGAAGGAGCCCTAGGCGGGCACACCCGGTTTCCGAAATTTTCCGACGTGTTGCGACTTTGCTCGACCTATAACGTTAGCCCCAGACGCCCCCCCGCGTCGGGGCTTTTTCTTCATTTTTACAACTTTCGGCAGGTGACTTCAATTATTTGGCAGGGATTTCAAAGAGAATAGAGAACTTGTAAGGAAGAGTTCATCGAAAGTTCACATATGTAAACAGGTCGATTCACTTGGAGTGTGCACAGCTATGGTTTATAAGTGGATAATCGCTAGTTATGCCGCATTTATTGCGATTTCCTACCTTTCGATAGTCGATTTTACGAACGTCATTCCTACACTTGCCGCCCTTGCCCTATTCGTAACCTTGGTGTTGCTGCCCGACGGCGGACCGATTCGGCGGGGGATTCGGATCGCTTCCTTACTATTGCTGCATTGGTTCATCAATGACTGGTGGATCTTGTTCCTCTATTTCCTGGTCCTTGGGCGCGAATATTACCTGTCGCACAATCTGACTCGGCTCCGGGTGATTGGTCTCGTCTACTATACCATGTTCGCGGCTATATCGATCCCTCAAGCCATGAAGATCCATATATACGCCAACCTGGGGTATGCCGCTGTCTTCACCCTGCTTTTCATCGTCTTCGGGCACATTATGCTGGAGCTGATCGTGAGCCGGATGCGGCTCGCGGACAAGCTGCAACGAGAGCATTCCGCCCTTCTCGGTAAAGATCCGCTCACCGGCTTAACCAACTTTGAAGAGTCACACCGCATCCTGGAGAAGCTGGTCGCCGCTCCCGAGCCGCTGCTGCTCGTGCTGATCGATTGCGCCGACTTGAAATCGATGAACACCTCGCGCGGCTACCGTACCGGCAACCTGATCCTGAAGCAGATCGCCGATCTGCTCGTCATCTCGTTCGCCGATGCGAAGCTGATTGCCCGTTACGGCGGCGATGAGTTCGCCCTCGTGCTGCCGCTGCAGGACAGCGAGCCGGTCTACGAGCATACGAGACAGCTGCTGGACTCGGAGCTGCCGAAGCTGACCGGCATTCGCATGACCTATGGCATGGCCAGTTACCCCGGCGACGCCCGGACGAAGGACAGCCTGCTCGGGGAAGCCGAGAACCGGCTGTACATGAAAAAGCGGGAGCTGTGGCTCGAGAGGGAAGAGCATCTGCTGCGTTCGGAGAAGCTGCGGGTTGTCGGCGAGCTAGCCTCCGGCATGGCCCACGAGATTCGCAATCCGCTTACGGCGGTGCGCGGATTTCTGCAAATTTCCAAGTCGAACGGCTACAACATTGAAGCGTGGTATTCGCTCATTATGGAGGAGATCGACCGTATGAGCGAGCTGACCGCGGAATTTTTGCAATTTTCCAAGCCGCAGAGCACCGACTTCCGGGCCCATTCGCTCCAGACGTGCCTGCAGCGTGTCATTGCCCTGACCGAATCCGAGGCTTCGCGCCTTGGCCTCAAGCTCGTTTATGAGCATCCGCAAGCTCCTCTGCTGCTCTGGATGGATCCCGACAAGATGGTGCAGCTGCTGCTTAATCTCGTGAAGAACGCATATGAGGCAATGAATCCGGGCGGGGTGCTGTACATTCGCATGAAGGAGATTTCGAACCGCGCTGTCGTCGAAATCCAGGATACCGGCGTCGGCATACCGAGCGACCGTCTGGAAACGATTTTCCATCCTTTCTATACGACGAAGGACTACGGAACCGGGCTGGGACTGTCCATCTCCTACAAAATCGTGCAGGATCATGAAGGTACGCTCGAGGTGGAGAGCATTGTCGGCGAAGGGACCACATTCGTCTTGACGTTCCCCGTTTTGACGGCCGCAGAGGAAACAGGCTGACCCTTGAGCTTGAACAATCCCCCCGGATGTACCCCGTATAGACTTAAAAAGAAGAAGCTGCAGCCCGGCGGGCTACAGCTTCTTCTTCATCCGAACGTGGAGAATGCCGGCGTCGTAGAACGGCTCTTCCGAAATGACCACATACCCTAGCTTACGGTAAAACGGCTCCGCCTGGCATTGTCCGTCCAGCACGGAAGCTTCACAGCCCTGCTCCTTCGCATCGCGCTCCATGTGCAGGATAAGCTCCCTGCCTAAGCCCAAGCCGCGATATGGCTTCCTTACCGCTACGCGCTGCAGCTTGGCCGTCTTCTCGTCATAATATCGCCAGCGGGCCGCTGCCACCGCTTCTTCGCCTTGAAGCATCAGAAAATGGCGGCAAGCGTCCGGCGACGCGTCGAATTCGTCGAGCTCTTCTTCCTCCGGCACCTGCTGCTCGGCGACGAATACTTCCTTGCGGATATCGAAGCAAGCCTCCAGCTCATCCTGGCTCCGCACATGAATGATGTTCACTTGAAGTCACTCCCTTGCAGTTACAATGTTGTCCTCTTGATCTTACCCGGAGAGCGGCCGCTTGTCCAATGAGAGGAATCGGCAAGCATATGAAAGCGCTAGCAAAAATGGGCTTGTTCGCCGCTTTAGCTGCATCCATATTTTTGGTACAATAGCGAAGGGGGAATCTTGTAAATCGAAGGAGCTTATGTTCGATGAACGTGGCCTTTTTCTTACTGCCGAAGCAAGATGTCATTACCGTGACGATTCATTCCACTTTGCGCCAGACGCTTGAACGCATGGAATTCCACCGCTATTCGGCGGTGCCGATGCTCACGGATGACGGCCGCTACGTTGGAACGGTGACGGAAGGCGACCTGCTCTGGTACCTCAAGAACACGGAAGGTGTGTCGTTCGAGAACGCTCATCGCCACCTGCTGGAGGATGTGCCGCTGCGCATGCGCAACAAACCGGTTCATATCCATGCACAGATGGAAGATTTGATCGATTTGGCCAAAACGCAGAACTTCGTACCCGTCATTGACGATTTCGACCATTTTATCGGCATTGTCAGACGCAGCGACATCATTGAATATTGCGCAAAGCAAATGTTCGGACGTTCGGAGGCCGCAGGTCGCGCCTAGATTAGACAACAGCAGCTTACAGGCGTTTGCGATTGCCGCGAACCGGAGGAGCGGGTTCGGTTACCGTCGCTGGGCGACGAGCCGGCCCGCTCCTTTGCCTGCCGTCCAAGCCAGCATCCCGCCTTGCACAGCGAAGTGGGCGGTCAGCAGCATCAGCATCGGCATCATCCCGTACGCATACCGGTTGACGGGGATAAAGATCATGTGCACGGCCAGGAACGTCAGCAGCGTGAGCACCGGGAAGCGGAACGGCCTGATCCACGGCGTCAATAGCGCCGCAGCGACCCAGCCGATGACGACGATATAACGATGCAGCCTCACCATCGCCGCGTAATACCACCCCGGTACCGTCCCCGGATAATCCCCCACCCACATCGACTTGAAGAAGATGAAAAATTTTCCCGCAGTCATCCATCGAATCCACAGCCACGGATCTTCCCGCAGCCCAGCTTGAATGCGCCGAAGCCCCTCTTGGAACTGCTCCTTCTCGTTAATTCGGCTCCAATCGATTGTTCCCCGGAAATACGGGTCCGTTCCGCCCAGAAACGGGTTGCCCACCTCTCCCTTGGCAATCGGAATAAACTCGTGGAACGTCACCCAATTGCGTACCCACCAGGGCAGCATGACAAGAGTGAAACACGCCGCAGCGGCAAGAGCGCCTCTCCACTCCGCCCGCTTGTCTTGGACATACAGCAGCACATACGGCACAACGCCCAGGGGCAGCACATTGGGCCTGATGAGTACGCAAATGCCGAGCAGCATTCCCGCAATACCATGATCCCGCCTGCCGCCTCCCTGAAGGACTCGCGTCTGCGCGTACAGCAGCGCCGTGAAGAAGGTCAGAAACGGCACCTCCGTCAAGATCAGCGAAGCCGAATATACATAGGGCGGGTAGACTGCGGCGAAGCCCGCGGCGAGAAGTCCCGTGAGCGGTCCGAACAGCCGCTTGCCGATCGCATAGATGAACCAAAGCGCGGGCAGGGCGAAGAAGCACTGCCATACGCGGATGATCATCAGCGTTCGTTCCAGCGGTTCGTAGCCGAATAGCTTAAAGAAGCCGGCAACGATCATCGGCCAGCCCGGCGTCACCATGGTGTTCGGCGTTGTGTCGCGGTACGCATAAATTCCTTTCTCCAGCAGCTGGATCGCCAGTCTGATGTACTCGGTCTGGTCCCCTATCAGCGACTCGGGGCCGTATTCCATCCTCATCACGAAGCGGAGGCGCAAATAACAGCCGACGGCTACAATGACCGCAAGGAGCACGGATGGCCAGCAGGACGCGACTCGCCTGAAGCTCATACCCGCCCCTCCTTGCCGATCCGTTCCTGCAGCAGCGCCAGCTCTTGAATGAGCCTCGTCACCCGGCGGTGCAGCTTGGAGATGACGATCGTCAAATGCAGGATGAGCGCCAGCGAGCATAGCAGGCCGATCAGGAACAGCAGCGACGGCGCATACGCGATCCGGACCGTATCGGAAATGAACTGCAGCAAGTCCGGGAACAGGCTGAAGCCGGCCATAACGCAGCCGAGCAGCAGCCACAGCAATGCGTACTGCTCCTGCAGCTTGCGGCGCCGGATGAGCTCGATCGTCACGAACAGGAACGCCAGACAAAATATCATGGACAGCATGTACACGTTCATAACGATCCTCCCGCTCCCCTCATTCTCGTCATGAGAACCGCTAACGACACCTTGGCCATATAATACAGTGATCTGAGCGGTGTGATGGACGATCTTCCCGCCTGCCGTTCGTGCATTTGCACCGACGTCTCGGCAAGCCGGTAGCGCTGCCTCAGCAGCAGCACAATCGCTTCCACTTCGGGGTAGTCCTCCGGGTAATAGCGGGCGAACAGCTCGATGACGCGGCGATTGACCGCCCGGAAGCCGGATGTCGGGTCCGTCGCCTTGCGGCCGGTCATCCAGTGCACCATCCAGGAGAAAAAACGAATGCCGATTCGTCTCGACCAATTCGAGCGATACGACGTCCGGGCAAGGAAGCGCGAGCCGATGCAGCAGTCCGCTTCATCCGCCAGCAGCGGCGCCAGCAGCTTGTCCAGCTCCTTCGGATCGTGCTGCCCGTCGCCGTCGAGCTGAACGGCGATATCGTAGCCGCCTCGCGCCGCATACATATAGCCGGTCTGCATCGCTCCGCCGATCCCGACATTGACCGGCATATGGATGACCGCAGCCAGCCCTGTCGCCTCGGCCTTCTCTCCGGTGCGGTCCCGGGACCCGTCGTTGACGACGAGGATATCGGCCTCCTTCCTCCATTGCTTGATATTGTATATGACCTCGGCAATGCTGCCTTCTTCATTGTAAGCCGGAATAATAATCAGCAGCTTCATGCTGTCGAATGACTCCCCTCTTGCCGCCATGATGTCTTTACCATCCAGCTTACCCGCGTTTTCCCCCGGATAAACGAAAATCTGTCTATTTTCGTACTAGCTCAAGAGAATGGCTGCAGGTACCGGTGCTCGTTCCAATGCTGAAAACGGGAAGTGTACGCAACCCGTCACGGAAATGCCGAATCGGTTTTCGGCAGGAAACCGGTTTGGATACAAACAACGTTTGCAGGCCGTTTGGCGAGCGTACTGCAAAGAAAAAAGCCGCTTCCGCGGCTTGTCAGCTTCTTTATTGCATTTGTCCCGAGCCGGGAGATTGGCTGGAAATGTATTCGCTCGACCAGTCGACCATGCCATTAATGAGCGTCAACACCAGGTTTACGACATCTTTCTCCGTCAAGCCCCCGTTCGTGCTGCTCGATACGTAATTAGCGGTTTTCTTCTCCAGCTGCGCCACCATGTCTTTAATACGCAGCAGCTCGTTGGCCAGCTGGGCGGGTTGACTGCTGCCCGAGCTCTGCTGCTGCCCCTGCTGCTGTTGTTGTCCCTGCCCCTGCTGCTGTTGTTGTCCCTGCTCCTGATGTTGCCCTTGCTGCTGCTGGCTCATTTGGATGCTGTTGTGCTCACTGCTCTGTCCGTTGTCAGCCTGCTGCTCGCCCTGCTGATCCGCCTGCTGGTTCGCCTGCTTTTTACCCGCACGATCCGACGACCCGGACGCTCCGCGGCCGCTTTCGGCAATCAGCCGCTTCATCTGTTCCAACTCGACCAGCATCATATCGTTCTGTTTCGTCAGTTCCTCAATTTGAGCCTTCAGTTCCTGTGTCTTGATCATGATGTTGTTCCTCCATGAGCGAGTAATGCCTGCGGAGCGGCTCCGCTGCTGTAGACTTAGCTTTGGCATTTTTCGACGTACCTAGTCGCCCATGGAGCAAATTGAATTCGTTCCTAGCCTTTAACCGGTTCGAAAAACTCCAGCCATTCGCCGTCGGGACCGTAAAAGAAAAAATATCTCGCCCCGTTCGGCAGCGTCGTAATTTCGGTGTCGATGAACGGTACGTCCAGCGACTTCAGGCGATCCCACTCCGCGTCCAAGTCGTCTGTCGTGAAAGCGACATGGTGCACCCTGCCTTCGGCAGGCAGCCCGGCGTTATAGCCTTCGATCAGCTCCAGCTCCGTCTCCTCCGCGTCAGGATGCGACAAGAACGCGAGCCGGATCACGCCGTTCGTATGAAGCAGCGTTCCTCTCAGCTTCAAGCCCACGATCGTTTCATAGAATGTAATCGACGTTTCCAAATGCTTGACCATAATGCCGACATGTTCGATTTTTTTTGCAGGCACGTGCAGTCCTCCCTCAAGTTTATCCCTTCCACTGTATCCCAATCTCCGCTAGCGGTGCAAGCATGGCGGTCATTCGACAGGAGCTTCGGCGAAAACATTACATAGTTCTCTATACAAAAGCAGACAGCCTTTGCAAGTCCGCTCCTCTATGATGAGTAATACAAGTTGCTAGCTTACTAGCTTACGAGACCGTTATGAATTGGAGGAACCTTTCCATGCAATGGCTATTGCTGCTTGCCTTGCTTCTGACCCCGGAGCATACCGAACCGGCCTCCGCCGCCGCCGCCATCGAAGCTCCGCCGCCGGCTGTTTCTTTCCTAGAGCTAGCCCCCCCGCTCCATTCGGCTCATTCCGCTCCGGCAACCGCTTCCGCCCCGGCCGCAGATCAGACGCAGACGGCACCGGGCACCGGGGAAACGCTCCTACCTTTTATTACAGAGGGCGAATCGATGAGTCCGACCATCGAGTCCGGAGACGGGCTCAGCGTTGATCCCGAATATTACCGTAATCACGCTCCGCAGCGCGGCGATATTGTTATCTTCACGGCACCGGACGAGCGCAGCTTTGTCAAACGCATCGTCGGCTTACCGGGGGAAACGATCGCCATCCAGAAGACCAAGCTGTTCATTGACGGCAAGGTCGTTGCCGGTATGCCGCTCGCCGGGTGCGAATCGGTTGTGGACGAAATTCAGCTCGGTCCGGACGAGCTTTACGTGCTCGGCGACAATTACAGCCACAGCTACGACAGCCGGTTTATCGGCCCCATTCGGAAGTCCAGCATCGTCGGCAAAGTCGTCAGCATCGAGCATCGTTCCTCCTGAGAGACGAGGGCCGGACTTAAAACGGCTTACATAGGAACCCGCGTCGGCGCAAACGCTACCTGTACAACAAGGAGGGATTGCGCTTGACTACACAACTAGACCCTGCGCCCGGGCTGCCGGCGGATGTATCCTACATGCGCACAGTAATCGCCAACGTAGTGTTCCTCGGCGAGCCCGGCTCGGAGCACTGGGTGCTTGTCGATGCAGGCGTCGCCACATTCGCCGACAATATCGCCGAGGCCGCACGGCAGCGGTTCGGCTCTGCCGCTCCGCAGGCCATTATTTTGACTCACGGCCATTTTGATCACGTCGGCTCTCTGCAGGCGCTGCTGCAAAAATGGCATGTCCCCGTCTATGCCCATGAACGGGAGCTGCCTTATGTAACCGGCAAAGCGGCATACCCGCCTCCGGACCCGACCGTCGGCGGAGGTCTGATGGCCGACCTGGCGGGCTTATATCCGAACGAGCCGATCGACATCGGGGCCAGCGCCAGGGCGCTCCCTGCGGACGGTACGATTCCCGGCCTGCCGCAATGGCGCTGGATCGCCACGCCCGGACATACGGCCGGACATGTCTCGCTGTTCCGGGATCGAGACCGGACGTTACTTGCAGGCGACGCGTTCATCACAGTAAAGCAGGAGTCGGCGTTCGCCGTGTTGACGCAGCTCCGGGAAATTCACGGCCCGCCGACATACTTCACACCTGATTGGGAGGCTGCGCGGGATTCGGTCGAGCGCCTGGAGGCGCTTCGTCCCGAGACTGCGGTTACCGGACACGGCCTCCCGATGTCGGGAGAAGCGCTGCGCGCCGGGCTGGCGATGCTCGCCCGCGACTTCGTGCGGATGGCCGTGCCCGAACACGGGCGGTACGTCGGCACGATTCGCTCTTAATGCCGCTGCCGCAACAGAACGACCCGCCGTACGTTTCGGCGGGTCGTTCTCCTTCTAGCTATCGTGCTCCGAACTCGGCCGACTCACATCAATGACGCCGCAAGCCCCGGGATACCCGTCGCCGTGCATCGTCTCCTCCAAGTGTTCGCGCATTTCCTCGTCCCCCGGAATGTCGGCTACCAGTTTGGCCGGAGGCTGGCGAAATTCCACAAGCCCTTTCGGTTTCCGCTCCGTCACCCTCGCTTGTCACCCCCATCGCTTTCGTCGTAGGCAGCTTGACGCGTTCCTAGTTTGCCAAGGTTACCTCCACGATATCCCGCAGAGCGATCCATGTGCCGTCTACCAGCAGCTTGCGGGTCAGCACGTCGACCTTGGCGATGCTCCCGGTGACTACCCGGTATTCGTACGGGTCGAAGATGCGGACCGTAACGGTCAAGCCCTCCCGGTACGCTTCGCCGAGCAAGGCGTTGATCTCTTCCCACTTGTATGGGTCGAGCGTCGGACGCTCCCGCTTGCCCAGGAGCTGGTTCTCCCGGATCATCCGGGCTTGGTGCTCCGGCAGCCGCATCCGGCTCGATTCCCAGAGCCCGTTTCCTTCCAGCTTTTTTCTCATTTGTAATGCCCCCCGATCTTGCCGGCCCGATCCTTCGCCTGCCCGGCGGCCGAAGCCGACACCGCACGCATGATGACCGTATCGCCGAACCGCAGCTTCAGCGCATCCGTCGTCCGCTCCAGCGCCCGATACTTTTCGCGCTCCTCAAACATCGTCAGTTGGTACTGCTCCTCGTTCACAAGCTGCGACAGCCCCATGCCGACCTTGCGCACCGGCAGGCCGTTCCAATGCCGCTGAAACAGCTGCACGGCCGAGCGGTACAGCTGAATGGTCGCATTCGTCGGATCGGGCATTTTCATCTGCTTATAAAATCCCGTCGGCCGGTCGAAATCCGCCCCTTGGCAGCCTACGAACACGACGCCGCCCATGTAGCCGTTCCGCCGCGCCCGCTGGCAGACGAGCTCGGCCAGCTCCAGCAGCACGACCTTGATATCGGCCAGCGTGCCGTAATCCCGGGGCAGCGTAATCTGGTGGCCGATCTGCGTCGGCGGCGCCTCGTGCGTAAACGGGCTGACCGGACTGTCGTCGATTCCGTTCGCAATGCGCCAGTACAGCTCCGCGTCGATATCGCAGTTTTTGTGAAACCGGCGCCGCATCAGCACCTTCAGCTCCGCCAGCGGCGTCCGCGCCAAGTGGCCGATCGTCGGCATCCCCATCGCCAGAAAATGCTGCGTCATCCGGCTTCCGACCATGAACATCTTATGAATCGGCTGCGGCCACAGCTGCTTCGGCAACTCCTCCTTCGTCAGCACAAACTGCCCGCCCGGCACCTTCTTCGCCCACATGTCGCACGCCATCTTGGCCGTAACTTTAGAGTAGCTGATCCCAAGCCGCGTATATACCCCTGTCTCCGTTCGCACCTCGGCCTGAATCGCCGTGGCGATCTGCTCCGGCGTCCCGAACAGCTGGGCGCTTCCCGTCACGTCGATAAACTGCTCGTCGATCGAATACGGCTCCACAAGATCGGTGTATCGCCTCAATATTTCCGTAATCTTCGTCGACACGTCAATATACGTCTGCATCCGCGGCTTCATCACGACGAGCTGCGGACACTTCGCAAGCGCCTCCCTCAGCGTCTCCGCCGTCGTCACGCCAAGCTCCTTGGCAAGCGGGCACGCCGCAAGAATAATGCCGCTGCGCCGCTCGGGATCGCCCGCCACGACCAGCGGCCGATCCGCGTATTCCGGATGCGCCGCCTTCTCTACCGACGCATAAAAGCTCTGGCAGTCCGCCAGCATAATAATGCGCTCCTTGCTCACCCGCCATCACCGCTCGTCAGCTTGATGTTCGCATATTCACTCGCCTTCGTCAGCACCGCCGTCCGTATCGTATCCCATAACAAACTGGTCTGATGCTTGTAGCCCCGGCACAAATACTCCGCTTCAATGCCGTACCGGGTGCGTCGTTCGGTCTGAACCCGAATCCCGCATTCGCGCAGCGTTCGCTTAATCACATAATGCTCCTTCACAATCTCGTCCTGCACCTTCTTCAATCCCCTGATGAGCAGCAGATCCAGCTTGAAGCCCGCCGTCTGCGCCGTCTTGATGTCGTTGTCGAGGTAATCCAGCAGTACCGGAATGATGAGAAAATCCCGTACCAGCCTCATCTCCCCCTCGGTTGCCAGAGGTCTCATCAGCTCACCCTGCTTCTTCGCGGCAGCGGTCTGGCCGCCAGCACGTTCTCCAGCTTGAAGCTGCGCGGCGCCTGACGGCGGTAGCAGAACGCCTGCAGCGTATCGCCTTGCACCGCGCGGATCTCCACAATCCGGTGCGTCAGCTGGCGCCGGCTGTCCAAGTAAATGATCTCGACGACCGAACCGACATACTTGCTGAACTTGATCGGCATCGCAAATCCCCTCCTCAGAATGCGAATAAATGTTCGCATATTCCGTGGTATTCATTATACACCCGGAACACCTGTTCTATGCAAGAGGGAAATGTTCCTTGTAACGGAAATTTAACAAACCGGAATTTTGCCTTTATACTGATAGTACATAAGGAGGGCTGATCATGTGCGGACGGTATACGATTGTCGTATCGATGGAGGAGCTGATGCTGCGGTATTTGTCGGATTTGCCGACGGATCGCTACCATAGGCCGCGGTATAATGTAGCGCCCATGCAGCAAGTTCTGGCCGTCATTCATGACGGCGAGCGGAACCGGCTCGGGGAGCTGCGCTGGGGACTCGTGCCGAGCTGGGCGGGCGACGAGAAGATCGGCAGCCGCATGATCAACGCCCGCGCCGAGACGCTGCTGGAGAAGCCGGCGTTCCGCCAATTGGTGAGCCGCAAGAGATGCATCGTGCCGGCGGACGGATTTTACGAGTGGAAGGCTGTCCGCGGCGGCAAGCAGCCCATGCGCATTACGCTGAAGGAGGAGGCGGTGTTCTCCTTTGCGGCGCTGTACGATACGTGGGTTCATCCGGAGGATGGCCGCAAGATCAGCACATGCACGATTATTACGACCGAGCCGAACCGGCTGGTGGCGGATATTCACAACCGGATGCCGGTTATTTTGCGCCGCGAGGACGAGGCGTTGTGGCTGGATCGCAGGAATGGGGACGTTCAGCAGGCGATAAAGCTGCTGCGGCCGTATCCGGCCGAAGAAATGCGGGCTTACCCCGTCTCCGCCAAGGTCGGTAATGTGAAGAACGATACCGCGGACTGCTTGGACGAAATTGCGCTGGAAGCCTGATCCGGCAAGGAAACGCCAAAAAAGCTAAGTGAGGCGGTATCGCCTTCGCTTAGCTTCTTGGCCGTGCTGCATCAGATTGCGTTGCTGCCGGCTGCTGCTGTTTCGGTATGCAGGCTGCGCCGCAATTTTACTCGGCCGGCGCCGCCTCTATCGCCACCTGATAAGCATCCAGAATCGCCGCAGCTTCTTCGGGATTGTCGATCCCGACCAAGTACTGATCCTCCTCCTCATCCCCGACAACCCGCATCAGAATGAGTCCTTCCTCCTCATCATCGGACGCCAGCAGCGCATAAGACTCCTCGTCCATGTCGAACAACGCCTCGACGGCATACTCCTTCGTTCGTCCCTCTTCGTCCTCGACCGCAATTCGGTCTCTTACCGGCTGCTCTTCCATTAAGCTCTCCCCTTTTGGACCTTCCCGTCCGAATATTTTGATTTGGGCTCATGCGGAACTTCTTCCGGCGGCGGGCATATGCTGCAAGCATGAAAATGTATTCCGATCAGAGAGGAAGATGTCCATGTTTTCCACAGCCGGAATGACGCCGCCGCGCCCTGCGCTGGCTCCCCACGAAACGATCGAGCTTCATGAGCTGCTATCCTTTAAGTCCGTTTCTCTTGTCAAAATGAAGGAAGCTGTCGGCAAAGTGACCGATCCCGTTCTTCAGCAGCTTTATCTGCACAACATTCGGATGACCGAAGGGCATATCGCCGAATTGATGCAGCTGCTGCAGCACCGGGCCCTATTACCTTAATGAAGGAGACTGGCATGATGATGGATGATCGTTTCTACGCATTGGAACTGCTGCTGACGGCCAAAACCGGTATTCGCGACACGGCGGTCGCAATTAGCGAAACCTCTACCCCGTCCGTGCGGGATGTGCTGCTTCGCCAGTTTGAGGAAGAAGCCCAGGCCCATCAAACGGTGTTCCTCTACACGTTATCCCGCGGCCTAACCCCGTCCTACTCGCCGGAACAACTGATCCGAAATGATTTCGAGAACGCCTATATGGCCCTTCAGCTTCCGCTCCCTGCCTTAAAATAGTTCTTGGGCGGGAAAACGTTAAGGAAAATCCCGGTCCGGGACGTCCAGATAGCCTTTCAGCGAAAACAAAGCTGACCGCAGCTCATCGTTATCCATTTGCTTCGTCGCCCGGAGATGGTCCAAAAGGCTCGTATACAGGCTCATCAACCGATCGTTAAGGCTCGGCTCCGCCGAGTATTGCGGCTCATCCACGACGACCATGTTCGTTTGGAGGTCGAGCTCCTTTTCCGATAAATCGTTCAGCTCTCCCCGGACCGCCCTAAGCTCCGCTTTCAGTGAAGCGGGAAAGCTGTCTGCGTAAGAATCCAGTTGGTTAAGAACGGCTTCGATTTGCGTTCGTTTCATCATCTTGAGCACTCCTTAAGAATCTGGGATGTCTTCTGTAGCGTCCCCTCCCCAGCCCAAAAAGATGCCGACATGAACACGAGCCCGATAGCGCATCCTATCCTCATCCCGTCTTAGAGAGGAGGAACGAGCGTATGCCGCGTTCAGGAACGAACGATCAAACGTACGTCCACGATCCGCTGAGCTCCGATGCAGGCTCGAATCGACTCGAGAGCACGCAAATCGGTGAAAGCTTGGAGCAATCCAAGGCCCGAAAGCGTGCGGAATCGCATCAGGAGTCGTTCTCGGAGGTTTCACTGCCCGAATAACAAGGCCGACCTATCTGCCATTGCGGTAAAATGCAAAAAAAGAGTCCCTCATGGAACATCTCCATGAAGGACTCTTTGGCTTTCACTTTGCTTGGAGGCGTACCGGAAACGCTTCTGCTTACGGTTGAGGGACCAGCTCCCCGCCGAAATAAAGAAAGGTACGCTCAGGCCGCTCTTCGTCCACGATACCGGAAGCGATCCGACCGTCTTCGCCAAGACGCGCATAGGCTTTATGCTCTGCTCCCCATATCGAGGCGCTAGCCGATGCGCTTCGCTGCAGGACGTCTCCCGACCAACGATACACGATCACATCCGGGAAATGCATATGAAGTCCTTCGAATTGAATCGCCAGCTCCGCTCTTCCGTCACGATCGAGGTCCGCGGCATAAGGCGTTCCCCACTCCTCAAAGCGAAGCCACTTCCGCTCACCGAAATCATAGACGAGGTAAACCTTAAACCCCGGCCCGTTAGCGAACAGCTCAAGACCCGCAGCGATAGACTGCAGCCCGGAAGCGGAATGCACGGAAAGGCCGGACGGAGGAAGCCAGACGTCGGAGGAGCTCACCTCCGGAATGGCATACGATTCCCCGCCGAACCGAAGCACCGCTGTCAGACGTCCCGGCTCTTCCGCAGCGTCGTAAAGCTCCAAAGTGCTGTCCGTGCCATCTATGCTTCCTAACGAAACGTTTTTTTGGGGATAACCCGCGGGGACGTTATCGAGAGCTGCCCCCTTCGATATGACCTCCATCTCTACCGGCGCAAACGCAAGCTTTACGCTCCGCTGCAGCTCCTGCGTCGAGGCTGCCGGTATCGGCTCCGAAACGGAGGCCGCCTCACCGCGACTTAGTTCTCCTTCGCCCCTCGCCGCCCCCCGGCCGTATACCCAAGCAGTCACGCTGCCCACTAGAAGCAGCACTGCGGCGGCAATCCCGATCAATCTCCGTGCCATATTCATCCGCTTCCCCCCACTAACTCCCGGGACTCATACGCCTATGGACGTAAGCGGCTCTGGAAAGTTGCAGCGGAGCACAAGACGCGGTCCAAACCTTGCGCAAGCAAGCGGCTCCATACGGCTTGTCCGGCGGCGGGTCCTGCGGCAGCACGGCCTCTACCCGCGAAACAAACCGTATCCGTCCAGAGGCACGATCGGCTCCCTGTCCTGAAGGAGACCGTCCGACTTCGCCTCGAGCGCTGCATGAATCAGCCAGCGGGTGAAGCTCGCCACCTTCATCGATTCCATCTCTTCCATACTGTAAAATCCCGCTCCATCCACCTCAACGCCATCCGGGACGGGATCCCCCGACACATAATCCATCGCAAACGCAATGTACACGTTATGGATGTCGCGGGGCTGATCGCGCAGCGCGATCATGCTGCGAACGGTCGCCTCCACGCCGGTTTCCTCCCGCACCTCGCGGACGATCGTGTCATGTATGAGCTCCTTCTGCTCAATATATCCGCCCGGATTCGTCCAGTACCCTTTGCCCGGGTCCTGCGCCCGGCGGACGAGCAGCACCTTGCCCTCCCGAACAAGGATCGCCCCAACGCCAATGCTGTAATGTCCCCAATGCACGAAAGTGCAGACCGGACAAGCGGGACGCAGCGTACCGTCGAAATCCCTCATTTCAAGCTCCGTACCGCATGACAGACAAAATCTAACGTTCATTCTCTCAGCCTACTTTCTGTTCCCGTTCATCCTGAAGCGACGTCTCATCAACAGTATCGATAATAATTAACTTTCAAAGGAAGAAGCCGCGCAGCCGGTTCGAGCCGCGCGGCTTCTTCTATAACCTTAGCTTGCGGTACATCGAGGGCAGCCACCCGCCAGCAGAACTGTTCACAGTAGCGGACGGCGGAACATAGTACGGAGACTTCAACGTAACCGTTCCGTCCAGCACTTGTCTGGCAAAGCTTATAAATTCATCGATATCGAACGGCTTCGTTACGAGGGCGCGCGGCTTGTCAGCCGGGCCGTACGCCGACATTGTAATGATCGGAAGACGATCGTTCACCTGCAGCAGACGTTCGATCGATTCCCAGCCGTCCACATCGGGCATCACCAAATCATGGATAACCAAATCCGGCATCGACAACCGAACCGCCTGAAGCGCCTCCGCGGCACTGGCCGCCATCGTTACCTCATAACCCTCGCTGCGAAACACCTCGTTCAAAAGCACGCGGATTCCCAACTGATCGTCAACGATTAGCACTTGCTTTTTCTCTACCATGCCGTATGTGTGCTCCTTTACCTTGCGTCGAGTGCAGACGCCCATCATGCCATTCATGGTGCGGCACGCCGCTTGTTCAGCTTTGCCGACTCAACAAGTATAAGGCAAGCCTACGGATTTTGTTGTCACTTTATCGTGTCGAACGGTAGGAATACAACAAGGAAATTCCACAGCTTTCGATCATTTTTCATAGAGTTCGATCGGAAGCCGGTCGGGGTCCTGGAAGAACGTATACCGTTTCCCCGTCCACTCATCAACGCGGATCGGCTCGCAAGTAACGTGGAACTGCTGCAGATGAAGCACGGTCTGCTCGACATCGTCGACCTCGAAAGCTAAGTGCCGCAGCCCCCGCGCTTCCGGATAGCTCGGCCGCTCCGGCCGGTCCGGGAACGAGAACAGCTCAATTTGACTGCCGCCGATCTCCAGATCAAGCTTGTACGATTCCCTTTCCTCACGGTACACTTCCCGAATGACGCGAAGCCCGAGGATCTTCGTATAGAAATGTTTAGACACCTCATAATCCGAGCAAATGATCGCAACGTGATGAATGTTGTTCAGCACCATGTAAGAGCATCCTTCCTCTCGCTTGGCAATATATTCTACCCCGTTCTATTGTAACCACCGACGTATAAAAAAAGATAGAGTCATCAGAAAAAAACTGACGCTCTATCTTCACATATAGAAAAAATTAATTCGTTGCCGGAATCACAACATCGTCCGTATTGTAATTCAGAACTTGAAGGTTCGCTTGATAAATATATTCGACATGCAAGCCGCCGCCGCCGTCGATGCCGAAGCTTTTACCGATTTTGAAAGTCGTGACCGTCTTCACCAGCTTGCCAGCAGCATCGTACTGATACAAAGTCGTAGTAATGTTTGGAGTGTGGTTCGTGTACAGCGACTCGCCGTCCGTACGGAACGCGCGAACGCCGGTAATCGGCGATGTATCGAACAAGTTCTTGTCGATCACGACCAAATAGTATTTCGTACCGAGACCGTAGAACGCGTAATACTGTGTCGACGTATTCACCTTGCTGCCGATAGCTGTACCCATCCAGGACGGCGCGGTTTCCGTTGCGGCGCTGGCAGTAGTCGGAAGTACCAGGGTGAACACAAAAGCAAGAACGAAGAACAGACGGCTAAACATTTTCATAAATAACTGAAATCCTCCTTTAGGTATGCAACCAGTTCGAAATATCGACATCATTTGATGTTTCTTCATCATTATAATGTAATATTTTGTATTTACATCCCACCAAAGACCCGATGAAATATTAAGTATTGTTTGAGTTTGATTCTAAAGTCACAGATAAGCAGGTATATTCTGGGTATTTGGAAAAAATACTGATCTTCATGAACCGACAAGTCAGCCTAAAGCGTCTCGCTCCCTAGGTAGCTGTCACACCATGCGCCTGCCCATCATACAATTTTATTGAATGGTTTTGTATTTTGTTTTACTTGGAGGCTATACAATGAGTGAACATGTATTTATCGTGATGGGGATTGATCATGGAAACGGATATTTCAAAGGATACAGCGACGACGTTCCCGGACTTGTTCTCCCCAGCGGCTTACTAACGAAGGATAGCGCTCAGCGGGAGGATTCCACCGGTTTGGGCGGAAATACGATGAACGAGTTTGAGTCCAGTTTATATGCAGGAGAAAGATATGTTTGGGGGCCGTCCATCGACAAAGCGAAGGGACGCTATTTGTCTACCTATACGAGTGAAGACCGCTATGCCCAGAAGCACTACAAAATTTTGAGCCAATTCGGCATCGCCAGCCTGCTCCGGGATGACGAAGGGGCGTACGACGTATTCCTGGTTACCGGCTGCCCGCCTCGTGAAAAAGGAACGAAACGGGAGCAAGAGATCATCGATCTGTTCAAAGGGACGCATATTGTCCAAATCAACAATACCGACAAAATTATTCACGTCAAGGAATGTAAAGTATTGCCGCAGCCGCTCGGCAGTATTCTGGATCTATATATTGATGAAACCGGAACGATCGTCCGCGAGGAGATCGGCACCTCCTATATCGGCATCGTCGATATCGGATCCGGAACAACGGACTTCGACGGCATCGATGCGTTAAAGGCCATCCCTGAAGATCGTCATACGATTTCCATCGGGATGTATGAAATTTACCAGCGTCTGGCCGACCACATCAATAACCAGCACCCCGATGCGAACGCCACTCCGAAAAGCGTCGAGCTGCAATTTTCCCAAGACGTTTACCAGGTCTCCAAGCGCCTTGCCATTCCGATTCAAGAAGCAAAGGACAAAATCGTACGCGAAACGGCGGAATACCTGATCAACGAGCTTCAAGTACGGTGGAGACATCGCAGCAAATTTGACATGGTCATCCTGACCGGCGGCGGCGTTAACGTACTCGCGCCCTGGTTTAAGCTCTTTATTAAGGACATCCACATCGTTGAAGATGTCCAGCTGTGCAATGCTCGGGGATTTTATAAATTAGGCTTGCTGATGGCTAAGGAGCATTCGGAATTCGCCGCAGCCAAGCAAAGCAATGTGCCTGTCGGGAGCTGATCTGCATGAAGAAGCGCGCATCCATTGCATTTCAAATCAACTTTGCCGATCTCGAGCATCTTACTCCGGAGAATAAAAGCCGCTTATATTTGTTCTATCGGCAGCTCCGCAAGAAACGCAAGCTGGGGCAATTTTGCAAAGAGGCTTTTATTGAGAAAGCGACCCGCCGGCTTGTCGAACAGGAGCGTAAAAAGCTCAGCCGGCCGCAGGTAGCGTCCCCGGAAACTGCGGAGTCCGCAGCGCCTCCCGCACCTGTAGTGCATATCACTCAGCTTCGGACTGAAGAAAATGTCAAGAAGGCGCCGCAGCCGGTTCCTCCCCTCGCGCAGCCTGTGGGCGAAACGCAGGCAGCTCCGCCGCTGCCGGAGAACCAATCCCTGGCAGCCGCACCACTGCTGGGAAACGAGTCGCCGCAAGCCGCTTCGCCGCCGCCGAAGGCAGGTGCCCAGACCGGGCAAACCGGGCAGCATGTGGAGCATGTGGAGCATGTGGAGCCGGAACAGCCTGTGCGGTCGGAACAGGCCGAGCGGCCGGAGCAGCTGAAGCAGCTGAAGCAGCCGGATACCAAGAAAGTCGACCTGGAGAAATTGAAGGGATTGCTATAGGGGCATACAAAACAAACTCGGTCCGCCATGTCGCAGCAATCGCGAAATCGCGGACCGATTTTTTTTGCAGATTGCAGGACATCTCACTCAATTCCAAAGATGGAATCAACGATAAGGGAAAGATTGTCTCTCACGGATACCGCGCCGAATACGGACCGTGCATGCACTCCGCGTTCGCCGAACACTTCCAGCATCAGATCGGAAAAGCCGTTCAGCACCTTATGATGTTGAATGCTTCAGTGGGCGAATCGCAACGGAGGCTATATTTGGGCTTTGAGGACGTCAAGGAGCAGGATACGGTGCACGGCGTGGTACGGCTGCAGAAAGCGTGGTCAAGCGTGCTTTAAGGATGGACAGGAGTGAGGGGGTGCTGCAAATTTCAGGTTGGCATCACGAAACAACGCCGCAGTTCGTTCCTGCGACGTTATTTGTTCTATTCTTATTTGGAGGCTTCGCAATATTTTTTGAAATTGTCCATAAACGCCTGCCAGCCTGCTTGCTGCATTTCAACGGGATTAGAAGTCTCAGCTTCGAAGGTTTCAACGACTTTCGTCTCGTTGTCTTGGCTAATGAAAGTAATCTCCACTTTTCTTCCATCACCCAGCGTATAAGCAATGTATTCATTTGTTCTCACTTCATCATAGACACCGCCAAAATCAAACCCAAAGCTGCCATCCTTAGCTTCCATTCTTGTGGAAAATTTTCCGCCAACCCGTAAATCATTTTCGGCACTCGGCGCATGCCACTCTTCGGAAGCAAAGCTCCATTGAGTAATATGCTGCGGCTCCGTCCAATACTTCCACACTTCTCCAACCGGTGCCTGAACTGTGGTTTCCACCGTAATTGCTACTTTATTGCCTGTTTCCATTTAAAATCCACCTCACCATTGAAATATCGTGGCGTTGCTCATTTATTCGAAATCGTTTGAACATTTATAATATACATCGATTGGAATATATCTGTCAAGGAATATTATAGAGCGATTTGCTCTCCACATGCTATGTTCTACTTGTTTTAAACATTATGGTTATAGCATATACTAGGATTCGAACCATATTTCGTTTTGTCACTCCAGTATTCCATAATAGTATTCCGATATCTACGAATCTTTTCTCCTTTTTATTAATCTTGATTTTATACATTTTCAGCTAAATCGCTCTATTTTCCCCGTCTAATTTCAATGGCCTCTTCAAAAAGTTAACCATTCAATCCTCTATCAAAAAATCTCGTTCAACTAGTCCCAAAAGTTAAACACGATTTCCCCAATAGTATTAGGCTTCCAATACTTCACTTGTTCCAGTTCAGCCTTATTTAGCTCATGTTTGTGATCAAGAAGCAATTCAGCGCCGCTGTATCGTAAAAGCACATTTAATTCATCGCTGCAAACAACTTGATAATACCTACTTAATTCTTTCGAAAGTTGGGGGGCATCCATAAAGGTTATATTGAAGCCTGAAATTCCATTCCTGAGCAGCATATTACCCCCTAATTTGATCAAGGATAACCATTTGGGGACTGTATGTTGATAGAACTTATATAATGTCGAGGTTAAGTTATAAAAACATAATTATCAGACAAGAACCTCACTAGCGAGGCTATTTGATACAATATTTTAACATCAACTTACTATATTGTTTATATATGTATATAAATGTTTAGACAAAATTCGTCGTATAGAATAGAATCATTGTCGAATCCACAAAATTATGGAGGTAACTCGATGAAAAAAAGACTGCTTTATGGATTGATTTTCACGATTATTTTGGCAACTCTTATGCCGTTTTCGGCATCAGCAGCAACGGTTGGGCAACAATTACCAACCGAAGAGCCTGGTTGGCACAGAATCGATGACACAGATAGGAATATTCTATATTATGGGAATTTCGCACACCATACTCTAAGCGGCAATTATGCAAACACCGAAACATACTTCACCTCGGCTTCAAGTTCCAATAGTATACATTTTAAGTTTCGAGGTACTAAATTACGTATTATCTCAAACAAATATACGATTTACCCAAAGCCTACTACAATTACAATCGACGGATCATCCGAAACTTACAGTACTTATGATACCAAATTAACCAGAATGGTCCTAGTATATGAAAAAAATGGATTAACGGAAGGTGATCATGATGTCATCATTACATTTGATCCAACAGCCACTTACGGACAGTTAGATGCTATTGATATCGATGCAAACGGCTCACTATTAGACATCAACCAGCCTAACAACTTAAGTGCAGAAACTGTTTCACAGGGTATTGCACTTAACTGGGACAGTGTTCCCGATGCGTCTAGTTATAATGTAAAACGTGCTACCGCATCTGGCGGCCCATATACAACAATTGCATCAGTAACTGCAGGCACATATTATACAGATACTAATGTCACCAGCGGTACAACCTATTACTATGTGATTACATCTTTTGTTAACGGAAACGAAAGTTCTGCTTCAAATGAAGCATATGCAACTCCACAAGCTCCTGAAAATGACCGAGTCCTCTTAACGATCACCTTGATTTCAGGCATTGAGAAAGAATATGACCTTTCAATAACGGAGGTAAACGATTTTATAGCCTGGTACGAAGAGAAAGCGTCAGGAACGGGTACAGCCTCTTATGCAATCGACAAACACGATAATAATAAAGGACCTTATAAGAGTCGCAAAGACTATATGATCTTCGATAAAATTATGACTTTCGAAGTTAGCGAGTATACTCCGGTTCAATAATGTATTTAAGGGGCGTTGTATAAACGTCCCTTTCCCTATCTAGGTAATCAGTATCTAATCAAAACTTTTTGTTCAAACGTGATATATGCTTTCAGTTCTTTCTCCCAACGTTCCAATAATTCTGAAGGTGAACTTTCTACTAGGTTTTCATTTTCGTATTGCGCAGAAAATGTCCTCATAAAAAATCAACCATTCCAAATCATGCAAATTTATTTTCAAAGGGCAATCCATGTTCCTGTGTAAATTACTTAGTTGCTTTAAAGCATTCATAATAAAGTTCATAAATCCTTGCGTATTCATCTTCAACTAACATAGGCATCTCAGACTTACATCGTCAACACCACATCATTTTCATGATAAGCTTCTCCGAAGATTATAGAATTGTAACTATAGCAATATCTTTTCCAGCCCAAAGCTTGAAGGTGTGTCCCTCTTCAAGTAAGTTCCAAGGAGCCTCATCAACTAGAAATGCAACATCAGCGTATGTATTCCACGTATTTTCAATAAGACCAGTGACTCTGACCAAAATAGTCCAAGATTGCCCTGTAAATGTCCTATCCTTAAGTTCACCGTAATTTACAATAATGTCTCGAAGCCACACATTCATGGGATAGTTTTTAGGATCTTTATACCACTCGATCCTGGCTTTTACTGATCTTCTATCTTCCATACTCATATCCATCCTTACAACAGGCAACATCTATTGGAATTACGCTTAAATCTTTACCACAAACATCAAAATGAAGTAAAGCATCTTCTTCATCAAATTCCTTTAAATTGATTCCCCATCAGAGAACTATTGGAATACATTTATGTATATGTACATGTTAATTTCATTTGTTAATGACATAGTAAATTTTAGGCACTTATATAGGATAGCAAATTTTTCACATTTATCCTAATGATTGGATATTACCTGGATGTACTTATGTAGTTTCTCTAGTTCATCTGAAAAGTCGGCGATAAACCTTAAGCCTCCTTTTTTTTGCTAACTGCGTATGCCCGATGCCATCTAAGAACTTGTTCCGGAGGCCCCTTAATCTCTCTATTTCTAAAAAAAAGCATTCTGCATACTCTTCACGTAATATTGGAATTGTTGGGCTTTTGATAAAAGGCTTCAATGTTTCCAAGGCCGCTTCTCCCGCAATTCTTTTTTCTTGCTCAAATGTAATCGGTTGAACATTTTCACACAATGTTCGCCTCTCCTATGATTGATAATGCCAGGATTGTCGCCCCCTACCTTTATCCCAAACATTATAAATACTCAGAAATCCTTTGAGGAGAATTTCTGCTAAAAAACCACCTTTCAAAAATTGCTCATTTGAGAGAGCAATAACATCCCATAAAATTACACTGTCTTTTCCATACTCAATGAATGCTTGATCATCCTTCAAAATGACCACCCTTTTCAGGATAGCTCCCATGTTCCTTGTCATGCCTAAGTATCCTTACGAAGACCCTTCCAGCCAAGCCATAATCCTTCCACTCACTTTCACAGGGAGTTACAACATCGAATCTTATACCTTGTTCGTTTTCACTTGTTATCTCGTCGCCTACGTGCTTACTCAAATTAATCTCAATGACACCATCAAAATTATCGAAATCCTTGCCATAACCGTAAGACGCCAAAGTTCCTCTTTGATTTAACAATTTGAAGCTTACTGCAATTCCCATTCTTCATCTTCCTCACGGAGCCATTTGGAACATTATACCACCAAATATAAAAGAAAAATCTACCCAAATAGGATGACTCTGGCTATTTGTTCTTTACTTTGAGCAATAAACAAGCTATATCTAAATCAACCTTGTAGTACAATCCTCAAGATTGGTCAGTTCATTCTGCACGGATGGCCTTGTCTCTATTTTTAGCCGTTATAGCGTGTAAGGAGAACCGTATCATAGATAGTGGTGAAGCGAAGAAATTCACCGTAAAATTTTTTTGCGTATCTGTCACACTTCACATCCCTTCCCCGTCATACAGGTAAAATTGCGAAGGGATGATGAGTGATGCAAAAGGTCGATGTGGTTGTGGTTGGCGGAGGAATTGCGGGTTTAACCGCTGCTATTTACGCAGCAAAAGCCGGGAAACAAACGGTGGTCATTGAAAAACAGAATCGCTTAGGCGGCCGAGCCATTTCCAATAAGAAGAAAGGAGCTTACTTCAATTTGGGCGCGCATTCCTTGTATAAGGGAGATGCGTACGCGACTTTCCGGGAATTGGGGCTGACCTTGCAAGGAAAGCGGCCTTCATCGTTCGCTTATGGCGTTTGGAAAGGGAAATTGAGCACCTTGCCTTCGGATATGAAATCCTTGTTTACGACCCCGCTGTTGTCTTGGAAAGGAAAGATGGAGTTTGCTTCCTGTCTTATGAAAGTTAAAAAAGCGGATACTCGTCAATTTGACCGGATCAGTATCCGCGAATGGGTCGAAGGGAATGTGCGAGATCCCATGGTGCGCAATATCTTTTATTCATTGCTTCGTGCCGCCAGTTATGTGGTCGGGCCGGATTTGCCAGCCGCTGGTCCTGTATTGAAGCAGCTGCAAAATGCCCTTAAAGGCGCGTTGTACCTGGATCGTGGCTGGGGCGAATTGATCGAGGAATTGCGGAAAAAGGCATCCGATCTGGGAGTGCGGTTATTAACCAATACCAAAGTCTCGTCTATCGATACTCGAGGCGGGATCATACGGCAGGTTCTCTGTGAAGACGGAACGAAAATCGATACGCACCATGTTATTCTCGCCACATCGCCTGCTATCGCAAATGAGCTGGTGCCCTTTGCGGAAAAAACCGCCCTTCATACCTGGAAAGAACAGGCGATTGAGGTCACCGCGGCTTGCCTGGACGTGGCCTTGAAACGGCTTCCCAAGCCTAAGCAACAATTTGCTTACGGGATTGATCAGACCGTGCTTTTTAGCAATTATTCGCGTGCGGCTTATCTAAGCGACGATGGCGCGCAAGTCATTTCGCTCATAAAGAACCAAGGGAAAGAACCGGACCCGGATAGAGATTTGCAAGAACTGGAAGGCGTGCTGGATTTGATGCAGCCGGGATGGCGGGAAGAATTGATTGTCAAGCAATACCTTCCTAAAATGACGGTTTGTCACGACTTTATGCATATGAAACGTTCTGAGAATCCCGGACCCGCTGTACCGGAAATACAAGGATTATACGTAGCAGGAGAATGGGCGTCGCACGGTGAAGTATTGGTCGATGCCGCGACGGCAAGCGCCAAAAGAGCCATACAACATATGCTCTCCCTTGAGGGTAAGGAGAGGAATGCCTTTTATGAGCACAGAGGAATTATATAAACGTTATAAAACGGAGCTGTTTTCGTTAGCCTATCGAATGCTCGGCAGCGTCATGGATGCGGAAGATATCGTACAAGATGCTTTTTTGAGCTATGACGGGCTGTCTGACGTCGGGACAATCCGAAACGAAAGGGCGTTCCTATACAAAATCGTAACGAATCGTTGTCTTGATCTTTTGCGCTCGTCGGCCAAAAAACGGGAAATGTACGTCGGTCCATGGCTTCCGGAACCCCTGATTGAAAAAGGAGCTTCGGACAACGATCCATCCAATAAGTATTTGCGGTCCGAGTCGATTTCCACGGCCTATCTTCTGCTTCTGCAGCAACTGAGTGCAACGGAAAGGGCGGTTTTTCTTCTTCGAGAGATTTTCCATTATTCGTTTGAAGAGATTGCCGATATTGTCGGGAAAAGCAGTGCAAATTGCCGGCAAATTTTCCACCGCGCAAAAAAAAGCATCCATTTCGACCAAGACCAACAACCGTCGGTTTCCATTGCGGAGGAGACGATTAAAGAGTTTGTGAAATCGCTGCTGCAAGGAAATACGACCAAGCTTCTTGAACTGGTTAGTGACAATGTTGTGTTCTACTCGGACGGCGGAGGCAAAGTAAGCGCGGCACAAGTGCCTGTTGTCGGATTTGAGCAAGTGCTGAAGCTTCATCAAAATATGATCAACAAACATTCGGGTAAATTTACGTACTCGTTCCTCGTGGTGAATGGGCTCCCAGGAATCCGCATTCGTTTGAGCGAAGGAATTCAATATGTGTATTCTTTTGCTTATCGGGATCATAAGATCGAAACGATCTATAATGTCGCCAATCCGGAAAAGTTAAGACATCTATAGTGAAAGGTTGATTAAGTACGATAGAAAATATCTGAAATAAGACTGCCACCAGCTGCTGTTTTTACTTCCAGATTTGAAGCATTTCTTTGCCGTTGGTTCTTTGAAGCAATTCCTTGCCGCGGCGGCAATAAATCGCCTCAAGCCCTTAGGTCCCCAATTTCACGAAATCATTACTGTACTACAAAAGAGTATATCAACGACGAAAGCCGCGAGCCCTTATGGGACGCGGCTTTCTGTTGTTATGACTCGGACTGGGTTCGAACCAGCGACCCCCACCCTGTCAAGATGGTGCTCTCCCGGCTGAGCTACCGAGTCATATGATAGATCCCGCAGAAATTTAGCGGCGACAAGTGTTATCCTACCAAAAATCCGTTTGCATGTCAACAGGCAGAACATACATCAGATGGCATCGCTTCATTAAACTGCCGCGTCACTACATCCCCTCCTCCACCTTTGCCCCACACCTGCAACCTAAACAACATTAGGCGACCGCCGCTTCTGCCGATTCGCCTAGTCCGGGGTAAGTGTCCCAACATAAGCTATACAGACGCTTGGTACGCAATATATTTTTTGAACAAAGGAGCATCCCGACATGCAGAAAACAAAATCATTAACCAATAAAAGCTCGCAAAAAAAAGTAATGATCATCTTGAAGGATCATGATGCCGTAGGAACCGTGTATACGAAGATCAACACTGAAGCATCCCGCAAGGATGCGCTGATCGATGCGCTGAGACAGGTAGAGGAAGGAAAGCTTTATGCCGATAAGGAATGCCGGCAGCAGATCGAGGGCCCCTTCATTGAGGTGTATCAAGAACGCCGTGCTTCGAAGAAGGAAGAAGATTTTATTTTCCTGATTGATAAGGAGACGGTGTTCGACCACGTTGTCGGCATCCGAATCGTGTAGCGCACCGCAAGCGGAACGCTGTCGAACCGTTGGGATTTCTGCGCTCGCCCGGGAAATAACGGAGGTCGTCCTGAACCGAGAACCGGCCGACCTCCTCCCTCCAAGCTCCTCTACAACACCGTACCTAACGGCAAAATGGCAACCCGCCTCTCCTCCTGTGCGGACTTCAGACAAGCGTCGATGACTTTCATATTGTGAACGGCATCCCAAGGGCTGTATGGATGAACAATGCCATGCAAGACCGTATTCGCAAACGCGTCCAACTGGATAAGCCACAAATTCATGAGCTCCGCCTCCTCTTCCCTTTTCTCGCCGCGGACGGTGACGATGAGGTTCGGGTTGAGGTGTTCCCTCAATTGAAACGCGGACGGCAGCAGGCTCCACGTCAAGCACAAAGCGCGCGGCGCTGAACAAGTAGCAGCCGACGTCGTACAAGCCTCCCCCGCCCATCTCCAGCGAAAACCGGATGTCCCCGGCAGCCTCCGATTTATCGAAGGTGTATACGCCGTGGATGCCGCGCACCTCGCCAATTTCGCCGGACCGGATGATCTCCCGTACACGCTCGTAGCGGGGGTGATACCGGTACAGCATGCTCTCCTGCAGAAAATAACGCCGAACTGCTCGCAGGCTTCGACCATCTGTACGGCGTGCCGCTCCGATACGGACAGCGGCTTCTCGCAGAGGACGTGCTTGCCGGCGCGAGCGGCACGGATCGTCCATTCGCGGTGCAGGTGATTCGGCAGCGGGATGTAGACGGCGTCGATATCCGGATCGGCAAGGAGCTCCAAATAGCTGCCGTAAGCTTTCGGAATACGGTGCTCGGCGGCGACGGATTGGGCTTTTGCCGCATCTCTGCTGGCGACGGCGACAACCGAATTCAGCTCGGACCTTTCGACAGCGGGAATAAAGGAACGGACGGCAATGGACGCACAGCCGAGTATGCCCCATTTTACAATGCTCATGAACCAAGACCTCCAGCATGACATGACTGGCTTTAGTGGTATTGTAACATAGGCATGCATTTTATACCGGATGCTGAAACATTCTGAAAACATATAACGTTAACAACGTTGAGGTGATCAACGATGAACAACAAATGGAAAAGAGTTACGCTGATCGGGGCCGTCGTCCTCTCTGTGGCTGTCGGCGGCGCATCGGCCTATGGCTTCGAGGACACGAAAGGTGATCCGGCCGAGGCGGAGATTAACGCATTGTCGCAAGCAGGAATTATTAACGGCATTACAGAATCACAGTTTAACCCGCGCGGCACGATGACGCTGGCCCAAGGAATACACATGATTGTGAAAGGCTTAGGGCTGAATTTGGATGCGCTTCGTTTTATCAAAGAACCGGTGGCAACGGATATGTTCGACCATGTGGCGAATGACGCGTGGTATGCGCAGTCGATGATTATCGCTTTCCACAACGGGCTGACGCTGCCGCGGAGCCTGGATCCGAATGCGAATTTGACGGAAGGCGCGTTCGCTTCGCTGCTCATAGAGGGCTTGCGTGCCAAGACGGAGCAGGAGCCTCCTGCCACGCTGTTTGGCGACGCGGCCGGAAGCAAAGCCGAGCTGAGCCGCTCCAAAGCCGCACAGCTGATCACCAAGGCGATCACATTTTTGAAAAACGAAAGCAAAGACGATCAAAAGGAGCAGCCCGTGTTGATGGAACGCACTAAAGCCGCAGAAGGCGTCGATCTGGTTACGCTGACATGGCCCGCTCGCCCGACTGCTGGCTATTCGGTGAAGATTGAAGGGATCGATTTCGAAGGCACAGCCCCCTCCGGAATTGCCGTGATCCGATATTCGCTGCACGAGCCGAAGCCGGGCTCGATAAACGCTCAAGTGATTAGCGATGTTCAAGCAACGGCATATGTAGGATCCGATTGGAAAATCGAACTGAAGCCCGTTAAGTAACAGCTGCACATGTCAAGTTGAAATTAACGGCGTTAACGAGAAAGCCTCCTGTGATAATCGGTCCCGGTTACGCGAATACTGTGACAGGATACCGATAGGAACGGGAGGCTTTTGTGACGATGTTTCGAACAGGTACATTCACAGGAGCGGCGGCTGCCGTGGCTTTATGGCTGACGGTAGCGGCCAGCGGAAATGCAGCTGCGGTCACGAATGCAGCGGGCGCCGCGGGGGCGGACCATCCGGACCGCGACGCCGTGGTGTTGTCGGTGCGGGCGTCACGCACCGCCAGCTATGAGACGCGCGAAGAGCGCAAGGACAGCGGCCTGCGGCAGGCGCTGGAGGAAGCGGTTCGCGCGGATGCGGACGCGGCTCCGCCTGCGCACGTGCGCGCGGAGCTGCTGGACACGTTCGTGGCCTGGCCGGGCACGAACGGCAGCTACGGCATCGACGACGACGGCACGGTCGTCGATGCCGCCAAGGGCGTCCGGCTGCGGACGCCCGAGAAGTGGCGGCGCGAGCTAAGCGCCGCCAGGGAATCGCTGCGCGCCCGCCATTACGGGGCGCTGCTGCCGTGGAGCGAGGCCCGGAGCGCGGTGCCTCGCATGGCCAAATTCGACGTCATCGACGTCGAGACGGGGCTCGCGTTCCGCGCGCAGCGGCGCGCCGGAAGCTCGCACGCGGATGCGCAGCCGCTCACTCGCCAGGACTCGGAAACGATGAAGCGCATCTACGGCGGCAGCTGGAGCTGGGATCGCCGGGCGGTGGTGCTTCGCTACAACGACAAGCTGTATGCGGCATCGATGAACGGCAAGCCGCATGGCGGGGACGGGATCCCGGATAACGGCTTCAGCGGACATTTTTGCATCCATTTTGCAGGCAGCACGACACATGGCAAAGCGAATCTGGATCTCGCCCATCAGACGATGGCTCACAAAGCGGCCGGTCTGCTTGGTCCGTATTTGACCGCTCTCGATCCGGAGCGGATGGCCGAGCTCTTCATCATCGCCTACAACCAGCACGACGAACAACTGCTTCAGGCCGTCTCCTCGGAAAGAGATTGGCACCTTCTGCTGCCGGACAAGTTCCACGAGAGCCGGATTCAGCTCATTCGCCGCGAAGACGAGCTTCCGAAGTCGTCTTCCATCCGCTCGGATCGTCAGCAGACCGAGAGCACCGTCGTTGTCGGCGCCGGCTTGTACCGGGAAGACAGCCGCACAGCTCAGCGGGCAACACTAACCTTCCATCTCATTCATATACCCTTCTATGACGGTTGGCAAATCCAACGAATCGATCTGTGAGACTTTTACTTGCACCGCGACAAAAAACCGGACTGCGTCGAACGTGTCGACATCGGTCCGGTTTGTTTGAGCATCCAGGGTTATCCCGCCATTTTCCTTGCGGAGCTTTCCTTGTTATTCGAAGCCTGCGCCGTTGTCAAAGCGCTACGGTGCAAGGCGCATAGACCGGCAGGCTCCTTCAGGCCGTTCGCATAACTATGAAAGCCGGTACGAAACTTCGATCCGTCTCCAATGTCCGTGTGACTCTTGCTGCAGCCGATACAATAATAGGTCATGATTGTATCTCCCTTCAAACGGTGGTAACGATACAATTCGAGCGAACCTTTCCCAATAAGTCCGTAGGCTTACATAATGTCATAATAAGTCGCAATATGTCTAACCATACAGATGCTTGTCTTGTAAAATATATTCCAGCGCAATCGGATATACTTGATCCTTCATATGGTCACTAAATCTCGCGTCGTTCAGAATCTCATCATAGGCAGGCGGAACTTGAAACAGACGATACCCTTCGGTTTCAAACCCTGCCGGCCTACTATGAATTCGGGCTGCCCGGGCAACGTAGATTTGTTTCGTACTGCGCCGCTCCTGCTCGATGATGTGATACTGGGCAATCGGCACGATCGATTCCGTCTCCGCTCCCGTTTCCTCGTACAGCTCACGAATTGCCGCGTGGATCGGCCACTCGTTCTCCTCGATCTTCCCGCCGGGCAGCTCCCAGCCGCGCTGCTTATGCCGAGCGAACAATAACTGGCCTTGATAAAATGGAAATAGGAGTACGGCATCCGGACGAGTAAACGCATTTTTATCAAAAGTTAACTGTATCACCTGGTTCGGCAACGCGCCCTGAAACGTATGAATGGCTCTCACCTTCTTAGGATATGCGAATGGATGTATTTGACGGATACCATCCCTTGGCCGATTGCATTAGACAGACTGCTGTAAAGCGGAGGCGTACACACATCGCCAATGGCAAATATTCCAGGAATATTGGTCTGCCCGTATGCATCCGTCATGATGTATCCTTCCGGATCGGTTTTCACCTTCTCCTGAATCAATGGGATATTAGACTGAACGCCGATTCTGATCAACACGCCGTCCACTTGGATCGTCTCGACTTCATTCGTTTCCAAGTTTCTGAACATGATATTTTCTACCCGGTCGTTTCCTTGTATACGTTCCAGCACGCAGTTTTTCAACATGACGATGTTGTTCGTTTGTTCAGCTTCACGGATATAGTCGGAACGCGCACGAAAATGATGGGAACGGTGAATGACATATACCTTGCTGCAATGCTTCGAAAGGAGCAGAGCTCCTTCCAGCGCCCGATCTCCGCCCCCTACAACGGCGACCCGCCGCCCGGCAAAACGCCCGGCATCCTTAGAGGCCGAATACGTCTCGCCGCGGTCCAGCATCTCCTGTTCGCCCGGAATGAGCAGCTTTCTTGGGCTCGTTCCCGTTGCCAGGATCATACTCTCCGCGCCAAGGGTAACCGTCCGACCATGTTGTTGATACCGGATCTCCAGGTTGCCGGAGTCTAGATGAACGATTTTCACACCGGATTCCACAGTACAGCCAAGCTCCTCCACATGCTTAACGAGAGCTTGCCTAAATTGTTCGCCATTCTTTGTGACAAGGCCTGGATAATCGATGATTGCATTGTGGATGGAAGCCAGCTGCGCACCTAACACGGCGTTCTCTTCCAGCAAGATGTGAGATATGTTTAATCTCTTACACCAAATCGCTGCAGACATACCTGCGGGTCCGCCGCCAATAATGGCTACTTGAACTTTCATCGGCCACTCCCCTTCAGCTCGTTGACGAATTTTTCAAATTCCAGCCAATCGGACACTCTGGGCACCTTCACATCGCGATTATAAGGATAGTCCATGGCAACGGCCAGTCTGCCCGTTCCGCTGAATGCTTTCAGATTGTGGGGGGCATCGTCAAAGAGAAGATCGCCGCAAATCAATTCCTTGCGATGGCTAAAGATCAGGTTGGTTTTCCCGATAAACGGCAAATGCTGCTCGACCCAAAACTCTTTGTCGGAAAAGGCGTGCGTTCTGCTGCTTGAGACGATAACGATGTCATGATTGGCCTTTAGTCTTTGCAGTACGTCAATCGCATGGGGAAGCGGCTGAAGCGCACGAAACAAGCCGGTCTCGTCCAAATACTCATAAATTTTTTCCCCGCACTCCGGTTTGACATACAGCTCCGTGTTCCACGAAAGTAAAGCGTCGACAGACAAATGATCGTTGTAGTCGGCATTGTATTTATCAAACCATACGGACATCAGGTCGACAATGACAGAATCCATATCGATTAATAGTCTCATAGGTGGGGTTGAACTCCGATTATAAGCCTATGAAGAGAGTTTTCGGAACGCAAAATGGTGTATGTAAGCAAGCCATCATCCTCTTTCTGTAAGCAGTTGCTGCATTTATTATACTGGAATGAGGAGTTAAACAACAAACCAACCGGTGTCCGTGGCATTGTCAAGATCATGAACCCGGGTAAACAAAGTAGCGCCGATGCCTGCCGAGTAATCTCGGCAGGTTCTCATTGTTCGGCAAACATGAAAGCTCACACAAAAACTCCGAACCCACGGCACGCAGGTTCGGAGACTTCATAACCGGGATTGTTTGATCAGCTCCGCTTGAATCGATTGACGATTCCCTGAAGCTGCTCAGCCATTGAGGCGAGCTGGACCGAGGCAGAAGAAATTTCCTGCAATGCTGCAAGCTGCTCCTCCGAAGCGGCGGAGACGGTCTGCACATGGTCGGAGGAAAGCTGCGCCGACGAAGCCATCTGCACCATCGAAGCGGCTACCTGCTCTGAGCCGGATGACATTTGCTCCGCTATCGCGGTAATGTCGTGTATTTGCTCCACTATCCGCCCGGCAGACTGTTCGATTTGTACGAACGCCACACCTGCCTTCCTGGTGATCGTCATTCCCTTGTCTACTTCGGTGACGACTTTATCGTTCATGACACTGGCTGTCGTAGCGATCATGCCCGTCATTTGCGAGATAATTGTATGAATCTGTTCCGCCATTCGTCCGGACTGGTCAGCCAGCTTGCGGATTTCGCTGGCAACGACGCCGAAACCCCTCCCTTGTTCACCGACTCTTGCGGCCTCAATGGCAGCATTTAGCGACAGCAAATTTGTTTGCCCGGCAATCTCCGAAATCGCAGTATTTATTGTTGCTATCTCTGCGGAAAACCGGGACAGGTTGCTGATGAGGCCGGAGGATTCACTCACGCTTTGCAAAATACCGTTCATTTGCTCCGTGAGCTCCCGGATGGTAGCGCTGCCGACCTGTACGTCTTGGCTCGTCCTTTCCGACGATTCCGCAATTTCCCCGGCGGCTTCCGCAATCCTCTGAATCCCTGTGGCCATCTCTTCGACAGCTAGCGAAGTCTCAGCCGAAGCGCGCGACTGCTGGCCGGCCGCTTCTGCGACGTTCTGCAGCGATTCCGTGACCTGCTGCAGAGACACGGTCGTCTGCTCCGTGATCGCGGTCATTTCCTGAGACGAAGCGGCCAGCAGACTGGAAGTTTCCGACATTTCGCCAACCAGCTGAGATAACGATTCCGCCATGGCGTTGAAATCGCGGCCGAGTGCGCCGAATTCGTCATTTTGGATGACGGTAATCCGCGCCGAGATATCGCCCGACGCAATGCATTCCGTTCCGTTACGAAGCTCTCGAATCGGATTCAAAATGCTGCGGATGATGAAATATGCAACAATGGCAAATATAATGAAGGTCACGACGATAACCGTCACCGTACGCTGCCAAATCGGCTTTGCGGCGCTATCGAACTCGGAAACGACCATCGTGCCTACGACCTTCCAGCCCGTCAGCTCATTCGTTGCAAAATACGCTTCCTTTGGTTCTCCGTTAAGCACATATTTAATAAAATCATGATCTTGATCGAGCATATATTCGTACTGCTGCCCAATGGCCGCGGTTCCAGGCGCGTTGGCAGGATGGACAATATACTTGCTGCCGGTATCGAGCAAATAAATGTAGCCGTTCTCGCCGATTTTGACATCTTTGAGAAGTACATCCAGCTTCTTAAGATCCAAATTCATACCGATAACGCCTTTGCCGTCGGGAAACGCTTGAGATATGGTTACGACGGTGTTTTTCGTCGTAGCCGATATGTACGGCTGGGATACGAAAACTTTTCCTTGATTTTTCAATGTGCCTATATACCAATCCCTTTTCCGGGGATCGTAGTCTTGCGGGCCTGGATCTGGGGCTTTCATCCAAGAACCGTTATCATTGCCGAGAGTGATCAGTTCAATTTCCGGATGCTTGGCCACAAAGCCCTCGATCAGTTTGCGGGCGGTTGGGTCCTTGCGGTCGACCGCAGCCGCCGAGAGCTGACTGGCCAGCAGGTCGGTATCGAGCATAATCGGAGTGATATATTGGTTGATTGTCTTATTGACCAGTTCCACATTGGCCTTGGAAGCGGATTGGATTTTTGATTCCAGTTCCGTATGGGCAATGTCGTAGGAAAAATACCCCACGCAAAGACTCGGGACCAACAATAACAGCAGGAACGACAAAATAAGGCGCATCCGAACCGTCGTCAACCTCCAAGCACCCCGATTCCTGAGAAGGCTCAGTTTTCTTTTCTTTTCTACCATCCTTTTCCCCCCACATATCTATTGGCAATATCCATGTATTCAACATAATTCGAAAGATTCCTACTAATTTCGACAATAAACCACCTAACATTTCCCAAAGTTTTCTTTAAGTTTAAGGTCATCCACTTTAATAAAATGCCGTCTCAAAATTGGTCAAAGCTGCAGATAGCATAACCCATATATAAGCTCTATGATGATCAAACATAAGGATGATTCCATGCCTAGAAAAAGAAAAAACCCTTACTCTCGTAAGGGTTGTGCGTTCGATGGGCCCTGCAGGACTCGAACCTGCGACCAATCGGTTATGAGCCGACCGCTCTAACCAACTGAGCTAAGGGCCCCCAGTACATGTAGGGTGAAGATGATTTGGTTGCGGGGGCAGGATTTGAACCTGCGGCCTTCGGGTTATGAGCCCGACGAGCTACCGGGCTGCTCCACCCCGCGGTAACCGTCATCTGCCTGAGCTTTTCTAATAAGTCTCAGCAGCGACAAACATAAATATAGCTAATTGAAAGCAAAAAGTCAAGAAAAAAATAGATATTAATTTACAGCGAATATCGGACACCGAACCGGCCCTTGCGCGATTTATACACCTCAACGTGCTGCGGGCACTCGTAGCCGTAGATCCACCAGTCTTCCTCCATGCGCTTCGCCAAACATCCCGCCTGGAATTTGCTATCATACAGCTTCGCCCAATACACCCAACTCATGCTGGCTGCCTCCTTGTTGGTAAGGGGTAATCTGTATGTAGCATATCCAGATCTTTGCATTTTATAACCGGATCGGCGTCCCGTTGCGAGCGGACTCCAACGCTGCGACGGTAACTTGCTGCGTACGGAACGCGTCTTCGTATGTACTTCGAATGCCGGAACGGTCGCCTGTACGAAGTGCGTGCAGGAAAGCTTCAACTTCGGCTTCATAGGGGTTATGTTGGTTCTCCGTGAAGATCGTCGTGCCGCGGCGCTGCTCCTGCAGCCCTTTCCGGCTAAGCTCCAATACCCCCTCTTCCGTCAAAATGTGCAATTCGGCGCGATGCTCCACCGGCAGCATACATGCATTCGAAATATTGGCGATCGTTCCGTTCGCCAGCTTCAGCGTAACCGTTCCGACATCGGGTACAGTAACTCCCTGCTCCCGTTCATGCATGATCGTCGATGCGTACGCGGCATATACTTCTGATACCTCACCGACGGTATATCGAAGCAGGTCAACAATATGCGTCGTCTGCTCAATGAATTGGCCGCCGGAGCCTTCCTCCCGCCGCCACCAGGCGACACCCGGCATCGTCCCCGTCCAATAGCCGAGTGACATCCCGACACGTGTACCGCGAATGATATCCAGCGCTCTTGCCGTACTTTCGAGGTATCGCATATGGTAACCGACGGATGTCAGCAGTCCGCTTTGCTGCACCTGGATGACGGTTTGCCGCGGTACGTCGAGATTCAGCCCCAGCGGCTTCTCGATGAAGAATGGAATGCGGCGCTCCAATAGAGCCGCTTCAATCGGGCCGTGGGCGAACGGAGGTACGGAGATGAAGACGGCGTCCGGCTTTACCGAATCGAGCATCCGTTCCACATGATCGTAGCCGGCGGCGCTGTATTTGGACGCGAAACGCTCCGCCTTGTCCAAGCTTGTACCGCAGGCCGCGGCAAACTTCACACCATCCATCTTGGTCAAAATATCGGCGTGTACCGCTGCAAACCAGCCTGTCCCGATGAACGCAATCGAAATCGTCATTCATATTCCTCCTCGACATGATGGATCTCCTCATATGGTTGAATTGCCCTGCACTTGGGTATCCTACACCTGTAGCGGCTTTGCTTGACGCCCTCGTTCCATTATAATCGATATATACCGTTAGGAGGAGGGATTGCCGTGAAATTCGGAATCGCCGTATTCCCGTCCAAAGAAATACAAGATCTTGCTAACAGCTATCGCAAACGCTATGACCCTCATTACAGCTTAATTCAGCCTCATCTCACGATTCGCGAGAAGGAGGATTGGTCCGAAGAACAGCTGCGTCACACGATACCTAAGCTGGAGCGAGCCGCCGAGGCTTTAGCCCCTTTCACGATTCATTTCAACCGGTTCAGCTCCTTCTACCCCGTGAATAACGTTGTTTACATGGCTCTATCCGATACGGAACCAATGAAGCGTCTGTACGAGACGATTTGCAGCGAAGAGCTCGCTGAAGTGAAACGCGCCTATTCCTATACGCCTCATTTGACAATTGGCCAAGAGATGAACAGCGACGAGCTGCATGACGTTCTGGCCAGCGTTAAAGCGAAGCCGCTGGACCTTTCATCGCGGATCGACCGGTTCCACCTGCTCTACCAGACGGAGAACGGCGCCTGGACGGCACATCAATCGTTCCTGCTGCGCGGATAAGCACCATATCGGCCCGTGCTATCCGTCACAACTCATACGCGAATAAATAAAAGCCCCCTCACAGCCTTCATCACAGGTCGGAGGGGGCTCTCTCTATCTATGAAACTATTATTTCAATGTACTAATAAGGCGTTTCGCCAGCTCACCGTTCGTATTCGTGAAAGATTCATAGACATTGATTGTGAACGGAGTCTCCAACTGCTCAGTTGTCCCTTGAATGCTAACCGTGTTCGAGCCATCCTGCAGCGCATTTACCCCGGCAAAGCTTAACTCGGGAACGACTCCAATCAACTTGCCCGATGTGTTTACAACTTCCAAACGGAGCTTCGGCGAAGAGGCGTCGATAATCGCCTGCTCATCCTGCTCGATATCGAGATCCAACTTCAGTTTATACGTATAACCTGTCTGCAAGTCGAAGTTGGTGACTGCTCTCCAGTCGTTGATCGTCACTTTCAGCGGATACATATTCAGCTCCGTTACCCGCTCCGTCTCTTCCACCTGAATGCTTGGATGAACCGCTGCGATCACCGATTTGTACGGCTTGATCGTTTGGGAATCAAACAGGCTCAGCTGCAAATCTTCGATCTGCTGAGATTTCGGCACCGTGAACGAGTAAGCGACCGCCGTTGCGGCGCCTGGGACAATAAGTTTCGCCGGATTGCTTTGCGCGTAACCGACATATTCATAACCGTCGCCGCTCTGCAGCTGGGTGCCGAACGACGGCACCGGCAAATTACGGTCACTCTTGTTCAGCAGCTTAAATTTGGCGATCGCGGTCTTGTAGCCATCATTCTCGTTCTCTTGCACGTGCAGCTCAACGAGCGATACTTCCAGGTTCGGATGAATCAGTTTATTGAGCTTGTCGAAAGCGATCGGGGTGCCGAACTCGTACTTGGGACCTGCTGGCAGCACGCCGGCAACTTCTTTTGCCGGCAGCAATATATTTACTCTGCCTATTCTGAACGGCTGACTAACATCCCCGGTCACATGCTGCTCGGTTGTAAGCACATTTAAGCTGCGCAGTTCCGTGCTGTCCAATTCCATTTCAATGGCGAAATGAACGTATCTCTTTTCACCGGATTCAAGAATAATAGGAGTTTTATCAACCAAAGAACCGAAGTAAACGTCCGTTGCCGACTTGCCGTCCATTGCGAGATCAGGCAGCGCTTGACGCTCCTTCGACGGATTTTCCACCAGCATTTGAACGATACTTACAGGCTTCTCCCCACTGTAGTCGCGTACAATATCGACAGGCGTGTAAACGAGCGGTGAGTGTAAGGAAGGAATGGTAAAGCTGTCCCCCCACTTCTTGATCGCATCCGCTGTACGAATCTCGGTTTCGTCACCCTGCCATACAACACCTGATGTCGGTACGTCCAGCTTCACGGTCTCCAATTTCGGATAGACATAATAATCAACATCTACCCATACGATATTCGCAACGTTCACTTCATCGGTTCGATCGATCGTCAGCATGTAACTGAGCTCGCGGGACGATTTGGCACTTACCGAGGGAACATTTGTCGAACTAGGCTGTAATGTATATTCAGTCCCGTCATCGGCTTTCAGCCGCACTTCATAATCCGGAACGCGAGTTACTTTGCCCGACGTGTTCGTCAAACGGACGACCGCTCCAAGCAAGGTTCCACCTTTCACGCGCTGACTCAGCACACTCTTGATTTCGACTTGCAGCGAGTCGTTCAGAGTGTAAGATTGCAGGGAAGCCGCTGCTGCCGGGGCTGCGGTGTCGGCGGCGAATGCAGACGGAAGCGCGGAGCCGGCAATGACGGCGGATAACAATGCGACGGCTGCTGTTGTTTGTAAGAGCTTTTTCATGTAGTAATCCTCCTATTTCGACACTTGCACTTTGTCTTTGTCCTTAAGCAGATGCTGGCCGGTTACGACGATCTGCTCGCCTTCCTTAACACCCGAAAGCACTTCCTGATTTGCTTCCTTCAGACGGCCCAGCTCCACCTTGCGCTTCTCCACCTGCTCGCCGGCGAGGACGAATACGAACGTCTCGCTGCCTTCGCGAACGACGCTCAGCGACGGAATGGCGACGACATTCTGGTCGACCTCTTCCGTGAGCAGCACTTGCGCTTTCGTTCCCGGCCGGATTTTGCGTTCCGAGTTCGGTACTTCAAGCTCCAGCGTGTAAGCTTTCGTCGTCGAGTTCATGACATCAGCCAGGTAGCTGACCTTCGCCTTCGTCTTCTCCACAACACCCGGGATGTAGAAGGTGAGCTCTTGCTTGCCGCGAACGAGCCTTGCGGTCTCTTCCGTAAGCTCGGACTTGATCCGGATCGGGTCAAGCTGCTGAATGGTACCGGCGCGGAAGCCCTGCTGCACGGTCATGCCGACTTCTACATTCAGGTCGGTGATTACACCGCTTGCCGCTGCCTTTACTTCGAGATTTTCGACCGATTTGTCGGCCTGCTGCAGATCGATGCCGGCAATTTCCGCGGCAATTTGGAGCTGCTCCAGCTGCGTGCTGGACTCTAGCGTAGCGAGCTTATCACGGGCCGCCTTAATGTCCAGTTTCAGATTGTTCATCTGCGTTTCCATATCGTCAAGCTGCTTCTTCTGAACAAGTCCGGCATCGTAATCATTGCGAAGCTTGTTATAATTTCTCTCCAAGTCCTTCAGCTGCTGCTCCAGCTTGGCAAGGCCGTTGCGGGCCTCGGTCTTGCCATTCTCAAGGTCTTCCTTTGTTTTGCTGTAGTTTAGCTCCGAGTTGCGCTTGCTTAATGCAGCCTTCTGATGCATCAGTGAAACGTCGGAAGGATCAAGCCGGAACAGAACGTCGCCTTTGTTGACGTATTCGCCCTTCTTCTTGAGAATCTCCAGCACATCGCCGCCCGATTTGGCTACGATATCGAGCTGAATCGCGGACACGACATCCGCTACTTGCTCAAGCGGCTCCGCAATCTTCAACTTGGCGATCGGCTGCACCCGAACAGTAGGAACTTGCGGTTCGGAAGCAGCCGCTTGTGCCGGCTGCTCCGGCGCTTGCGAGCATCCCGCCGCCAGTGCCGCCGCCAAGGCGACGACACTTACCAGCTTTACGCTGCGGAACACAACGGTCTGCAGTGGTTTCTTCATCAATCGTGTGGAACGCATGGTCATATCGCTTCTCCTTTTTCCCCTCAGTGGATAACGGCTGCATTCGCGGATGCGGCCTTCTTTGCGGCCTTGCGGCTCTTGCGGTTTTTAAACGAATCGATCATTTCATATACGATCGGAACAACAACAAGCGTCAGAAGCGTCGAAGTGGTCAAGCCTCCGATAACGACTACGGCCAGGCCCTTCGAAATAATGGTTCCTTTGGAGAAGCCGAGTGCGAGCGGGAGCAATGCCAGCACCGTGGCGCCCGCTGTCATAATGATCGGGCGGAAACGCGATACCCCGGCTTCCAGCAGCGCTTCGCGCACACCTACGCCCTCTTTCTCCAGCTGCATTACTCTATCAATCAATACGATAGCATTCGTAACAACGATACCGATCAGCATCAAAAATCCGATTAATGCGGTAACGTCGAGAATCGATCCCGTGATGAGCAGGCCGACCAATCCGCCGATGGCTGCAAGCGGCAGCGAGAACAGAATGGCGAACGGAGCGCTCGCATTGCCGAATGCCAATACCATGATCAAATATACGATGAAGATCGATGCGAACATCGCCATGATCAGCTGTGTGAAGCCTTCCTGAATATCGTCGTTTACCCCTTTCACTTCGCGGGAAACGCCTGCAGGCAAATCGAGCGCGTCCAATGCGGCCGATACTTTTGCACTAACGCCGCCCTTGTCGCTGGAATTAATCTTGGCGCTGACCGTGAGCGTCTGGCTCTGCATTTCACGTCGAATCGAGACCGGTGCAGCGATTTCCGTTACTTTAGCGACTTCGTTCAGCTTCACAACCGTTCCGGATTGAGTCTTGAAGGTGAAATCGCCGATGTCTTTGACAGAATCTTTGAAGGTGGGGTCTACGAGTACTTTAGTCTTAAACATGGTGTTGTCGAATTTCATGTCTCCCAGATCTGCTTCGGCAATCCAACCGTTCACGGTTGAAAGCACTTGACCCGTGCTAAGCCCGTATAGCCGTGCTTTATTCTCGTCAACGACAATTTCAATCTGGCTCTTTTTCCTGCCCATACTGTCTTTAACATCGCTTAGCTCGGGAAACTCTTGCAGCTTGGCTTTTACAAGCTGTACCGCTTGTTCCAAATATAGCACGTCATCGCCTTTCAGTGCGTAGGAGAAGTCGGCGCCGCTGCTGCTCGGCGGTCCGGCCGAGAATACGCTGCCGCCCACTTCCGATTCCTTAGGAAGCTCATTCAACATGAGCTGCTTCCATCTGTCGAATACCTTTTGCGAATCCTCGGTATCATTCACTTCGGCAAGGATCGTCGCCAAGTTCGAGATCCGTTCGCCTGACTGGATCTCGGTAAACAATTCATAGCCGACAAGCGTTTCAATATATTTAAACACAGGCTGGCCGGAAGCGTTCTTATCCTGCTTCATCATCTCTTCAAACTGCTTTGCCTTGTTGTTCATCGTTTCGAACGAAGTCCCCGTAGGCATCTCGACGGAGAAAGACATTTGTGTCTGCTTCTCGTCACCGCCAAGGAACGTGATCGGCAAGAACGGGAGCGTACCGGCAAATGACACGATAAATGCGAGGAACGCAATCGCGAGCACTCGCTTCGGACGCTCAAGCGACCAACTCATAATGGCCTTATATCTGCGCATGACCGCTCCGTCATGGCTCTCTTCATGCTGCGTCAGCTTCTTCGCGCGAAGCACGAGCAGTTTAGACAGCATCGGAATGACGGTTAAAGCCACGAGCAGAGATGACAGGATCGCAACGACAATCGTAATGGCGAACGGCCGGAAGACAGAGCCGATGACACCCGATACGAAGGCAATTGGCCCGAATACGCCGACGGTCGTAATCGTGGACGATGTAATGGCCGCCGCCACTTGCTGCGTCGCGTACAGAATGACCGATTCGTCGCGTTCCTGACGCTTGACCAGCTGACTGTAAATATTCTCGATAACGACGATACTGTCGTCCACGACACGCCCGATCGCAATGACCATGCCGCCTAATGTCATAATGTTCAGCGTAATATTCAACCAGCTCATGGCCAGCAGCGTGATTAGGAGCGATAACGGAATGGAGACGAGAACAATGAGCGTCATCCGAACGTTTCGCAGGAACACCAGAATCATTAAGGAAGCCAGTACAGCCCCGAGGGTCCCTTCCTTGAGCATACCGTTAATCGATTCTTTGACGGAATCCGCATCATTATAAATCTTCAAAAACTTCACGCTCGGCAGCGTCGTCTTCCAGCCTTCAATCAGCTTATCCGCACCCGCAGCGAACTGGACCGTATTCGCCTCCTTCGTCTTATAGAGCAATACGCCGATTGCCGGCTCGCCGTCGAGACGCGCGTAATATTGAGATTCATTCACAGCCTCGATATTGGCAATTTGCTTCAATGACAAGGAGTCGCCCGTTGGTGTCAACAAAGGTAAGTTTTGCAAGTTATAAACAGTATTAAGCTGGCCCTTCACCCGCACCATCTGGGTATTGCCATCAAACTCGACAGTACCCGCCGGACTCGATACGAGTGCGCTGCGGATCATGCCGACCGCTTGTTCCGGCGTGTAGCCGTAGTTGTAAAGCGCATTGACATCCAGCTTAATGGTCATCGTGGCTTCCGCTTTACCGATCGAATCGACATGGTCGATACCATTGAGCGAGGTAAGCGCAGGCTCGATGGAATCTTTGTAAACCTTGTTCAAATCGTTCTGGCTCATATTGCTGTCGCCATGAACCGCCAAATAGTACACCGGCGACGAAGAGAAGCCGGCTGTCAATACCTTCGGGCTCTCTGCATTGTCCGGAAGCTTGACATTCGCGATCAAGTCCTCTACGTCTTTCTTGATGTCTTCCGGCTTCTTGTCGTTGTCCAGCTGAATAACGATCTGAGAGAAGTTGTCTGACGAAGAGGACGTCAAATTTTTCAGCCCTGCAATACTTGCGACCGCCTTCTCCAGCGGCTTCGTCACTTGATCCAGCACGTCTTCCGGAGGTGCGGTATACTGCGTCATCACGACGACTACCGGGAAGCTAATGTCGGGAAAAGACTCCATCTTGAGCGACGAAGCCGAGTACATCCCCCCGCCGAATAACAGCATGATCAGGATGAACATGGCTGTTACGTTTTTCATTGAAAATTGAATTAATTTGTTCATCAGGCTAGTTCCTCCGCTTTCCTTGTAACGACTGGATTGCAAGTGTGATAGATCGATATGTACGTTCTTTCCACCATTGTAAAATGCAAACATTTTCTGTGCATCAAAATGTTATGAACTTTCTGTGATCTTTGCACCCTTACCTTCACCTCTTCTCTCCCGCTCCTGCGATTTCCTCTCTCTTACATTCCAACCTATTGACATTATAGCGTCCCGCCTCGCTGCCGTAAGGTGAAGACAGTCACGACTTCACGGTGACGGCTGTCATATTATGCCGGTATGACTTCCGTATGACTGGCGATTTCCATATGCAGGAAGCGGTCCATGCACGATAATGCTATTATAGCTGGGGTGATGCGGCGGAAAATCCGTCTGAGGGCTGATCTGCATCTACGACCGAAGAACTTGCTTCAGCAGGAAAAAACTCCCGACCCTTACGGATCAGGAGCAGATGATCATCGAGAAATTAGTCCGATAGTGCAAACCAGGTGTTCTTCATCGTAGCGATTAAGCGTCGGTGGCCTTGGAATTCTTCATACAGATTGAGGTCATACTGCTTCAAGAAGCTCAGTTTCCACAGCAAGTCGCCGTTATATAGGTTGATTTTGAATTCTTTATATTTGCCGACACGCAAACTGGATTGCGGCGTGGCCGGCGTATCGGATGCCTGCGGCTCGAATTTGTTCATCTCGGTGCTCCATTCGATCACGCGTAACCCGTTCGTATCGTTCAATTCAAAGACGAGCTTTCGCCCATCAACATTGACATGCTTAGTCAGATCCTTTGTGATTTCATAGTCGAATTTCAGATCCAGCTGACCCTTCTCAATATCCATAGTGGTTCCAACCTTGCTGATCGACATTGTGTAAGGTCCAAGCTTAATATCCTGCAGCGGCGTCTTCACATCCTTATTCTCCTGCGGCAGCCAGAATGAGAATGGTTTGATGTACATATCGGCTCCCGCCGCTGCTGCGCTAGTGCCCGTACCCGTGTCGGTGCTGCCCGTTCCCTTGTCGCCGTCGCTGCCAAGCTTGCCGTCAGTAACCGCTTCGCCGAGCAGCACGTTCATCCCGCTCTTGTCAACGCCTTTCGGAAGAATACTATAGACCGTAAGCAGTGCCTTCTCCCCGGGTCCGACCTTATCCTTCACTTCGGCAACAGTTGCCGGATACACGGTACCGTCAGCAGTACGGAAGTGGGCAAGAAGCTTAGCTATATTCGCGAACCGCTTTTCTTTATTTTCCACGACGACTTGTGCCGCGAGCAATTCGGTCGATTTGCCTTCATACGTCTTCACATTATCAATGGAAAACTGGGAGCGGTAGCCCGTATCCTCCAGTTGATATGTGGAAGTCGCTTCGGCAATCGGAACGTTCATCACCTCGGCCGGCGTCTCGAATTCCAGAACGTCAACCGTCTTCTCATCGGTCGTCTTCTCCTGCAGCACGAGCTTGACCTTGCTGAACTCATATGTATACGGTATCTTCGCCGCCATCTGCATGCCGACCGCTGCACCGTTCGACAATCCGAGTACCTTGGCCGGAGTTATGACCTTTGCTTCCACCTTCACCGCTCCGTCGAGCAGAAAATACCCGGAAAGCTGGGGAATCGGCAATGAATCCGACGTCCCTTTATTAGCGATAAGCATATCGGCGCTAATGATGTCCTGATCCTCCCAGGGAAGCCGGTAAATTCCGTTCAGCTTGGCGGTATACAGTCCGTGCTCGTCGGTAAACTGCACTTCTTTCCCCGCTTCGGCGCCATCCTGAATCGCGACGGCCGGCAGCTGGAATGCTGCGACCGGAATGTTGCGCTTCAAGTCGGTTACATTCTCCGTAATGACCAGCTGCCAGTTGTCCGTCGGGACAGATACAGGCACGTTGCCCGATAACGTCACCTCTTTTTTGTCTTGCGGCGTTACGACCAGATCCTTAAGCCCCTTCGCTTCCAGCGGGTACATGCTGCCGTCCTGCGCGCGTACGGCAAACTGATAAGCGGGAACCGTCAAGCTGTGCGCATCGGCATTTTCCAGAACGAGCGTGATGGCGGGCAGGCTGTACTTCTCATTTTTGCCGAGAGTGAACTTGCTGACAGTCAGCTTCGTATTCGTTCCCGCCAGCTTCGTCTCCAGCGCGGCTCCCGCCGCCGCCACATTGGTGAAATTCGCGGGAACCTCGACCTCGCCGAGCGTACGCTCGAAGCTGTCGACGGAGAAATCCCACTTGATCACCCGGATCTTCAAGTCTGTCAGCGAAGTTCCCTCATTAACCGTCGAGTAAAACGACAGCTCCTTCGTAGATCCGGCCGGAATCGTGTTCTTGTCTTTGTCCTGCGGCATCAGCTTGACGGTAAACTGCGCGCCGGACTTCGTCATCAGCCGTACCCAATAATCGACGAACGAGATGTCCTTGGTGTCGTTGTTCGTGACGCTTAAGGTGAAGGTGACGATGCGGCCGTTCTGGTCGGCGAGCATATTCACACGCTTCACTTCGACGAAGCTGCTGCCGCTCAGGTCGACGCGGCCGAGCGAAGCTGCCGCTGCCACAGGGGCAGCCCCGCCGTCCGCATACGCGGTCGGCAGAGCCGTACACATCAGAGCTGCGGACAAGGCAACGGACAAAAGAACGGATCGTTGGTTCCGGCTGCGGTCAATTCGTTTCATATGATGTGTGCTCCTTTATCAGGTTGATGTAATTGATGCCGACTACTGCTCTGCAGAAATTCCATGAGGCCCGATCGGCGCGGTCGGATTCTCCTTCAATTGCTTGAGCATCGCATCGCCGTCCGTCTGCCATTTCTTCAGCGCGTCCCGGACCGAAATTTTCCCTTGCAGAGCCGACATAAAGTTTTGCTGCGCAAGTCCTTGGACACTGTAGATGTTCGGATTCTCGCGGGCAATCTTGTAATCGTTCAGATTTTGCGCTACCGGCTTCGTGTTGTAGAAAGCAGCGATGTTGAAGGTCGCGCCGCCCGGCGCCTTAATATGCTTCTTCCGCGACACGAGCTGCCCGGAGCTGCCCGATTTGAGGCGCGCCCAGTCGTCGCCGTTGATGAATTTGATGAATTTCCAGGCATCGTCGGGATTATGCGCTTTCACGTTGATCCCCATAATGCCGTTCATATAAATTTGACCGCTCACGCCCGGCGCTTCGGGATGCGACGGCATCGACACGACGTCCCATTCGATTGGGTTATACCCTTTAATGTTCGCTGCATTCTTGTTCGCATTAATGAGCTGCGGAAGCCAGCCATAATACACAACGGACATCGCCAGCTTGCCGGACATGAAGTCGTCGTAGGCGAACGGGTTGTTTTGGTCAGGCTGCATCATTTTGGCGCGATTGCCCGGCTGGCTGTAATCGATCGCCTCCGGCATCACCTTATCTTTCTGCAGCTGAATGATCGTGCTCCACACTTTCTCCCACTGGTCGGAGTCGACCGTCATGTGCTCTCCCGTGTCGTCCCACATCCGCAGCTGAAGCGGCTGGCTGTACATTTGCGTCGACCAGAAAATATCGCCGCCCGAGCCCGTATTGAAGTTGAAGCCGTAGACCGGCTTATCGCCGTCAGGCTTCGTCACGCGTTTGGCCAGATCGAACACTTCCTGCCATGTCATGCCGTCTTTCGGGAATTCGACGCCCGCGTCCTGGAACAGCTTCTTATTATAGATGAGGGCCGAGGAGCTGAATGTTGGCGCAAGCGCGTACAGCTTGCCGTCTGTTGCAGCACCTTTAATACCGTCCAGCACAGCCGGCACGTAGTCGCTCGTATCGAACTTATCCTTCTGAATCATCGGATCAAGCGGAGAGAGCATGTTGTTCTGAACCAGATCCGGAAGCTGGCCGAAGTCGACCATCACGACATCGGGCGGATTGCTGCCCTGCATGACTTCCTTCATTTTCTCATAGGGATCCGGCATCTTCTCGCCCGGCTCGGGAGCGCCGCCGTACATAAATCTGCTGTTATCCATAACCGGGACGAATTCGAGCTTAATATTCGGGTTAGCGTATTCGAAAACTTCCGTGAATTGCTGGCGGAAATATTCGTTCTCGCCTTCGCCGCCGCCGTACATCGTCGTTGCAATCCGGAGTGTGCGCTCTCCTTCGGTTTCCTTGTTCTCCGCTTTCGTACAAGCGACGGCAAGCGGTACGGTCAAAGCCAGCACCAGGCCGGTCGACACCATTCTACGAGCAACAGGTTTCATGAATCATTACGCTCCTTCAATTGATTTAGGTGGTTTGATGACGATTTGTTCTCCGTCGAATTCCATGGAAGCTTTACCGCTGATGTTCAGCTTCTGCAAATATTCCTTCGGCACTTGAAGCCTGCCGGCGCGGTCGAGGACGACATACTCTTCATGGACGTTGTATACCGAGCTGCGCTCTTCGCCTCCGCGCAGATCGAGGTTAGGGTTGCGCTTAATGAACTCCGTAGAGGTCATTCCGTCGCGGATCGCCACGACGCGGCCGACTTTGCCGGCCATCGTCAGGTCATGGGTAACGATGACGATCGTCACGCCCAGCTCCTTGTTGAAGCGGTTGAAGATGTCCATGATGAGATCCGCCGTCCGCGTATCGACCGAGCCCGTAGGCTCGTCGGCCAGCAGCAGCTTCGGCTTGTTGGCCAGCGAGATCGCGATCGCCACCCGCTGCTGTTCGCCGCCGGACAGCTGATGCAGCTTGTTGTGCAGCCGGTGGCCGAGGCCGACCCAATCGAGCAGCTGCTTGGCGTATTCACGGTCGTATGTGCCGCTCAGCATCATCGGCATCTCCACGTTTTCCAGCGCCGACAAGAACGGAATCAAGTTCCGGGCGTTGTTCTGCCAGACGAACCCGACCGTGCTGCGCTTATACTCGACGAGCTGCTTATCGGTAATCTTGAGCAAATCCCAATCGCCGACGCGTACTTGCCCGGCTGACGGTCGGTCGAGCCCGCCAAGTATGTTGAGCAGCGTCGATTTGCCGGAGCCGCTGTTGCCGATGATGGCCATCATTTCCCCTTGATCGACCTGGATGTTGAGGCCCTGCAGGGCGACGACTTCGAGGTCGTCGGTTTTGTAGATTTTGACAAGTCCGTCGCAGGTGATCATCGCGTCACTTCTCCTCCCCGAGCTTCACCGCTTGATGTACGCGCAGTCTGCGGATATGCAGGAACAGCAGAGCCGCGCCGATGCCGATCATAACGGTGACGACGACGTACAGCTGATACGTATCGCGGGCCTCCCATACGACGCGGAACGGCGGCACTTGCGTTCGCACATTTTCCGATGTTTGCAGGAAAGGCAGGAATAAGTAGCTCGTGAGCTTGCCGATCCCGATGCCAAGCGCGATGGAGAGCCCCGCGGTAAACAGCTGCTCGAGCAGCAGCATACCGGTCAGTCCGCGCCGGGACAATCCCATCGCGCGCAGGACACCGAACTGGACGACGCGGCTTGACAGGTTAAAGAACCAATACAGCAAATAGCCAATCAGCGAAACGGCTACCGAAACAAGGAAGCCGAGACTAAGAATGCCGAACACGCCGCCGCGCGCCGGGTGCTTGCCCTGGGCAATGAGCTCGTTGCGCACGTCCTTGATCGTCGCCAGACCGATGCCCTTCTGCTGCAGCGCTTCGACGAGCGGCGTCGCACGCGCCCCCTCCTCCATCTTGATCCAAACTTCATAGGGAAGAAGCGGAGCTTGGTCGTAAATATAGTCCAGGTTGGCGATAAAGAACGGCCGCTGCTCCGGATATTGGCTGGGCCAGTACGGCAGTATCCCGACGATGACGAATTCGACCGGCGTCTGAGCGATCGTAATCTGAACGAGATCGCCTTCCTTAAGCTGGTATTTTTGCGCGAAGCCGGTCGGTACGATGACCGCCTGCTCGTACGCTCCAAGCAAGTTCAAGTATTGATAAGGGTGGGCGGGAAACAAGTCGTTCCTCCACCAGGCAACCTTCGCGAAATCCACATTATCGATGCCGAGTACGCTGCCCTCTCCGGTTGTCTTGCCGGATACGACGACATTGCCGGAAGTCCGCAGCACGCGCGCCGCATGCTCGACGCCCGGGAGCTCGCGGAATACTTCGAACGGCGGCTCGACATAGCGGATTTTCGTCGGCTCCTGCTGACCTTGGCCGCCGGGGCCGCCCTGACCCGGAGCTCCCTGGCCTTGACCTTGGCCTTGCCCCTGACCGCCTTGACCTTGCCCGGCGCCTTGACCCGCTTGCCCGCCTTGCCCGCCTTGACCGCCTTGACTGCCGCCCTGCTGCTGCGGCAAATCCTCGGCAAAGCCTTCCCATACCGCCTGAATCTGAATGTCGCTTCCGTACTGATATAGCGTGCGTTCCTTCGAATTCAGGTCGATCGTGCGGGCCGCCGACGAATTGTATACGCCGAGTCCTAGCGTCAGCACAAGCAGCAGCATCAGCGGGTAATACGATTTGGCCGATCGTGACAGCTGCACAAGCGTAAGAAATAAGGGTACCGGCAAAAATTTGCGTCCGAGCCAGCCGAACAAGCGCAGCAGCCACGGAAATACCCGCAAGAAAAACAACCCCAATGCAAAGATCGAAAGCGCCGGAATGAAAAACAGCAGCGGATGCACCTGCAGCTGATCCGTCGTAAGCCCAGTCTCGATCGAAAGCACCTGCCTCTGATCGAAAAGATAGTAGCCGTAGGCGACGAGACCGAGCAGCGCCACATCGAGAAACCAGCGCTGCCATCCCGGCGAACGGTCGGCGCGGGCGAGCTGCTGCTTGTAGGAAACGATCGACGAACGCGCCGCTGCAACGGCCGGTCCAACTGTGGCCGCGATCGCCACAATAACCGCAGCCGCACCGTACAGTAGCGCATCGAGATTGAAGCCGACCGGCACGGCCTTACGGTCCACAAACTGCAGGAAACCGTTTGAGGAGCCGATGCTTTTGGCCATCAAATAGCCGAGCAGCGGTCCGACCGCCAGCGCGATGACGCCGAGCAGCAGCCCTTCAAGCAAGTATACGGCGACGATTTGCCGGGTCGAGCCGCCCCGCGAACGAAGCACCGCAATGACGCTCCGCTGTTTGTCGAGCGATTGGCGGGCGTTCATGACGATATAGAAAAATACCATGGCAATCATCGGCGCCGCCAGCGTGAACAGCATGATTTGCAATTGCACGCTCTCCCGCTTGAAATCTTGCAGGATGGATAGGAAGGAAATATCGACCTTCGTATTCTTAAGCGTTTGGTACAAATTGATGTCGAGCCTGTTCAGCTTCGACTCCAGCGGAGCGAGCTGGCTCGTCTTGATTTCCGAAAGATTGAATGCATAATACCAGTTGGCGAGCTGCAGCGGCACGTTCTTCTCCTTCAGCAGCGCCTTCTCCATCGCCGAATCGGAGACGAGCAGCATGCCGAGCAGGCTTTCGAACCCTTGATACCAGTACGGATCCGTATCCGACAGCGGCTTGAAGCTGCCGACGATCTTCACCTTCACCGGGGCCTGACCGTTGGCAAGCGGGTAGCTGAACAGATCGCCGACATGGACGTCGTTGCGGAACAGCGCTTCCTCGAAAACGACCGCCTCCAGGATGCCGTTCTGCGGCGTGTCGGCCGCCCACTGCCCGTTCACGAGCTCGACCCGGTCCTTCAGCCCCTCCATGGAAACGATTGTCATTTGCCTGCGACGGCTCGGATCGATCTTCGTCGAGGCGTCCGGCGTCAGCTGCGCTCCGCGGATCGAATACGTCCGTACGAACGTATCCGCCGGAAACCCAAGCTCGCCGGGAATTTGCTCCTTGATATAACGGTCGACATTGCCAAGCGCATCCAGATCAGCCTTCTCGTTACCGGCCGCCTGATAGCGCATGAGCAGCGATCCGGCCGGGAGGCCTTCGCTGTTATCTTGCAGCGTCTGGGCCACGACACGCTTCAGCGAGCCGTCGGCATACATCGGAATGCTCGTCGTGAACGCCACCGCCATGACGAGACCAAGCAGCGTGCTGAGCGTCAGCCAGCGCGTATTCCACATTTTGCGGTACAGGAATCGCAGCATTTGCATATGTTATCGCCCTACGACTTTCTGCCCCGGGGTTAGACCCTTTACGATCTCGACATCCGTCGCGGTCTGCTGGCCGATCTCTACGTCGACTTCCTTCTTGTTGCCTTGCGCGTCTACGACCTGTACGTAATTGCGGCCGGAATACGAACGCAGCGCCGCCAGCGGAATCGTAACCGCATTCTCTTTCCGCGACGTAATGACGGACACGCTGAGCGGCGTACCGCGATTCAAGCCCTCCGGGAATTTCTCCAGCTCAATCAGCACGTAATTGTCGATCGAATCGCGTTCCTGCTGATCGCCGTTCGGGAACGAACCGGGAAAGCCGCCATTTTGCCCGCCGCTGTCTTCCTGCTTCGGATTCGGCAGCTGCTTCACTTTGCCTTTGTGCGCTCCGGCACCGTTAATGTCCACCTGCGTCTCCATGCCGACGGCAATTTTCTTCAGATCGTCCCCCGAAATCGAAGCGGCGACGGTCAACTGACTAAGATCCGCGACCGTAGCGATCGTATCGTAGGCCTTCATCGAATCGCCCTTCTTCACGTAAACGGACACAATCGTTCCGGCGAACGGGGCGGTCAGCTTCGACTTCGCCAGCTTCGACTGCAGAGACGCCAATTCTTCACGCTTCAGCTCGAAATCAATTTTAGCTTTCTCGATATGCTCCGGCGACACCTCATCGGACTTGCGCAGCGTCTCGATCATCGTCAGCTCGTCCTGCCGCGTCTGCAGCTGCTTCTGCTTCAGCTGGCTCTCGAGATCGGAGACGTCCAGCTCGGCGATGAGCTGCCCCGCCTGCACCTGATCGCCGGATTTGACCGCTACGTTCTTGATGCGCTTTCCGTCATTTTCCTCTGTAAAATACAGCTCTTCCTCAATCGTCGCCATCAGCTTGCCGCTCCCGCGAACCTTCGTCTCGAGCGTCTGCGTCTTCACGTCGTACGTCGGCTTCTGCGACAGCTTCGCCGGGGTAATCGTCGGCAGCTGCTCTTCCTCCGCTTCCTTCGGCAGCAGCGAGCAGCCGGAGCTCAGCAGAAGCGCGGCCGCCGCCCCCAGCGCAAGTGTGGGCTTCCATAGTTTTGAATTAAGATATGAATGTTCCGTCCACCATTTCGTAGACATGATCGGCAACCTCCAAGATCGTTGGGTCATGAGTCGTCATACAAATCGTAACGCGTTCGCTGCGGATAATATCCCGGAAGACGGCCATCACTTGAGCTCCCATCTGCGAATCGAGCTCAGCCGTCGGTTCGTCGGCCAGAAGCAGGCAGGGCCGATGCGCGATCGCTTTGGCGATGGCGACGCGCTGCTGCTCTCCGCCGGACAGCTCGAACGGCCTGTGATGCATCCGTCTGCCGAGCCCGACCAGCTCCAAACAATGCTGAACGCGGGGCTTCCACTCGCTCTTCGGAGTGCCCGCCATCCGCAGCGACAATTCGACATTCTCCCAGGCGGAAAGCAGCGGCAGCAGAGCGAACGATTGGAAAATAAACCCGATATCGCGGCGGCGAATCCGCGTCCGCTCATCGTCCCCCGCCGAGTGAAACGGATGTCCCCTGAACAGCACCTCGCCCCGGTTCGGCTGATCGAGTCCACCGATAATGTTCAGCAGCGTCGTCTTGCCCGAGCCCGACCGGCCCTTCAGCATGACGAGCTGCTGCGGCCTCAGCTCCATCGTGATGCTCTTCAGGACGTGCAGCTTCTCGCCGCCGACCTGGAACGACCGCTCAACATTATGTACGGTAAGAATCGGTTCGCCCGACGATGGCTCTTCCGGCTGGAGCGTGTCCGTCGCCGTTTCCGTGCCATGCACGGTGTCGTCAAGTATAGCCGACGCAGCGTTCCGCCGAAACCATCCTTTCATGGGTTCTTTCTCTCCCTTCCCCTTCATGCTTGAACTCTTAACGAGGAATTGCCAATAAAAGTTACAATATCCGCAAAAATTTTTTCATTCGCCGCCGTGTCCGCTGAATTTGCATCGCCGCGCACCGTTTCTATATGATAGAAGAACACGGGGAAGCATTTCCTCGAGCCTACTCTACATATAGGAGTGTCATCACATGACCCATTCATTGGATACGTATTTTCAGCAGCATCGGGACGCCCATCTCGCGGAGCTGAGCGATTATTTGCGCATTCCGAGCGTCAGCGCGGTGCCTGAGCACGCCGGAGACGTACGGCGTTGCGCCGAGTGGACCGCCGATGCGCTGCGCCGCGCGGGCTGCGAGCATGTTCAAGTGCTGGAGACCGAAGGGCATCCGGTCGTCTACGGCGACTGGCTTCACGCTCCCGGCAAGCCGACCGTACTCGTCTATGGTCATTACGACGTGCAGCCGCCCGATCCGCTCGAGCTATGGGAAACGCCCCCGTTTGAGCCACAGCTGCGGAACAACAAGCTGTATGCTCGCGGAGCTACCGACGACAAGGGACAGCTGTTTATGTACATCAAGCTTGTCGAGGCTTGGCTGCGGACGCAAGGCACAATGCCCGTAAACGTCAAATTTTGCATCGAAGGCGAAGAGGAAGTCGCCAGCTTGCACACCCCTCCGTTTATTGAAACGCATCGCGAATTGCTGGCAGCCGACGCCGTCGTCATTTCCGATAACCCCATGATCAAGAAAGGGCAGCCGGCCATCATGTACAGCTTGCGCGGTCTCATCGGCGTCGAAATCGAAGTAATTGCAGCGAATCAGGATCTGCATTCCGGCCTGTACGGCGGCGGAGTGCCGAATGCGGTGCACGCCTTGACGGAATTGCTTGGGTCGATGCATCGTCCTGACGGAACGGTTGCCGTTGAAGGCTTCTATGACGCCGTGCTGCCGCTTTCGCCCGAAGAGCGGCAATCGCTCGCGAACGCCGGTGAAGATGAGGAGCAGCTACGCCGGGAGCTTGGCTTGTCCGCCTTGTTCGGGGAGCCCGGCTTCAGCTTTGTCGAACGAACGACGGCCCGGCCGACGCTGGAGGTCGTCTCCATCTCCGGCGGTTTCCAGGGCGAAGGCATCAAACCGATCGTTCCGGGGCGCGCCGTCGCCAAGATCGCGTGCCGTCTCGTCGCTTCCCAGAAGCCGGAAGAGATCGAGGCTGTGCTGGAACGGCACATTCAGCGGCATACGCCGGCCGGCGTGCAGGCCAAGATGAAACGTTCGCTGAGCGGCAACCCGTATTTGACCCCGATCGACCATCCGTTTATGCGGGCTGCGGCCGAGTCGTATGCGGACGTATATGGCGTGAAGCCGGTATTCACCCGCGGCGGCGGCTCCATTCCCGTTGTCGAGGTATTCGGCAGGCTGCTGGACGCCCCTGTCGTGATGATGGGATTCGGTCTCAAGGAAGAGAACATGCATGCCCCGAACGAATATTTCGATCTCGACAACTTCGACCTGGGGCTGCGGACGCTGGCCCGGTTCTGGGATAAGCTCGGGCAAACCCGGATCGGTCAATGAGCGCCAGAATGCCCCGGCTGTGACTGCAGCCGAAAAGCACCTACATGAAAAAATAGGGTCATGTGGTGAAGTTTTTCCAACAGATACCACTAGCCCAAATATTTACACATATTAGTATATTCGTCAATAAAAAGATGCGCTGTGCAGGAACGAAAGCTTCTTCGCCTGCAAGCGCATCTTTTAAATATAATGATTCGTTTATCTTGTCGTTCGATGCAATAAGATTGAAGAATGATAATGACCCCGTTAAGATATCGTGGCTGGGCTGGCGACCTTTCCCGTCACATAAGCCAGCAGCTCCAGCGGCTCCGACACGATCGCCGACGCTCCCGCTTCGCGGAGCAACTCCGGCGCATCGTATCCCCAGGCTACGCCGATCATCCGTACTCCCGCTTTCACACAAGCAACGGCGTCGCGATGCTCATCGCCGACGTACAGCACTTCGTCCGGCCGCACCCGATGACGCTTCATCCAGCTGCGCAGCGCCTGATGCTTCGCAAACAATCCGCGCGACGACAGCACTTCGGCGAAGGGCGGCAGCCCGGCCTTGGCCAGGAACGCCCCGATCGTCGCTTCGGAGTTCGATGACAGGATCGTTAACGTGACGCCGGCCGACTGCAGCTTGTGAAGCAGCTCGGGAATACCCGCAATCGGCTCCAAGTCTTCAATGTAGGTACGGTAACGGCGCTTCGCCTTCACCGCCAGCTCCGGGATGCGCAGCACCGGAATGCCGAGCGCCCGGCCGCGGTCGGGAAGCGACAAGGCGCGCAGCGCCTCCAGATTCGCTTCATCGATACGGCCGAACCCGTAACGCTCAGCCAGATCATTATATAATCGAATAATTAAGGCCCGGGAATCGGCGAGCGTCCCGTCAAAATCAAACAGTACGTGGCGTATCTTCGGCACGGTTGATGCCCCCTTCGGCAGTGCTTCAGCATAAGCTTCAGGACAACCGTACCACGGTGCGCCGACATTTTCAACCAAAATCTGCCACAGCCGAAACGCTACCCCGTTTGCAGCTCCTCCAGCCCTTGACCGCCCTTCGAGTGCTCGTAAAGCTCGCGGTAATAACCATCAAGCTCGATCAGCTCGGCATGCGTCCCCTGCTCCACGATATCGCCATGCTTCATGACGATAATACGGTCGGCATGCATGATCGTCGACAACCGGTGCGCGATAACGAGCGTCGTCCGCCCGGCGGAAACGACTTTCAGCGCATGCTGCACAAGCTGCTCGGTGAAAGAATCGAGATTGGCCGTCGCTTCATCCAGGATCAGGATCCGCGGCTGCAGCAGCACGATCCGGGCAAAAGAGAGCATCTGCCGCTCTCCGGCCGACAGCCCGCTGCCCCGCTCCGACAGCACCGTATCGTAACCGCGCTCCAAGCGGCGAATGAACGGCTCCGCTCCGACGAACCGGCACGCCTCTTCCACCTGCTCGCGGGTATAGCTCTCGTCGAACATCCGCACATTGTCGACAATCGAGCCTGAATACAAGAACGGCTCCTGCTGGACAAGTCCGATAATGCGGTGCAGCGTGCTCTGCGGTATGCTCCGCACATCGACGCCGTCGATCTCGATCGATCCCGCTGTCACATCGTAGAATCGGCACAGCAAGCTCATCAACGAACTTTTGCCCGCCCCCGTCACCCCGACGATACCGATCATTTGCCCGGCTTCGATCTTCAGATCAAGGCGGTTGATGACTGGAATATCCGGCGAATACCCGAACTCGACGCCGCGGTACGCGATCTCTCCGTGAATCCCGGAAGGCTGAACCATAACGGCTTGAGCAGGCTCGGGGTCACGGACTTCAGGCTTCGTTGCAAAAATCCGGTACAGCCGGTCCATCGAAACCGTCGTCGATTGGAACGTGTTCCACTGCTGCGTAATCGCGTTAATCGGCTGGAAAAATTGCCGTATATACGAGATAAATGCGTACAGCACACCGAACTCCAGCTCGCGGTGAAACACCGCCATGCCGCCGATCCATACGAGCAGCGCAACGGATACGTTGCCCAAAATATCGAATGACCGGTTAAACAGCACGTTCGTGCGAATTTCCTTCACATTGGCTTTCCAATACGAACGGTTGCGGTTTTCGAATTGCTTAAACTGCTCTTCCTCTTGATTGAACGCCTGGATCAAACTCATCCCGGCCAAATTCTCGGCCACGAAGGCGACCATCCGCGACAGCTGCGTCCGCGCCGCCTGATACGTCCTGCGCAGCCAGCTGCGGAATACGGCCGCGATTATGGCGATGATCGGCAGCAGCAGCGAGCTGTACAGCGCCAGCATAACGTCGAGCTGGAACATGAACACCAGAATAAACACGAGCGTCAGGCCGTCGCGAATCAGGCTGAGCAGCACCTGCGTGAAAAACTGCGAAATCGACTCCGTATCGCTCGATTCATTGGTCACCAGCGAGCCGATCGGCGTTCGGTCAAAGAACGACATCGACAGCTTCTGTATGTGCCCGAACAAATCTTTCCGCAGCTTGGCGACAATGTTCTGGCCGATATGCTGCAATAAATTATTTTGCCAGTAGGTGAACAGCAGGCTGATGAGCGCGAGCGCGGCATAGGCGCCGCCGACGAGCCACAGCAGGCTCATGTCGGTTCGCCCCTCCATCAAATGATCGTCAATGACGACTTTGACCAAATACGGCTGCAGCAAATCCGCCAAAATCGCCAGCACCGCGCACACGCATACGAGAGCAAACGTCCAACGGTGCGGCTTGCCATAGGCGAAAATGTGCCGGAACGCTTCCTTCCGTTCCTGCGCCGTCGCCGAATAGGAAGCGCTGATCTCCGGCTGCTGCCGGTTTTGCGATGCTCCCGGCTTCCGGAACAACGATTTACGCATGAGCGACACCCCCCTCCTGGATCGCATACAGCTTCGCGTAAGGACCGTCCTGCTGCAGCAGCTCCCGGTGCGTCCCCTTCTGCACGATGCGTCCTTCCTCCATCACGACGATGACATCCGCGTGCATGACGGCCGATAAGCGGTGTGCGATGAGCAGCGTCGTCTGCTTCGCTTTGTTGGCGCGCAGTCCTGCGATAATGTTCGTCTCCGTCACCGCATCGACGGCGCTGACGCTGTCATCGAGGATGAGCACCGGCGCCCGCTTAATGAAGCCGCGCGCCAGCGACGTCCGCTGCCGCTGGCCGCCGGAGAGCGTAATGCCCCGCTCCCCCAAGCGGGTGTCGAACCGCTGCGGGAAAGCTGCGATGCTGGCGGCGATTTGCGCCTGACGGGCGGCCTGCTCGACTTCGTCCATCTCGGCTGACCGGTCCGAGAAGGCGATGTTGTCGCGGATCGTCGTGCTGAACAGGAACCCGTCCTGCGGCACATACGCGATTTTCTTGCGCAAGCTCTCCAAGGTGATGTCGCGCACATCGCGGCCTCCTACGCGCATCGTGCCCCGCGGCGCGTCGTAAACGCGCAGCAGCAGCTTCACCAGCGTCGTCTTGCCGGAGCCGGTCTTGCCGACGAGAGCGACCGTCTGCCCCGGCTCGATGTCGAGATGAATATCGCGCAGCGCAGGCTTCGCCGATCCCGGATAATGGAACGTCAAGCCGCGGATGCGGATGCCGAGCGGTCCGTCCGGCAGCGGCAGCGCGTCCGCATCGTCCTTGATGTCCGGCTGCTGCGCCAGCAGCGCATTGATGCGCTCCAGCGATGCCCGCGAGCGCTGCATCATGTTGATCACGTTGCCGATCTGCTGCAGCGGCCCTACGATCATCCGCAAATACAGCGTCAGCTCTACGAAGCTGCCGAGCGTGATTTGCTTCGTAACGGTCAAATAGCCTCCGATAACGATCGATACGACCAATGAAAGCGATCCCAAAAATGGCAGCAAAGCTTGGAACAAAGAGGACACCCGGACGAGCTTCAGCTGGTTGTCGCGGATGGCATCTACCTTCTCACCGAAGCGCCGCATCGCCATCTGCTCCGCCGCGAACGTCTTCGTCACGCGAATGCCCCCGAACTGCTCCTCGGCCGACTCGGTCATGGACGCGAGCGATTCCTGCACCTGCATGGAACGGTCGCGGATCACCGGACCGAAGCGAACGACTAGAACCGGGATCGCGAGCAGCGGCACGACGCACACGGCGATCAAGTACAGCGGAATCGAGCTGAACATCATCATGACAACGCATGCCAAAATCAAAAACACAGCGTTCGTCGTCTGATTCACACCGTTGGAAATCGATTCGCGCACGCTCGTTACGTCGTTGACGACATAACTGATCAGCTTGCCGATCCCTTGCTTGGAGAAGTACGTCTCGCTCAGCTTCGTGAAATGCGCGAATAACCGCTGTCTCGTCATAAATTCAAACTTTCGCCCGAGCCGCGCCACAGTAAATTGGCCGATCCCGAACAGCAGCCCGTAAGCAATCCCGATCGCAAGCAAAATATAGCCGTAACGGGCGATTGTCTCCGCGGTCATGCCGCCCAGCTGCAGCTCATCGGTGAATTGCCCCAGCATCCTCGGAAACAAGGCATTGGTTACGTTGGCTGCAATTAGAAACGTAACGGCAAATGCATAAATCGGAATATGACTGCGTACGAATGAGGTCAACAGCCCCCGCTGTTTGTCTTTCAATCGCGTCAGCTCCTTTCAAAGATACGTTCCGTTCCGCAGCACCTCCCCCATTCTACTCCCGCTCCCCCAGCAGGGCAAACCGCTTACAGGCACAGGAAACCACGTCATGGGGGCAGATCACTGTTAACGTGAACATAGCCAGCCGTTACCTCCCTTTTTGTTCCGATATCGCCGCATACCTGCCGAAAGTTGTGTTAGGGAAACATTTTTCATGAAACCTTATGCGCCTTTACGGAGTATGTAAAAGAAAGATCGCTCGCGTAATAAGGAGGTGGAACATCTGGAGCTGACGTGGTCCCTGCAGGATCTGCTGCTCGCCCTTAGTGCGGCAGGGTTCCTCTACGGCGTATGGCAGCTGCTGCCTCATGCGCTCCCAGCCGCTCAAGCGGCATACGTCGATGGCGGCCCGGCGACGGCTGTTCGCCTTCCCGGCAAACGGACGCCCCGGCCTGCCATTCGACGAATAAGGCGCGTCCAAGCGCCCGCGCAGGAATCCGGAGGAACGGGCGACGAGCCGAGCCTTCCTAACGAATAGGAACCGAACCCCACATTCCTAATCTTAAGGAGGCTTTCCGATGAATTCCTGGTTTGAAACCATCTCTTCTCTCCTGCTGCCTGTTTTGGAGCTTATCCAACGTTATACCCATGATTGGGGCTTGGCCGTTATCGTACTGACGTTGCTTGTCAAGACCGTCCTCTATTTGCCTCAGCTGCAGGCGGCCCGTCAGCAAGTGCGGATGACACACGTACAGCCGGAGCTGCAGCACCTGCGCGAACTGCACAAGGACGATCCGCAGCAGCTCGCCACGGCGACGATGAAGCTCTACGAAGAGAAGGGCATTCGGCCGTTCCGTTCCATCCGCAATGTCCTGCTGCAAATGCCGATCTGGATGGGCCTGTACGGATTGTTTCTCGTGCACGGCGCGGCGATGACGTCCGTGCTTCTGCCTTGGATCGGCAACCTGTCTATGTCCGATCCGCTGCACGTGCTGCCGCTGCTGACGGCGCTCGGTACAGGCTTGACGGTGCTCATCCCGCTCACGGCGGACAGCGCGGCGGCCTCGCCGACAGCCGTTTGGACCGGGCGCACGGTCATGCTGGCGCTTGCGGTGCTGCTGCCGCTCGCCTTCATGTGGCGGGCTCCGGCTGCACTCGGTTTATATTGGCTGACCAGTTCGGCGTTTTCGCTTATGGAAAGGCTGTTTTACCGGACCGGATGGGGTAAGCGGCTGCTGGCGCGAGCCTAAATCAAAACGGCAGTTCAGGACGTTGTAGACGTCCCGGACTGCCGTTTGTTCGTTGTGCTGCTTTGTGCCGTAAACAGTAGCTTAGCTTCTTCGGAGGTCATATTTTTCATAAGGCACGTTGAGTAAATGACCATTGATGTTAACCGAATCGTCATCCAGCCACATGATCTCCGCCGAATTCGGATTCAGCAATCAATGTTCCTGCCGGCAGCCTTCTCATATCGAAGAAAGCCCAACAAATACCATACACGGCTGCCCCGGCCAACAAGAGGAATATTGAAAAAAAAAGACGAAGTAAACTTTTTTCTTTGTCCGTTTGATGTCTAACTCATCATCGTATTGACCTGGATCCATACATTTGCATCTCACTCATTCTCAGGAATGTAGAACATCCTGTCGCCGATCTGAATATCGCCGTCATCGTGAAGGAAGAACACCGTACGCACGACGGTCTGATCCGCATAGGTGAGAGTGAGCGTATTGCCTGCGATGCTGTATGTTCCTTTATCGCTCTTGGAGGTGGATGAATGAGTCGTTGTAACGTGAACATCCAATGTGCCTAACGATAAATCGGTGCTTTCAAACGTTCCGTCGCTTCTGAAGGTCAAATATTCCGTCCACGAGGTGGAAAAGGCGTGAATCCCCACTAAGCCTTCATAACCGATATGTTTAAACGTTCCCTGGAGTGTATGCCCGCTGGCAAGCGGTAAAGCGGCCGTCATCGTCACATCGTTCACCGTCAGCTCGCCATGCTTCGTTGTGCCGATTTTGAGCGATTTGCCGTTACTGGTCGTCAGTTGCCCATCCTTGATCGTATAAGATAAGCATTCGTCGACAGAGCAATCGATCGTTTCCGGTCCGCCTCGCTTCGGAAGCCCGATGACGATCCGCTGATCCGGCAGAAAGGTGTACAGATCCCAACACATACCGCCGCATTCGTAACCGCCAAAATCGTCCCTCCATCCGTAGTACAACCCCTGCAAATCGTTCAAATCCACTGCTTTGATTTCTGTTGGAGCATCGGGAGCTGCCTGGGGCGCAGCTGCCGGTTCGGACGGCAATGCCGGTGTCGGCTCCGCCGCGGGCTGCGACGGCGCCGGCGCTGCGGCCGCCAGATCGGCCAGTTTCTTCTCCATCTCTTCCTTCGTCATGCCGAGAATCTTTAATAAGTCGGATGTTATGATCGATATTTCACGATTTACGGCATCCCAATGCACGATCGCTCCCGTCGACTCGCCGACAAAACGGAGCGGCACCATCGTATGGCCATCTATGATTTGCGCGCTTTGACTTAAAGAGACACTGTTGCCGTTGACAGTTGCAGTTGATCCGCCGATAACGAGCTCGATGTTCAGCCCCTCTTTCGTCCCTGTCACGCGTTTCCGGTCGCCGTCCCAAGTGACGCTCATGCCCATTTGTTCGAACAGCGGCCGAAACTGCACCAGCGTCGTACCGCCGATAATAACCGGCGGAACCTCGAAAGACATTTGCGTCGTATCGACGAACACCTTCGGCGGAATCTCGCCGTCGGCCGCAGTTCGGCCGGGAATCATCGTTACTGAGGCAACCATCATTATCATGAATACAAATGCAAGGCCTGCCCGGAACATCCTCATTTCTTTGCCTCCTGCCCTTTATCAATCGTCGTTTGCGGCGGTGATTGAGGGGCGTCGGCCGGCGGCGTTTGCTGGGAAGTCCCATCCTGATTGTCCAGAAGAACCAACGCTTGTTCCTTCGTAATGCCAAGCTCCTTCAAGAACGCCTCACTGATAATTTCAATTGTTCGTATATCACCATGCCAGGCAACAACCGCCCCGGTCGCTTCACCGACGAATCGCAGCGGTACGAGCGTATTTCCGTCCACGATTCGCGCTGCTTTTTCCAGCATGACCTCATTGCCATTTACCAAAGCTTTATTGCTGTCTATCGTCAAAAGGAGTGTCTCGTTATTTTTCTTACCTGTGATGGTGCGGCTTTCCCCGTTCCATGTAAGCTCAATGCCCGTCGCCTCAAATAGCGGCCGAAGCTGTACGAGTGTCACCCCGTCCTCTAAAAGCGGATCGATTTCGAACGTTATCGTTTGCAAATCCAGTTGTACTTGGATCGGCTGCTCCGCTGCAGTTGCTGTTGTATCATTGGAGAGGATCGCCCCGGCGATAAGCAGCAAACACCCCATCCAAGCCAAAACTTTGCGCCAACAAATAGACTTGCTCATCACGCCGCCATTCCACTCCTTTAGGCCAAGGTCTGTCGGACTGAAGCGCCCCCATCAGGTTACCATAATGTTCCACAAGCTTACATGGAACCGCAGTCCCTTTTCCTTGCAGCATGTGTCGAACGAACGTAGATCATTGTAGTTTGACGTGTCTCAAGCCGCAATGAATAAAGCTTGCCGTACACAGCGATGCGTGCAGCAAGCTTTATTTTCGAACAATGATACGTTGACGTTCCTTCCATTCGAATGGTTCTTCGGGGTCGAAGGCGGACAGGTGAATGGTGAGATCCAGCGCTTGGATGCGAGGCCCATAGAAACGTTCGGGGCCATCCGCCCAGCATGAATACAGCTCTACTTCATCTCCGGCTTCCATATTGCGGTCCAGGTAAGCGAACAGCTCGGTTACGCATTTTTTGTTACGTTCGTATAGGTCAGATACCGTCCGTTGGTTATCTGCGCCGAGTCGAAACGAGCCTCCTTCGGGGTTCACCTGGTACATGACCGGATTCGAGAAAATGTGCCTGCCCTGCTCGCGGCCGAGCGGTCCGCTGACATAAATGCCGGCAGCGTCGAGCTCCGTCTCGTACACATCGATCGTGATCGCATCCGGCGAATATTTTTCCAAAAGCACTTGCATGTGGGGTTGATCTCTAGCTTGCGGATTCACGTTGGCCAGGTAATCGGCTATCGTCATCGTTGTCTTGCTATGGCCGAATGAGCCTGTCGGCATTTCGCGGGTCGCAGCCATGTAATAGAAGATGGACACTTTGCACCTGCCCTGCGTCGTTATAGGAGATTTTGGAACAAATACCCTGCGATGGCGCCCAGGATGAAGGTCAGGCTGAGATTGAACTTTTTGTACTTGCGAATGATCTGGCTGGAAATCAGTTCCATAATGATAAGAATGCCGGACAGAGCGATTTTGATCCCCCATCCGAAGAATGGAAGCGCAGCACCCATCGCCAGTGCCATCAGAGCTAAGAACATTGGAAGTGCGAATGTCATGGATTGTCACCTCTAGCGAGATGCTGTTCCCAGGAGTTTGGACGATTCTATGTTGCCACGAGATCAATACCTTAGGGTCTGTCAAGATCTTTGTGTAAACTCATTTAAAAAAGCTTTCTCCCCGAGGGGAGAAAA
>NZ_JBHLWN010000045.1:0-67554 GCF_042432825.1 Paenibacillus chartarius | reverse complement strand
AAAAGTGCCTCTAAACCCTTGTGAGATAAGGATTTTTTGATTTTTCAGCAAGCCCTATTTATCGTTTCTACAATTTTCTCCTCCTGGAACGGCTTGGAGATAAAATCCTTCGCTCCCGAGGTGATCGCATCGATAACCAGCTTCTGCTGCGCCATCGCCGAGCACATAATGACCTTCGCCTGCGGATCGAGCTTGCGGATATTTCGCAGTGCTTCAATACCGTCCATCTCCGGCATCGTAATGTCCATCGTCACGAGGTCCGGGTTCACCAGCGGATACAAGCGGACCGCCTCTAGGCCGTTCGACGCTTCCGCCACGACTTCGTTGCCCATCGCCAGCAAGATTTGTTTCAGCATCGCACGCATGAAAGCTGCGTCGTCGACGATCATGATTTTCGACATAACTCTACCTCCGCCCAAACTATTAGTTCCATTGTAGGATTGGCGGCGGGAGTCTTCAAATTAAATTTAACTCAAGTTTGATCAAATAGTCTCTTCAAGTATAATAGATTTAGAGAGGTGACGCGATAATATGAAAAATACGACGATTCTTGTCGTTGAAGACGACTTGCAAATTCTTGAGCTCATATCTCTGTATTTGTTGAACAGCGGCTTCAGCGTTGTCAAGGCCGTCGACGGCGTCACGGCTCTGCAGGTGTTCGAACGCGAAGCCCCCCAGCTGGTTCTGCTCGACATCAACCTTCCGGAAATGAACGGCTTTGACCTGTGCAATGAAATTAGAAGCGTTTCCAACACCCCGATCATCATCATTTCGTGCAACTCCGAGACGGAAGATATTATGCGCGGGCTGGAAATCGGCGCGGACGATTACGTTACGAAGCCGTTCGATCCGAACGTGCTGGTCGCCCGCGTGAAGGCGAATTTGCGCCGCGCCCCGCTGTTCCGCCGGCAAGCCGCCGCGGAGTCGGCCGTAGTTGAGACGAAGCCGATGCTCCGGTTCGACGGTCTGGAGATCGACCTTTCCTCCTTCGACGTGTATGTGAACGGCAGGCAGGTATCGCTCTCCGCCAAGGAGACGCAGCTGCTGACGCTTCTGGCAAGCAACCCGAACCGCATCTTCACGGCGGAAGACCTGTATTCGCGGGTATGGGGCGTCGACAGCAACAGCGATACGCGCACGGTGATCGTCCACATCAGCTCCCTGCGCAAGAAGATCGAGCCGGACCCGGCTTCCCCCAAATATATTCAAAATCTCCGCGGCATCGGGTACAAGTTTCAAGCTCGTTGACCTCGAAATTGCTTTTCTATTTTTGTGCTGATGTATTTCGAAATTGATCGTCATGAAGTTCGATTTTTACCACATACACTCAACTCAAACTATTTAGGATGGTGTGCTATGATTACTCAAAGAAATATCGCTTTGGCAATCGTACTAACTTTGGTTACTTGCGGTCTATACGGGATTTACTGGTTTATCGTGTTGACCAACGATGTCGGCCGGCTCAGCGGGGATTCTTCCTTCACGGGAGGCAAGCATTTCCTGCTTTCGCTGGTCACCTGCGGCATCTGGAGCTTCGTCTGGGCCTACCAGATCGGCAAGCAGGTAGAACAAGCCCAGCGTCTGCGCGGCATAGCGGGCTCGGACAATTCGGTGCTCTATCTGCTTCTTACGTTGTTCGGAGTAGGAATCGTCACGTTTGCTCTGGTTCAATCCGATGTCAATAAATTGGCGTAAGGTAAAAAGCCTTCCGCAAAGGAACCCCAAGCTCGTCTGGGGTTCCTTGCTTGGCGTTGGGACGGCATTGTACCTGAAGGCGTGGCTTCCCTTAACGGGGCTGGGGATTCCTTGCGTGTTACACGAAATCACCGGACTCTACTGTCCGGGGTGCGGCGTAACGAGGGCGGTAGGCGCCTTGCTGGAGCTCGATGTCGAACAGGCTTGCCGGTACAATCCCCTGCTCTTTATTTTACTTCCGCTATATGCCGTCTACGCCGCCTTGGCGAGCAGACAGCTGCAGCGGTCGAGCCGAATCTTGATGCTCACGATGCTCATTCTCACCATTGCTTTCGGGGTGCTGAGGAATGTTCCGGCTATGGCTTGGCTGGCTCCGACGGACATATGGTAATTGAGGCAGCTTGTACTTGCACGCATCGGCGCCCCCGGTGTGATTCTTCTCTGATTTTATGATAGAATATAGGGCGAAAGTCTTCAGGAAAGGTAGATTAGACATGGAAGAAATAACTTTACAAGCGGATTTTGAAATTGAATATGCGAAGACGAAGGGCTCTCTAGTCGAGCCAAGACAACATGGCGTTCGTATTTACCGGGCCGGGAAAATCACCGCTTACTCTGATGTATTCGTAGCCATAGAGGGGAAAAAATTTTTACGCAGTGTGAATGAATTTGTCGTCATCGAGTAAGCAAAACAGGGGCCTGCATGCAGGCCCTTGTTCTATTTACCGGAGGAACGCCTAAGCGCCTTTTCTCTTGCTACGGCGGGCCGGTAATGAAAGCGGCCTTTCCGGTTGGAAACTATGAATTTTGCCCGCAAACAGATCCCCCTCTCCGTTACCGGAGAGGAGCCCCGCTATGTTGCCGACGCATTCGCCTCAAATAATCAAGCTCGACACCGCAAAGCCGATGCCGATGTACACGCAGGCGAGCAGCAGCGCTACCGCCTTGTTGCCGTCCTTAAGCTGGTCCGATAGCTTAATGCCGGGCGTCAGCCAATCGAAGATCCAGTACGACAGCAAGAGGCATACGTAACCGACCGCGAACCAGAGCGCCATATACCAAATCGAGGAGTTCGTATACGCCGCAACGCCGAGTATGATGGCCGTACCGAGAAACTGTCCGCCGAAGACGAGACCGACCGCGACATTCCCTTTGTTCAGCTCCTCCATATCGTTGAACGGAGTCATTTTGCTTAGAATGACCATACCTAACAGCTGAAGAATAATGATGACAATAAAACTGATAAGAATATTAACGAATATCAGGACGCCCACCCCCTAAATTTCGGAAACGCTTGATCGTAGTTTGTAAAATCGTGTACAACCTCAAGCGTCACCTTCACCTGCTTCTTCGGCTTGAAGTCGTTGTAGCGAGCCTCGTCGATCGGCTGCTTGACCGCTTGCCCGGAAGGCAGCTGAATGACCGCGAAATGGCGGAACTTGCCGTCCAGCTCCGTCTTATACACGCCGACCAGATCGACATCCGTCTGCACCTGCTCCTTCAGATTGGTCAGATCGGCCTGCGCCGCGTCCTGCTTCTTGAACGTCTTGATCGGCTTCCACGCCGTCAGCGTCACATCGTTCTTGCCGCCCTCCTGCGTCGTCATGACCGCATTCATCGCCGACAGCACCCACACTGTATCTCCGGTAGCGTAGCTGTCGTCGTTCGGCATCAGCTCATTTTCCGGCAAAATCGTCATATCCGCGCCGATCAAATCGCCGACCTTCTTCTGCTCCACCTTGTAATCCCACGGCACCATCCGGCTCGGGTCGTTCGCCGCACTGCCCGCACTGCCCGCCCGGGACCCGTTCGACGTCGACGTCACCAGCTTACCCTTATCGTTCGAACCGATCGCGCCGGCTATGACGGCAATGATGATAATCACCAGCACGCCGATCAGCACAGCCCCAATGATCCGCTGCGTTCTTACGGTCATTCCCTAACCCCCATCGCTGTAAAATAACTCGCGTTCCCCGTAATCAGTCCGCCGGCGCGGCCGACGACTCCGCACGGAACGCCGCCGATAACGAACATGCCGGTCAGCAGCCTCATCCTGCCGGCCTGCAGCTCGATCTCGGGCAAATCGGCCCGCGCCTGATATACCCGGCCGAACCAGCGGCTCGTATCGTATCCGTCCGCATCCTTCACCGCCAGCTTCCCGTCGCTGTCATACAGCTCGACCGAGCCGCCCTCGCGGCCGAACATCGCCTTCGACACATAGTCTCCGCCGAGTACCGGCTCATTGTATGTCGGCAGCATGTAAGCTTCAATCGCTTCATGCTCCGCCGCCGTGTACACGGGCGCACCGATCTCGTGCAGCCCCCAGACGACTGCTTGCAGCCCTTTGGACTGCAGAATCACGGAATGGTACGAATTGAAAATCGTTACGTTCCCCGTCTCCGCGGCATAAGCCAACGCCTCGCCGCCCTCGTCGATGCCCATCCATTCTTTCGGATACAGCATGAAGATGCGCTGGATCGCCCGGCCGGCTCCGTCCTTCAATACGCCTTCGTCGACGGACAGCTCCAGCGTATCCAGGCAGCGCACCGGGAGTCCGCTGTGGCGCACCAGCATGTCGATCGTGCCGGAATCCTCGGCATGTTTGCCGTAGCCGACACAGCACGCCGCTTCCGGCCGTTCCACCGCCCACGCCCGCTCCAGCAGCTTCGGCAGCATGGCGTTCGGCGACCGGACGCCGGGGTGCTGCCCGCACAGCCAAGGCGTAGCAACCGCAGCTTCAACGTAAGCCGTCGGCGTATCTGCGTTCAGCTCCAGCAGCTTCACGGAGCCGTCCGTTCCGACGGAATAGTCGAAGCGCGCATAGCGGCTAATGTGGCCGGGCTCGTTCAGCGGCAGCCGATCCAATCCGTCCCACAGCACTTCGGGGATCGAGAGCATCCGGTACAAATCGCGGCGTCCATGCAGGAAGCGAACCGTCTTGTCAAATATGTCCCATATTCTGGCCGAGGCGTCGACCAACCGGTCGTACGTTGCCCTGTCTATCGTAACGAGCTGATCCAGCCAATAGGGCTGCCCGTCGAGATCGGCCCATGTGAAGCCGAGCCGGCTTAGCTCCTCAACCCGTGCGGCGCGATCTTCAGCCGGCGAACCGGCAACGCGAAATACGCTTTCGCTCATAGGCCGCCTCCTTTAGCTGCCCGATGACGATGAGCCGGATGAGCTGAAGCCGCTTGACTTTCCACCGATGCTGCCGGAGGAAGTCGAGGAGCTCTTCGAAGAAGAGGACGATGTCGTGAAGCTGCCCGATGACGATGAGGTCGATGGGGCTGTCCCGGTTCGGCCTGTTGAAGAAGTTCCGCTTGACGTGCTTCCGGTTGATCCTTTTGACGCGCTCCCTGCCGTTCCGCTTGACGTGCTTCCTGTCGTTCCAGTTGACGTGCTTCCGGTCGATCCGGTTGCCGTGCTCGTCGACGCGCTCTTGCCCGTCGTGAACGATCCGGACGACGCCGACGTTTTCGGCGGACGGACGACGGAGCCCGCAACCGGTTTGCTCTGGAATGTATCGGATGTATACGTTCGCGGCTGATAAGCTTGATTGTTATGAGCGTATACCGTCCGGTGCGAGTTGCTCCAGGAGCTCGTCGAGTAGACGCCTCCGTTATTGAACAATAAGTGGTACAACAGCAGATCGTCCCAGCCGAGTCCGCCGCCCGAATGGACGACGACCGTGTTTGTGCCGCTTCCGGACGGCACCGCCCCCGCGCCGCCGGCTGCCGCCGCAGCCGAGCCGGACTCCTCCTTCTTCTCGCCCGGCAGTACGAGATTCCAATCGATGGCCGCGTCATAATAGGCTTTCACCGCTTCCGTCGACCACTCCACCAGCTTAGGCTGCGCCGTCGCTTCCGAAGCGGCAGCGGGCACTGCCAGCAAATTGGCGGCGAGCGCAAGTCCAAGCGAAGTAGAGAGCACTTTCATCGGTTTGCCCGCCGCTTTCGGGGCGGTATTGTCGCTGCTTTGGCTCTGCGTCGGCATTTTCTCCTGCTCTTTCATGCATCCTTCCTCCGTTCTTATTGTGTTGTATTTGAGGATGCGATCGGCACGACGAGTACTTCCAGCGCGCCTCTATCCAAATTAAGCCGGCCTTCCAGCATTTCGAACTCTTTGCCGTTCAATACGACATAGTTCGCGTGCTCCAATGAGCCGAGCATATCCGCAGACCAGTCCCGCTCATCGATGGCGACCGGGGCTCCTTCCGCCTGCTTCTGCATGAAAATCACTTTCATCGCTTTCCCTCCATCTGCGTTCGTAATAACACTGTACCATAACCTGTATGTTGATACGACGGTATCGGATGGAAAGTTTCGCGGTTCGCCCGCACATGCGGAAAAACCGCGGGGCCTATGCGGCCCCGCGGTTCCCATTGTTCTGAATTCAATATAACGATAGAGCAACGGTATCCTGCTCGTTGAATGCGTGAAGAATAGCCTCGTTGTCAACGATCTCTATGCTGATGAGCGTCTCCAGGCACAGCCGTACTGCACGCTTGCCGTTAACGAGCTTGCGGTTGATCGTTTGGGTGAGCAGATTCATCGCTTTATCGCTAAACTTGGTAAAATATACAGGCACTCTACGGTCTTGCACATTGATCAGCAGCTTCATCGCGCTACCTCCTTGTGGATCCCAACAACGGATTCTATGAATCTATCACCAAAGCTTAGCATTCATTGTACTTGCCGAATCTTAAAATTAGATGAAAATTTGTTATCAATTTGATGACAGTTATTTGTCGAGCGCGGCCATCGCCGCTTCCACAAGACTGTCGAACAGCCGATCATCCTCTTCGAGCGCTTCCTCAACCGCCTCGATCAGCAGCTCGTCCCCCGACTCGCGGGCGAAATTCAGGCTGTACGACCAATCCCTTGCGCTCTTGCTGAGCAGCGTAATTTCGTAGGACTTCGGGTGGTTCTCCACCGCGAACACGACATGTCCCAAATAACCGTCTTCTTTCGTATACGTCATATCCGCCGATTCAATTCGGATCTGCATGCCCCAATACCTCGTTTCCGTTTCCGCATATTTCGCTTCCGCCAGCGATCGCTACCATATTCTACCTCACCTTATTCGACTTCATACGAAGTTCTCCTGCCGAACGAACATATAAAAAAAATTCCGACGCTGCAATAGCGTCGGAAGCAAGCTGCTTAGCTGCATTTTCTCATATAGCTTACGATAAGGCGGTCAAGCCTCTGGCTGATATGGACAACTTTAGGATGAACGAGGTCGAAATTGTATTTTTCCGCTACCCGTACCATCAATTGCCGCGCCGTTCCGATCTGCTCCTCCAACTTCTTGTTCATGCTCGTCCGCCCCTTCACGCTCTGGAATTCGTACTCTTACTCTATCAACCTTTTCTAAAACAATTCTTATGAAAGTATTAAGCTTTATTAAAAGCGCGATGCGCCAGAGAACATTGACTTATTAGCAAACGTTTTGTTATATTGTTTATAAAATAAGCAAACGAGAAGGTGATTTTGTTGTCGGAACAACTGTCCGATATGTTTTGGTCGGCATCCATTGAGGAAATGAAGCGCGGCTATGTGCACCATGCCGAGAGCGACAGCTTTATTTGCCTCGTTTGCGGCAAGGCGTTTATGCGCGGCGTCATTTATCGGGATGAAGAAAATGAGACGTTCTATGAAGCAGAGAAGTTCGCTTCGGTCCACATCCGCAAGGAGCATACGTCGATGTTCGACTATTTGCTTGGGCTGAATAAGAAGCTGACCGGGCTGACGGATTTGCAGAAGACGCTCCTCGACTATTTCAATCAAGGGTTAAGCGACGGCGACATCGTGAAGCAGCTCGGCGGCGGCAGCACGTCGACCATCCGGCATCACCGCTTCACGCTGCGCGAGAAGGAGAAGCAGGCGAAAATCTTTCTCGCCATCATGGAGCTCGTGAACGGCAATACGGAACAGTCGCAGAAATTCATCAGCGTTCCGCGCACCGCAACGATGCTGGACGAACGGTATGCGATTACCGAGAAGGAGAACGAGGAAATTCTCGACACCTATTTCAAGGAAGGGCCGGACGGACCTTTGGACCATTTTCCGAAGAAGGAGAAACGGAAAATCGCGATCCTCAAGCATATCGCCGCGCGCTTCGAACCGGAGAAGAAGTATACGGAGAAGGACGTTAACCGCGTGCTGAAGGACGTTTACGAGGAAGATTACGTGACGCTGCGCCGCTATCTGATCGAGTACGGGTTCATGGCCCGGCTGGATGACGGCAGCTTGTATTGGATTAACGACCGAAAGGAGACTGCACCGGTTATGGAGACGAACCGCAGAAAGCAGCTGGTTATGGAATATATGGAGCGGGAGCAGCCGATGGGCGCGTTCCGCATTGTGAACAAGACGAACGGAAAAGTGTTCGTCGGTGTGTCCCCGCATTTGGACAAAGTATGGAACCGTGAAAAATTCACGCTGCAGCACGGCTCGCACAAAAACAAGAAGCTGCAGGCGGACTGGAACGAGCACGGCGAAGACGCCTTCGAATTCGAGGTGCTCGACCGGCTGAAGCCGCGCGAGGGCGAGCCTCCGAGCAAGACCAGCTACAAGAAAGAGCTGACGGAGCTGGAGAAGGTATGGCTGGAGGAGCTGCAGCCGTACGGGGAGCGCGGATATCACTAAGTCAGACGGGTTGGCCTGATGATGCAAAGAACCTTCATCTCCACGCTGCGAGTGGAATGAAGGTTCTTTGTTTAAGCCGCAGGCCCTGACATTGGCGATGCCGCGGGAACAGCCCCAATGTTTATTTCTCAATCGCCGCCCCCGTAGTTCCCTTCGCAGGCCCGGCCGGCTCCTCAAGCCCCTTCTTCACGTGCTTCAGCTGAGCGACGATGATGAAGCTGACGATGACGAGCAGAAACCATGAGCTGAGCTTGCCGAGCGAGACCAGGTTCCAGCTTGCCTCTTGATTCGGATACCGCCAGGCGCCCAGGAAGGTCCCGATATTTTCCGCCACATAGATGAAGAAGCCGATCAGCAAGTAGCTGAGCGTCAGCGGCATCCCGTAACGGGCGTCCTTGACCCGGAACGTAACGACCGTGCGCAGAAATACGATGAACAGCAGCACCGTCAGCACCCAGCGCAAATCCCACCAGAAATGATGCGTCATGAAGTTCAAATAAATCGCCGCGCCGAGCGGAATGGTAAAGTATGAGCGCGGCCACCGCCGCAGCTCGACGTCGAGCCTGCGCCACGCCTGGCACAAATAACTGGCGACGCTGGCATACATAAAGCCGCTGTACAGCGGCACCCCGGCGATCTTCGTATACGCGTCCTGCGGGTATGTCCATGAGCCCATCTGGACTTTGTAAATCTCGAGCGCAAGCCCGATCAGGTGAAACACGCAAATCACCTTCAGCTCATCCCACGTCTCCAGCTTCGTGCGGAGCATGATCCACTGTGCCGCAATACAGACGATCAGCATCGCGTCATACCTGGGCACGTAAGGGATCGGAACAAGCTGAAACAACAACAGCGCCGCGAAAATGATAACCGGAAACAGGCAGGATAGCGCCTGCTCCACTCCGAAATGCCACAGCTGGCGAATAAACCGGCTCATCCCTGCAAATACCTGAACAGCATATCTTCCATGCCGCGCATCAGCTGGGCATACTCCTCCTGCCCGCCGTGACTTAGTACATCCAGCGCGATGCCGTCACGGAGCGCCCAGAACATCGAAGCGGCCAGCCGTTCGTCGACCTCCGCGCGAAACTCGCCGCTCCGCTTCCCCTCGGCGATCAGCTCCGCAACGAAGGCGATCGCCGCATTATCGTGCTTCTCGATGCTCCGCTTCAGCTCATCATGCCGCGACGCATACAGCGAATATTCGAGATGAAAGCTAAGCAGCCGGCGCAAATCCTCAATTGCCTGGCCCGTCATGCGCTGCACGAGCATCCGCAGCTTGGCGGCGGAAGACGCCGTCTCTTCGTCGCCCGCGCGCAGCGATTCGACGAGACGATTCATGCGGCTGTCCATAATTTGCGCGTAGATATCCTCTTTGCTGGAAAAATAATTATAGATGGCGCCCTTGCTGATCCCCAAATGGCGCACAATGTCGTCAATCGTCGTAGCGGCGTAGCCCTTCTCGGCGAAGCAGTGGAGAGCCCCCTCCAGAATCGCTGCACGCCGTTCTTCCTTGTACGCTTCCGTGACTCGCGGCATACGGCTGCACCTCCCGTCTCGCTTTGTACAGTTTAATAACGACTATACAGCGGCACGGTACGGAATGCAACCGCAGCAGCGCACGCTGTCAGCCGTCCGAAGGTCGGCTCGCTTGATTAACGGGCCGAATGCCAAACATGCCGGAATTATTTGGTGCACGGCATCCGTTGTCATGTATAATGAACCCATATTGGACTCTACGGAGGGACAAATATGAAGTACGATTTTGACGAGTTTGTGGACCGCACCGGAACGCACGGTATGAAGTGGGAGCGTACGGAAGCATTGTTCGGGGAAAAGGATTTGCTGCCGCTTTGGGTGGCGGACATGGATTTTCGCGGACCCGCTCCCGTTATCGAAGCTCTTGCGCGCCGCGCCGAGCTTGGGCTGTACGGATACACGCACCGCCCGGATTCGCTGCTGGAAGCGTTCGGCGCATGGATGGAGAAGCGGCATCAATGGAAGATCGAGTCCGACTGGATTTGCTGGTCGCCCGGCGTAATCCCGGCTTTGACAGCAGCGATCCAGACGTTCACCGAGCCCGGGGACCGCGTCATCATCCAGCCGCCGGTTTATCCGCCGTTCTTTAAGGTCGTCACGGAAAACGGACGCGAGCTCGTAACGAACCCATTGATGCAGCGGGACGGCCGCTATGAAATCGATTTTGAGGACTTGGAGGCGAAGTTCCGGACAACCGGCGCCAAACTGCTCATCCTCTGCTCGCCGCACAATCCGGTCGGGCGCGTCTGGACGCGGGACGAGCTCGAGCGGCTTGAAGCGATTTGCGCGGCCTACGGCGCGCTGATCGTTTCCGACGAAATCCACGCCGATCTGGTGTATGCGCCGCATCGGCATATCCCGCTGGCCGCCTTGTCGGAGCGGGCCGCCAGCCGCACCATCCTGTGCCACTCACCGAGCAAGACGTTCAATATGGCCGGACTGCAGGCCGCGTATATCGTCATCCCGGACAAGGGGCTGCGTACGGCGTTCAACAAGACGATGGCCAAAGGGCATCATACGATGAGCAATACGTTCTCCATCGTCGGCTCGGAGAGCGCTTATCGCGAAGGCGGCGAATGGCTGGAGCAATGTCTCGCCTACATCGAAGCGAATATCGATTATGCGATCGGCTATATGGAGAACTACATCCCGCAAATCAAAGTGACGAAGCCGGAAGGGACTTATTTGCTATGGCTCGACTGCCGCGGTCTCGGTCTGAGCACAACGGACTTGAAGCTGCTCCTGCTGCGCAAGGCGAAGGTCGCGCTGAACGACGGGCTGAGCTTCGGACCCGAGGGCGAAGGCTTCCACCGGCTCAACGCCGCATGCCGGAGAGCGACATTGGAGGAAGGCCTAAAGCGGATACGGGATGCCGTGTACAGCTGACTATTTTCACTATAAATCTATCACCATTCGCACTCCCCTCTCATATAAGTAAGTATCATCACTAGGAGGTGAGTTGCCGAATGGATAAATTCATCCCTTCCTTGGGCGGTTTGATCGGCGGTTATGCGCTTATTCACACGCCGGTGCCTGCCGAGATCGCTCTCGTGCTTGACGTTGTGGGAGCGATTGCGATGATTGCATTTTCCGGTATTCTGATGTACCAAGGTATTCGTTCTCTGCGCTAAAGCGCTGCCGGTACGGCCATACGAAGCAAGCTTAGTCCGCTCTTCCGGCAGAGGAGCAGGCTAAGCTTTTTTGTTAGTTGTGAAACGCCGGCGAATCTGTCGTCTCATAGGAGAGCGCGGCATCGGCGAACGGCTCGGCAAGATCGAGCAGGGCGATGTCGCATTTACCGTTGCCGTCCAGATCGGCAGGAACCACTTTGGCTCCGACGCGCCCCCACGGGCCGAACGTCGACAGCAGCGTATGCCCGCCGTCCTGTCCTTGCAAATATACGCCGTACTTCTGACTCTCCGTATCATAGTGAAGCACGTCCTCGCGACCGTCCCCGTTGAAATCGCCCAATGTAAAATGTCCGCGCTCTATCGGCACATCCAGCTCTTTCTTCCGTACCTTCCATTCCAGCAGCGCCGTATCCGGGGTGAAGGCAACGAGCAGGGAAGAATCCTTGGGCGACAGCACGAGTGCAGGCTCCCCGTCCATCGCCAGTCCGGCGGCGTCGCGGCTCACCGTCATATGTTTTTCATTGCCGGTCTTGAAGGCGTACGGCTTCAGCGGTGTCGCACTATCGCCTCGAATCCGCAATCCCTTCAAGAACGATTGATCCGCGGTAACGCCCGCCACAACGGTCTCCCCGTTACTCCGGGGAAGCACGAACAGCTCTTGAAGCCCGGTAAGCTCCGCTCCCAACGTCCATGTCCGGGAACGTTTGAAGGTGCCTCCGGACGCATCGTAACGTTCAAGAACCGCGCTGCGGCCTGCGGCGCCGCCGTTTCCCGTGCGGACGATCCACAGCTCGCTCCGGCCGTCCCTGTCGCTGTCGCACAGCGTCATCGACGACCCTTTCGCGTAGGGGACAATCCCCCACGGCTTCGCTTCCCGCTGCGGCTCGCCGCGCGTACCGGCAAGCGGGTCGGAAGCGACCAGCAAGGTGCCGTCCTGCTTCACCCACCGGATCAAATCCGCCTTCCCGCTGCCGTCCACGTCGCCAAGCTGACGCAGCTCGGTGCCGTCTTCGCCGAGCCGGACCGACGAGGCCGGCGTGAACGGAATGTAATCGTGGATGGAATAAAACGCATAGCCTTTGGCCTTCAGCTGGCCGGACAGCTTCTGCAGCACGGACCGCTCCCGCTCCGGATAACGGTAAACGGGAATCCCTTCCTTCAGCTGCGCTTCTCCGTCCACGTCTGCAACCGCTTGCAGATGCGGAAACTCCAGAAACGGATGATAAAAGAACGAAGCGATGTCCTGCGTACGGCCCAGCTTGCTCAGGATGGCGTTCTCATCTTTATCGTAAGCGATATACGAAAACGGCGTCGGTACGTTGACGGCTCCGAGCCCTCCGCCCCACTGGCGCTCCGTGCGGTATTGCGCTTCCCGCGCATAATAGTCAACGCTGACATCGGCCTGATACAGCAGACCGAAATATCGCCGAAACATTTGATCCTGATCCGGCGTCGTATGATAATGAGGCGCCTCCCAGAAGCGCGGCGTTAAGGCTGCTCTCCGCATGACGGCCAGCCCCCGCTGAACGCGGTCCTCCGCGAACGCGACGCTGTCCGTAGCCGGCACATCCTCGACGTGAAATTCGTTGCCTATACCCGATTCATGGAAGCCGTCCGCCCGGCGCTCGTCGCCGACCTGATGCGTATAGCCGTGCAGGCCGAGCGACGCCCCGCGCGCTTCGGCCTCCGCCAGCACGCTGCGCAGCGCACTGCTGACTGCGTCGTTCGGGTCGTCCAGAGATCGGTCGCTGCGTGTTCCGTCTGCATCGATGTTGATCCAGCGCGGCACGACAGCGATATGGACGGCGATTCGGTTACTCTGCATGTATTCCAGCACCGCCCGCAGCCTGCCGACCCCTTCCAGGGTACCGTATTGGCCGCCGGGACCGACGTCCTCGAGCCGCATCAGGACGAATTTCGGCATCGCCGTTTCGCCTGATACCGTCAATAATTCCCTATACGGATATATAGAGTAGACGATAACAAGCACGATGAAGGCGATCGACAGCCTCAAGTATCGTCTGCGTGTCCGCATGAGCAAGCACTTCCTTGCAGGCAAGATGATGGATGAAGTCGAATGATGTCGCAATTAGCTTAAAGAGTTCGACTCTTCGCAGCAAAATTCCTGCCCGTTCCTGTACAGAACCGTCAGGAGGTTATTGGGAGCAAGTTGCACCGGTTCGTGATATAATCTTAATTTGTACGACGGCCCTACCGGGCTGAATAGAGGAGCTGGTAAGTATGAATGATTATCGAATCCGGCGGCATGCCGCCGCCTTCCTGCTATGCACCGCCGCGCTGCTGAACGGCTGCAGCTCGGCGCAGCCCGATCCCACTCCCGCGGCCAGCACCGCGCCGGCTCCGGAAGCATCCGCGCCGGCAGCGGAGAAGCCGGCGGCTTCGCCGTCCGCCGGCACCGGGGGGGCTGCCAAGTCGGCATACGCCTCCCTAACCGTGGAGCCCGCCGCCTTGTCGCTTTCGCCCGGTGCAAAGATGAAGCTTACGGTCACGGGCGTCAAGAAGGATCAGAGCAAGCAGCCGCTTGCCGGCGACAAATCGGTCACGTTCACGGCTAGCGAGGGCAGCGTCATCTCCATTGCGGCAGACGGTACCGTAACCGCCTCCGCCAAAGCGAAGAGCGGCCAGCACGCCACCGTAACCGTCCAGTACGAAGGCATGAAGAAAGAAATCCCCGTTACCGTGAAGACATCGCTGGAAGACACCGTCAAAACCGTATCCGGCGTGCCGACGGTTACAAACAGCGATGCCATCGATGTCGTCGTCAATAAAAAGCGCAACCTGCCTTCGACTTATGCGCCGAAGCTGGTCGAGCCGAACGTGCCGTTTACGTTCAAGGAGAAGATCGATAAGCGGATGCTCCGCTCCGAGGCCGCCCAAGCGCTCGAGCAGCTGTTCGCCGGCGCCAAGAAGGACGGCATTCAGCTGTACGGCGTCTCGGCCTACCGCTCCTATGCGACACAAAAGTCGCTGTTCAGCTCTTATGTGAAGACGCATGGCGAGAAGGAGGCGGGGCAATTCAGCGCGCAAGCCGGACAAAGCGAGCATCAAACGGGACTGGCCATCGATGTCGGCGACGGCAACCCGAAATGCGACGTGCAGGATTGCTTCGCCGATACGAAAGCGGCCAAGTGGCTCGCAGCCAACTCCGCGGAATACGGTTTTATCATCCGGTACCCGAAAGGCAAGGAATCGATAACGGGTTATCAATACGAGCCTTGGCACATTCGCTACATCGGTGTCGATGCGGCCAAGGAGATTGCCGAGCGGGGCATTACGCTCGAGGAATATTTCGAGGACGCCGTCGCGGCCGGCGCTTCACAATGAATAAGCTCCCGCTGCCGTGATCATGCGGCGGCGGGAGCTTATTAGCTGCGTTCGTTAAAGCAAGAAGGACAGTGCGGCTACTGCGACGGCGATGTAATACAGCAGCTCAAGCCACTCCTTGCGGGATTTCTGGGCGTGCTGGAATACCATGAACACGGAACGGACGATGATGATGATCAACGCAATCTGAAAGAGCAATGCAGGCATGAGACCATCCTCCATTCTTGCGCGATGTGATGGTTTCAGCTTATGTGCCGTTAGGCGAATTCATGACTGGGAGGAATGCGGTTTTACCGCCAGCAGCCGCAGCCGCCGGTAATCGGCGAACCATTCGCCCGAGCGGTACAAATCGGAGCGGAGGCGCTCCGCGACCTCCTCATAAACCGCTTGCTTCTCCTCCGGCGGCCAATCCCGGTCCGCAAAGAAGGGGAAGGCGAACGCATTCAGCCAGTGGAAGAGTCCTTCGTCACCGCCAATAAGCTGCGTCGGCCGATCGAAAAGCTCGGCATACCGCACCTCGAAGCCGCACTCCTCGAGCAGCGCCGCATATTCCGCCACACTTGGAAAATACCACGGCGATTCGGCGGCAAAGCCTCTTCCCCGCAGCGATTCGATCAGCGCGCCGACTACGGCTCCGACATTGCCCTTGCCGCCAAACTCCAGCGCCGCCCTGCCTCCGGGCCGAAGGGCGCACCACATCGTAGCGACGGCTTGCTCCGGCGGCCGGATCCAGTGCAGTGCCGCATTGGAGAATACCGCGTCGAACGTGCAATCGCCGCCGCGGTACTCCCGTGCGTCCGCCACGCGGAACTGCAGGCCGCGGGTGCCTGCATGCTTGACGCAGGCCTCCTCAATCATGGAGGCCGATGCGTCGATGCCCGTGCAATCCGCCCCCAAGCGGGCCAGCTCCGCAGTCAGGTCTCCCGTCCCGCAGCCGACGTCAAGAATGCGCTCCCCCGGCTGAGGGCTTAAGAGTCGCAGCAGCGCCCCGCCGAGCCGGGAAACGAACGATAAATTCTCATCGTAATGCTTCGGCTTCCATTGATCTTGTGACAATTGGGATCTATCCATCTCGAATCGCCTCCGTAATTTTGTGAAGCACAGCTTCCGCTTCCGTATGTTCCCATTTTAACGCCTCTACTTTATTTGTCTAATATATGGATGATCTAATACTTATAGTTATTACCTATATATTTGCCATATCTCCTCTAATTTTCTCATTTACTAGAATAGAATGGACAGCGTATAATGAAACTGGTTCATGTAGGAGGAAAGAACTATATTTCCAATCACACAACACAACCTATCAAATGCAGCCAGATGTCAGGAGTTGAGCTAATGAGACAAATTCCGGTCACACGAGACGGCCGCAAAGATTCGGAAATTATCCTCATTGCTTCGAATGACGTCGTCAAGATCGAAAGCATTCGCGATAAGGAATTTCTGATCCATACGCTTACCGATGTGTATCATTACAGCCCGACGCTGGACTTGTTCGAAGAGTGGCTGTATGAAGACGGCTTCCGCCTTATCGATCGGACGAATATCGTCAATATGAATTACGTAACTGAATATGACAGCAATAACGGTGTGGTGACGCTCAGCACGGAGGGAGGCAAGACGAAGAAGCGGGCTTCGGCCGCCCGCATCCACCGCGAGCACATCATGAATGTAATGGAAATGCTGCGCCTGGCCAAAACCTCGATGCGACGAGGGTTTCCGGAAGACGATACGACCGACGCCCAGCTGCGACGGCTCGTCGAGCAGAGCAAGGACGATCCGTACTTGCGCTCCTATTCCATGATTCAGGCGCTGTATGAGCGCTCCCGCGCCGAGAAGCTGCTGAAGGAAAGCGAGCAGCGGTACAAATCGCTATTCGAGAACAATCCGGACGGCGTCTGTTCGCTCGACCGCATCGGACGGATCGTGACCGTTAACCCGGCCATGGAGCGCATCACCGGCTTTAGCTCGGAGGAGCTGAAGAATGTCACGATTCATACCCTGCTGCTGCCGGAAGAAACCGGGAAGTGGGACCATCACTTCGCCTCTGCGCTGCAAGGGGATACGCAATATTTCGAACAAGTATTCATTCGACGGGACGGAATGCAGTCGATTATGAGCTTCATTCACGTGCCGATTTATTTTAACGAGAAGATTAACGGCGTCTATGTTATTGCCAAGGATATTACGGAACGCAAGCGCTCCGATGAGCTGCTGATCAAATCGGAGAAGCTGTCGGTCGTCGGCCAGCTTGCAGCGGGGGTCGCCCATGAAATCCGCAACCCGCTGACGGCGCTGATCGGCTTCGTTCAGCTGCTCAAGTCCAAGGTGGATAATTACGGGCATTATTTTGACATTATGTCGTCCGAGCTTGATCGTATTAATTTTATTGTGAGCGAATTTCTCGTCATCTCCAAGCCGCAGGTCGTCAAGTTCCAGATCCGCGATATGGCCAACGTCCTTATGAATACCGTCGCGCTCGTCAATACGAAGGCGATTATGCAGGATGTCGAAATTACCGTTGGCATCCGCGAGCCGCTCCCGCCCGTTCTCTGCGACGAGAATCAAATCAAACAAGTATTCATCAACGTCCTGAACAACTCGATCGAAGCGATGCCGGAAGGCGGCATGATTCGAATCGAGGCGTTCGTTCGCGAAAGCGATATCGTCTTCCGTTTCATTGATGAAGGACAAGGTATACCGGAGGAACGCATCCCGCGACTCGGAGAGCCGTTCTACACGACGAAAGAAAAGGGAACCGGACTCGGCCTCATGGTCAGCTACAAAATCATCGAAAATCACCGCGGCCGCATGTCCATCACTTCCGAGCTCGGGCATGGCACAACCGTTGACATCATGCTGCCTATCACGCGAAGCGCAGAGTAAAGCCGGCCTCATGACAAAGAGCGAGACGTCCCGTCCTTAGACGATGGCGTCTCGCTCATTTTTATAAAGTTTATGCAGCGGAAGGACCGTTTAAGATCCCGCCAGCACTTTGTTCACCGATTCGACGACCCGATCCGGCTGGAACGGCTTGACGATGAAATCCTTGGCACCGGCTTGAATAGCGTTGACGACCATCAGCTGCTGCCCCATCGCCGAGCACATAATGACCTTCGCCTTCGGGTCCGCCTTGCGGATATGCTTCAACGCGTCTATGCCTTCCATCTCCGGCATCGTAATGTCCATAGTCACCAGATCGGGCTGCAGCTTCGAATATTTGTCGACGGCAACGACTCCGTTCTCCGCCTCACCAATCACCTCATGACCGGCTTTGCGCAGAATGTCGCTCAGCATCATGCGCATGAATGCCGCATCGTCTACTACTAAAATTTTTGCCATGAGCCCCTCCGTCGTATATATGTGAATACTGCTATTGTAACAGAAACGGATTAAGTAATTACTAAGGAGTAATTAAGGAAGCTTAATTTTTCTTAAGCTTCCCCCATATTTCCGTCACATCAGCTCTTCCTCTTCATCCACGTACAGGAGCAGCGAAAAGCCGAATGTGCTGCCGCCCTCCTCGCGGGGCATCGCCCAAATGCTGCCTCCGTGATGCGTGACGATCTCCTTCGCAATGGCGAGACCGAGGCCGCTTCCACCGGCCGCTTCCTTATGCCCCTGGTAAAACCGGTCGAACAGCAGCGGAAGCTCATCCTCGTCGATGCCTTTGCCGGTATCCTCCACTTGCACAAGGAGTTCCTGCACCTGCTCTTCGCCCCGGGTACCGGCTCTCGTGGCGAATGAAAATCCGACCGAACCGCCCGCCGGCGTACAGCGAATCGCGTTCGATACAAAATTCGTCAGCACTTGGTCGATCCGTTCGGGATCGAGCACGACGCAGGCATGTGGCGGCACCTCGGCAAGTGCCGAATCGTTCCAAACGAACACCATGCCGCTGCTCACGATATCCATTTCATATTTTTGTCTCGTACGGGCAAGGAAAGCGGTAAGCGGAACGGAGTGGAACAGCAGGTCCGGCTGGCCCGACTCCAGCTTCGACAGCTCAAACAGGTCGGCAATAAGCCGGTTAAGTCCGATCATTTTGTTCAAAATCAGCTGCAAATAATGCCGCCTCTCATCCGGCTTGACGATGACGTCGTCGAGCAGCGCTTCGACGTATCCGCGGATTGACGTCATCGGAGTGCGCAGCTCATGCGAAATGTTGCTCAGCAGCTGGCGCCTCGCATCATCCATCTGCCCGAGCTCCGCCGCCTTCTGGGCAAGATGCCGGTTCGAGCGGCGCAGCTCGTGCGTACGTTCGGCGATCGTGGCCTCCAAGCCGCGATTCATCTCCTGGAGCCGCTCGTTCAACTGCTGCACCTCTTGCGCCTGCTGGGCCAGCTGCTGGCTGAAATGCTCCTCCGAGGTGAGCGCCCGGGAAAATTTCATGGACAGTACGGCGGAATGCAGAGCAATAAAGGCGAACAATCCGAACGGCGAATACGATCCCGTCTTGATCACTTCATTGAAGTACAGAATGTCGTTGACGAGTGAGAATACATAGATGGCTACGCCGGTTGCGGCGAGCCCGGCCCCGTAGCGAAGGCGTACCGTCGCCCGGAGGATCGCTGCGAATGAATACAAACCCGATAAAATAAGGATCGGCTGATAGACGTAGATCAACTTCGTAAAAAAGATCGGCGCCGTGAATGCCGTAATCACCGAGAGAGCGACGCCAGCGAAGGCCAACGTTCTTGTAACAAGCTTGGACGTTTCGTCCGGATACAGCTCGCGGATGAACATCGCGAAGATCGGCACGCCGAGAAACGCTCCCCAATACTCGAGCCGTAACCTTATCTCCCAGCCCAGCTCGGGGATCAGCGAATAAAGAAACGACTCGCCAAGCAGCAAGGTCCGGACGGAAACGATCAGGCAAAATAACCCGAAATAAAGCGTCGACCTGTCCCTCCGCCGCATGGTGTACAAGATGAGATGGTAGATCGCCATCATGAAGAGACTGCCGAACAGGATCAAGTCCATCGCAAGCCGGCGAAGCGATAGATCGTGCATTTGCTTAGGCGTGGAAAGCTCCACCGATTCCCAGATGCCTCCCCGCCGATGATCGAAGTTCGCCACCTGGACCACGATTTCCGTCGACTTGCTCTTCGGCTGAACGACGTAATATACCGGTGCATTTTCCGGAACGGAATCCGCCTCGCTTGTGCCGACCTGTCCCATACTTCCGGCCTGAACCCCATCGACCCAGACCACGTGTGAGCTGGCAACGGAAACAAAGTGCAGCGCGATCACTTGGGGAATGGCATCCCAATGAATACGCAGCCGAAACGTTGCATAGCCCTCCGCCGGGTAGCCGCTGCTGTTCCATGAGGCCGGGAGGCTCATGTAGGACGGCTGGAGCGGGATGCCGCCGGTAAAGCTGTCCGGAGTAAGAAGCCGGCCCCAATACATTTCCCATTCCCCATTCAAGTCGATAGGACCGTCTTGGTCCAAGTTCCACTTCTCTAGATGAAGCTCGCCCTTCTTCGCCGTTATATCCGAATGATCGGGCTTTGTTTGGGAAAGCAGCCCAACGAGAGTAAAGGAGCATAACAGCACGGCAAACAGTCTGAACCAGACACGCTGATTTTTCCCCATCTTAGATCCCCTTAATATTTAGGTCTTTTGTAATGATGATTTATTTTTTGTGGTTCTTTATAACTATACATGCGACATCTTTCAACTTCATTTTTGCACATTTCACTTGCATAGACAATCAAAATTTGCCATACTTGACATAGAAGGTAAATGGGTCCGAAAGCTCAAATCGACATAGATCAAAGACTGCGCGGGAGGGGAAACGAACATGTCGGGAGATAAGGTTCTCGTCATCGACGATGATGAAGAAATTCGCAATCTCATTCGCATATATTTAAGCCGCGAGGGCCTTCAGGTAGTAACCTTGCCGAACGGTAACGGCATACGCGAGCTGATCTTGAAGCACGAGCCGAAGCTCGTATTGCTCGACCTGCTGCTGCCGGGTCCCGACGGGTACGAGCTGTGCCAGCTCATTCGCAGCGTTACGGACGCGCCGGTCATATTCGTCTCCTGCAAGGACGAGGAAGCGGATAAGATCATCGGACTCGGTCTCGGCGGAGACGATTACATCACGAAGCCGTTCGGGCCCGGCGAGCTGGTCGCCCGGGTGAAGGCGCATCTCCGGCGTTACCGGCAGCAGGAGCTTTCCGTCGGCAAGAGCGTTCCGACGCTCACCTTCAAAGGTCTGGAGATCGACGTGATCACCCGCAAAGTGACGGTGTCCGGCAAGGAAGTCCAGATTTCTTCCACCGAATTCGAGCTGTTGTATACACTCGCCAAGCATCCGGACCGCGTTTATCGTCCCGAGCAGCTGTTCACTCACATTTGGGGGGTCGACTCGGTCGGCGATATTCGCACGCTGCAGGTTCATATGAGCAACTTGCGCAAGAAGATCGAAACCCAGGAAACGAATCCCAAATATATCGTAACGATTCGGGGCATGGGCTACAAATTCAACGGGCACGCTTGCTTTTGACGGATGCCGCAATCCGCTGTAAATACGTGCAAAAATAAAGAAACCCGACGTATGGACACCATACGCGGGTTTCTCATCATTTCGGGAACCGGCTTTGTTCGGCGGGCTCCGGCAATTACCTGTTCAGCAGACTGCCGACGTAGCGCAGCAGCTCGTTGGCGCAGACCGGGCAGTACCCGTGCTCGTCGATCAGCTGCTTCGTAACCTCGTTGACGCGTTTGAGCTGCGTTTCGTCCGGCGTTTTGGTTGAAGTCGTAATTTTCACGATATCCTTCAGATCCGCGAACAGCTTCTTCTCGATCGCCTCGCGCAGCCGCTCGTGCGAGCTGTACTCGAACTTTCTGCCCTTGCGGGAGTAGGACGAGATCCGGATCAAAATTTCTTCGCGGAACGCTTTCTTCGCGTTCTCCGAGATGCCGATCTGCTCTTCGATGGAACGCATCAGCCGTTCGTCCGGGTCCATCTCTTCGCCGGTGAGCGGATCTTTGATTTTCGTCCAATTGCAGTACGATTCGATGTTGTCGAGATAGTTATTGAACAGCGTCTTGGCCGACTCTTCGAACGAATACACGAACGCCTTCTGCACTTCTTTCTTCGCCAGCTCGTCGTATTCCTTGCGTGCGACGGAGATGAAGTTCAGGAACCGCTCCCGCTCCTCCTTCGTAATCGACGGATGCTGATCCAGACCGTCCTTCAGCGCCCGCAGCACATCCAGCGCGTTAATGCACTGAAGATCGTGGCGGATGAGCGCGCTCGAAATCCGGTTGATGACGTACCGCGGGTCGATGCCGGTCATGCCTTCCTCGGAGTACTCGTTCTGCATCTCCTTCAGATCGGCTTCCTTGTAGCCTTCGACCGCTTCGCCGTCGTACATTTTCATCTTCTTCAGCAGATCCATGCCCTGCTTCTTGGATTCCTTCAGGCGGGTCAGGATGGAGAAGATCGCCGCTGCCTTCAGCGAATGCGGGGCGATATGAATGTGCGACATGTCGCTCTGCTTGATCAGCTTGCTGTAAATTTTCTCTTCGTCGGACACCCTCAGGTTGTAAGGAACAGGCATGACGATCATGCGGGACTGCAGCGCTTCGTTTTTCTTGTTGGCAATGAACGCTTTGTACTCAGATTCGTTCGTATGGGCGACAATGAGCTCGTCGGCGCTGATCAGCGCGAAGCGGCCGGCCTTGAAGTTGCCTTCCTGGGTCAGCGACAGCAGGTTCCACAGGAACTTCTCGTCGCACTTGAGCATTTCCTGGAACTCCATCATACCGCGGTTCGCTTTGTTCAGCTCGCCGTCGAAGCGGTAAGCGCGCGGATCCGACTCCGAGCCGAATTCCGTAATCGTGGAGAAGTCGATACTGCCGGTCAAATCGGCAATATCCTGCGATTTCGGATCGGACGGGCTGAATGTGCCGATACCGACGCGCTGCTCCTCGGAGATCAGCACGCGCTCGACCTGAACGTCTTCAATTTTGCCGTCGTATTCGGTCTGCAGCCGCATTTGGCACGACGGGCACAGCGTCCCTTCGATCCTCACGCCGAGCTCCTTCTCGATGTCGGGACGCAGCTCGTTCGGGATCAGGTGCAGCGGCTCCTCATGCATAGGGCAGCCTTTAATGGCATACACCGCGCCAAGGTCCGTCCTGGAGAACTGCTCCAGACCGCGTTTCAGCAGCGTGACAAGCGTCGACTTGCCGCCGCTTACCGGTCCCATCAGCAGCAGGATCCGCTTGCGTACGTCGAGGCGGCGCGCCGCCGAGTGGAAATATTCTTCCACCAGCTTCTCCAGCGTTCGGTCCAATCCGAAGATATCGTTCTCGAAAAATTTGTACCTACGCTGTCCGCCCTGCTCGGTGATGCCGTGCGAAGCAATCATCTCGTACACTCGGGAGTGCGCGGTCATTGCCAGGCTCGGCTGCTTGCGAATCAGATCGATATACTCCACGAACGTCCCTGTCCACGCGAGTTGCTCCTTTTCCGTCCGATGCTCCGCAATTCGTTTAAAAATGTCCATGGGAGTCCTCCTCTCGCCTGCGCTTCCGTCCCGCCCTCTTGAGGTGGTTTTGCCGGCTGGTGTATTAATACCTATGCGCTCGCCATGGATAAGTTTCCCGATTTTTTGGAGAATGTAAATGCCCGTCGTCCACTGGCGAAGCGAACCTCGTAGCGTTTACAATGGAAATCGACAACTTCCCGCTCGAAAGGAGCCGCGTCGCCGCCATGCCGATCCAACACGAAACCGAACTGTATGAGCCGATTAAGCAGGCACTGGAGCGCCTCGGGTACGAAGTGAAGGCCGAAGTCAACCACTGCGACGTCGTTGCCGTCCGCGGCGATGAACCGCCGGTCATTGTCGAGCTGAAACGCTCTTTCAATATCCCGCTGCTCATTCAGGGGATCGACCGCCAGAAGCTGACCGATCTCGTCTATGTCGCCTGCGAGCTGCCGCCCAAGGGCCGCGCCCCGCACGGCGTCTCATGGTCCGATCTGCAGAAGCTGTGCCGGATGCTCGGATTGGGCCTGATTACGGTACAATTTTACAAGAGCAAGAAAAAGCCCGCCGTCGACTTCATGTGTCACCCCGAACCGTACGTCCCTCGTCCGAACAAGCGCGGCGCCCAGAGGCTCGCCGTGGAGTTCCGCGAGCGCAGCGGCGACTACAACGTCGGCGGCAGCTCGAAGCGCAAGCTGATTACCGCCTACCGGGAAAAATCGCTCCACATCGCTTATTTGCTGCAAAAGCACGGTCCTCTTTCCCCGCGTCAGCTGCGGGAGATGACCGGCAACGGGAAAGCGGCGGCATTTTTGCAGGACAACGTGTACCGCTGGTTCCGGCGCGTATCGCGCGGCGTGTATGCGCTCGCTCCCGAGGGCGAAACTGCACTCGTCACGTACAGCCACGTCGTGTCCGGCTACACCCCGCCGCCGCTTACCTAAACGTTCCACCCGCCGCAACCGGTCAGGAGCCGTCACAGATTGTTACGATTAGAAGTGATTGCAATCACAAGGGGACTTCCCTGCGCTGTTTAATAATGAGTAACATAATTCACAGTGCAGAGGAGAGAGGAATCCATGCTTAGCGAAAAAGCGATTCAAATCATCAAATCTACCGTCCCCGTGCTTGAAGTACACGGCACCGCGATTACGAAGCGCTTCTATGAAATGCTGTCAGTCTTTCCGACGCTCCCGGCCATCCGTATTACCGGATTTCCGTGAAGCGGGAAGATGCGCAGAATGACCGTCCTTTTAGTGCGAATCGGGTCATCTACTCTTCTTCGGTTGGCAGCATCGGGCGATAGGAAACCGGGGAAGTCAAGATCACGGACGTGTTCACGTAATTGCTGTATTGCATAAGACGATCCACAAGCGCCCGAAGACCGTCCATTCCATTCACCGCAGCCTTAATGACATAACCGATGTGTCCTGTTACCCGGTGGCATTCCAGCACGTCCGGCTCCTCTACAATCATTTTCTCCCATTGCTTCGCAGCAATTTTCAAATCACTGACTTGAATAATAAGCAGCGTATTCCTGCCGAAAGCGGCAGGCGATACGCGCGCCGAGAATCCCTCGATGATCCCTTTCTCTTGAAGACGGTGCAGCCTCTCCGTAACACTCGGCCGGCTCAGCATCAGCTTCTTGGATAACTCGCTCACGGTAATGCGCGCATCTTCCTGCAAAATTTTCAGCAACGATACATCGATTTTGTCCATTCCCCCGCCCCTTTGGTTTCAATATGAATGAAATAGAAGCCCATTACATTCGAAATATAAAGGATGATTGCCGTTTCCTATTCATAAATGCCTATGTTTTCTGCTCATCATATTATAACATGTAAACAACCACACTGACGTTTAAACAACGAGAAGGGAACAGATCAATGAACATTGCAATCCAAATCGAGAAGGTGTCGGTCGAAACGGGGAGGTCGTCATGAATCGTCCGTTATCGATAGCGGCAGGTTGTTTGCTCATAAGCCTCGGACTTATTGTACTAAAGCATTCGCAGGTCGTCACGGGCGGAACGGCGGGACTGACGTTGACGCTGTCCTATATCTTCGATATTCCGTTCGCTCTGTTGTTTTTCGTCATCAATATTCCGTTTTATTTCATTGCGGTAATCCAGATGGGATGGAACTTCATGCTGTCCACAATGATTTCCGTCATCTTGGTGACGATCATGACGGCCGCAGATCGATGGCTGCCTGGCTTTGAAGTCAATATATTTATCGGAACGATCCTCGGCAGCGTCCTTTGCGGCGTAGGATTAACGACGCTGTTCGTCAACCGCGCTTCTTTGGGCGGAGTTAACATTTTAGCGTTGTTTTTGCAAAAGCGTTATAAAATGAATCCGGGAACCGTCAACTTTGTGTTCGATACGAGCATCGTCATGCTCGGCTTCTATTCCGTCGGCGTGCTGCAGGGAGTGCTGTCGATCGCGTCGGTATTCATCGTTTCGACCATTATCGGCTTATATAAGAAGAAAATATTGGCCGGCACCCAGCTTGCGGCGAATACACCGAGGGGAACCGCCGCCGGATGAGGAGTCCGAACTACGCCTCGGGGCTTTGCCTGCGCAGCCTCGCAGCGTATTGGAGACTTTCACTCCTTAGTCAAGACGCTGCTTAAGCGCGCCAAAAGGCCCTGTAAACCGGCAACCACCGGTCTGCGGGCCTTTCTTATGCCGCCTCCTATGAGGTCAATAGCGACTCACTTTCAAATAGCTATGCGGTCTTGCTTGCTGTGTTCACGTTCGAACGGCTTCCCGAACGGACGAAATTCCATACCACTATGACAAGCACAACGAGCTGAGGCACCGTCGTCTCCCAGCTGCCGTAAATGCCGAACGACGGGGCATCGAACAGGTAGCCGGCGGTATGAGACGGAAGCTTGCCCGTCACCTGCAGGGCGTGAAGGCTTACGCCGATAAACTTGAACGCCAGATAATAGAGCAGCAGGCTCGCCGCCAGGAAGAACGGCCGAACCGGAATACGCGAGCTCATCTTGATGACGGCGTAGCCGATCACGACCAGCAGCAGCAGCGCTGCTCCGACGCCGATGAGCAAATCCCACAGCGAGATGGACGAAGCCATCCCGATGTAGAAGATTAGCGTCTCCGCACCTTCCCGCATAACGGACAAGAAGGCCGTTACAAACAATGACCACAGCGTCCCTTTGGTTAACGAGCTGCTCAGCGACTTCTCTACGAATCGGTTCCAGGCTTGAAGATTGGACTTGCTGTGCAGCCAAGCTCCAATGGAAATCATGAATCCTACCGCAACGATACCGGTGATCCCCTCGATCAGTTCGCGCGAGCTGCCTGTCGAGATGTGGGCCAGCATCACCGATAAGATCAGGGCCATGATTCCGGAAACGAGTATGCCGGCCCCTGCCCCGGACCAAATCCATGCACGTTTCCCGGCGTTTCCCGACCGGTCCAGGAACGCGAGCAAAGCCGCAATAATCAGAATGGCTTCCAAGCCTTCACGGAACAGGATGGACCCTGCGTCCCATGCCGTATAGGAGGACGACTCCGTGTAGGGCTCCAGCTCCTTGCGCAGCTCCGCGAGTGCGGCGCTCGCCTGCTCCAATTGGGGCGGATTCGACTGGATAAGGCTGGATACGGCCACCATCTTCGTTTCAATGCGGTCGTACGCTTGCGGTGAACGGGCCATCACAACACCTTCGAGCGATGGCCAGACAGCCACAAACCGGTCCATCCGGTCGGCCGCTTCCCCGCTACGCTTGTTATCAACGTCCGATTTCACCGAATCAAGCAGCTGGATCAGTCCGCCGATCGTTTGAATGCTGTCCGGCGAGTCCGGCGTATCCGCCACAGCAACAGCTTCGCCCTTCGCGTAGCTTTGCAGGGCGCCGATCAGCTCCTGCAGCTTAGCCGTGCTCTTGGCCGCATCCGGCGGCTCCGTGTTAATGGCGATGCGCGCCCCGCTGATCTTTACTTCCATACCGCAGTAAACTTTCGCATCATCCTGCCGGATCAGGCTCTCGACCTTGGACCAGCCGCCGACAAACGAGCCGAACGCCTGTTTCGCCTGCGCCCAGTCACCTGCTTGGACAGCCGCCAAGCTCTTCTGCAGAATCGGAAGCAGCGTCTGCTGCACCTGCTTGTGCGCCTTCTCTTTGGCGCCGGCCTCGTCTCCCGAGCTTACGTAGGCATCCACCGCTTTCACAAGGGCGGACACGGCTTCATAAGCGGCGGCCGAATCGATCTGCGGCTTGGCCAGCTCTGTCTCGGCTCTTTCGAACGCTGCGGCGACGCTTTGCGCGTTCTTGGACGTATCGCCCGCAGCAACGATCGTCCAGGCTGTCTTGAGCTGAGTGATCACGCTCCCCGCCTGGTTCCAATCCTGTGCCCCGCTACTAAGCAGCGCGTCGCTTGCAAGGGAAATCACCCGGTTGCGGTTATCGGCGGAAGCTTCCCCTGCGGCCAGCGCAGACGCGGCCGGCAGCAGTAAGCACAAGAGGACCGAGAAGCAAATCAGGATGCGTCTCATACCAGCACTCTCCAAACGTTAAAATAAAGTGTCCCCGATGTATCCGCCGGAGCTTGTTCCCGGCAGGCAGGCATAGATGCCGCTGCCGACATGAACGATATATTCGTTCAGCTTATCCTGTGAGGCAAGCAGCTGCTGCATCGGAATAAATTGATTTCTCGGATCCCGGTTATAACAAATAAATAACAAGCCCGCGTCCAGCTGCCCCGTCTTGATGTCGATACCGTTCGAATACGAATAACCGCGGCGATGAATACGCACCTTGCCGTTCATATGGGCTAAGGCAACATGAGAATCGGCCGGGATACGGGGCTTCCCGTCTTGACCGGTTTTGGCCAAATCGAGCGGATCGAACTCATTTCGGGAGCCTAGCGGCGCGCCGGAATCACGGTGCCGGCCGAAAGTCGCCTCCTGCTCGCCGAGCGTGGTGCGGTCCCATACCTCGATGCGCATCCGGATGCGGCGCATGATCATGTAGCTGCCCGCTCCCATCCACGCAGGCTGATCGCCGGCGCCCGCCCATACGACCTCGTCGGCCACGGCGGCGTCCTGAACGTTCGGATTATTCGTACCGTCCTTAAACCCTAGCAGATTGCGGGGAGTAGATCCTTTGGGATCGGCTGCGCCGGTTCTTTGAAATCCTTCCTGCATCCAGCGCAGAACGGCCTTGCCTCGCCCGATTCGGACCAAATTGCGAATGGCGTGGAACGCTACCTGCGGATCGTCGGCGCAAACCTGTACGACTACATCGCCGCCGGACCATTCGGAACGCAGGTCGTCGCCTTTGAACTTGGGCAGGTCCACCAGAGCCGGCGGGCGTTTGCCCGCAAGACCGAAGCGTTCATCGAAGAAGCTCGTGCCGAGACCGAAGGTGATGGTCGTTCTGACGGCCCCCAGCCCTAACGCTTCTCCGGTATCCACCGGCGGAAGCAGCGTATTGCCGCTTTCTTCGCCGGCGCTTTGGCCTTGCGTCATGCGTGCCGAAGCGGCGGTCCATTTTTGAAACAGCTCTCTGACTTCCGAGATACTCGACGTCGTTAAATCAAACGCACCCATACATACAAAATCCTGCATGGGTGTAATGATGCCGGCTTGGTGCTTCCCGTAGAAAGGCACCGTATTGGCAGGGTGATCGTTTCCGCCGGTCGTCTTTGATTTCTGCAGCATACCGGAGGCCAAGCCCGTCATTCCGCCAGCGCCGAGCAGAAGTCCCAAGCCTCCCACACCGGCCAGCTTCAGCGCATCGCGTCTCGAGATCGTCGCTTTGTTTTCCTCGTGGCTCATACGTTATCCCTCTACGACAGTGCCCATTTGGGACAAAGGCTCCGCCAGCGCATCGATTGCCTGGCTCAGCTTTTTCACTTGGTCCTGGGTTAACTCGGTATACAGCACGAAGTCTTTATCCTTGCGGAACGGTGACAGCGTCTGATCCAGCTCATTGAAGCGGGTTTCGATCTCCTTGGCCAGAGCCGCATTCTTTTGGTCCAGAGCCGGCTTCAGCACCTTAAAAATTTGCGAGGCCCCTTCGACATTCGCTGCAAAATCATAGAGGTCCGTATGCGAATAGCGTTCTTCCTCACCGGTTACTTTACTGGAGGACACCTCATTCAGAAGCTCCACCGCCCCGGTGACGAGCATCGAAGTGTCGATCTCAACGCTTTCCACCTTAACCCGAAGCTGCTTCACGTCCTGCAGCAGCTGGTCCGCCACCTTTTCTTGTCCGGCAACCGATTTCGTCTCCCATAACGCTTTCTCCAACCGGTGGAAGCCTCTCCATTCCTCAGCGGGAACGTCGCCTTCGCGGGCGTCGATCCACGGATCGAAATCGCCGAGCGATTCGGCAATCGGCTCGATTCTTTCGAAATACATGCGGCTTGGCCCATAAAGCTTCTTTGCGGTTTCCATATCTCCCGATTTGACCGCTTTCGTGAAGGCTTCCGTCGCCTTGACGAACTCGTCGCTTTGACTGATCACAAACTTGCGGTATTGGTCGATAGCCGAACTAAGCTCTGCAGCCTGCGCTGCCGGAGCGGCAGCGGTACTCGCCGGGGCGGATTCCTTGCCGGCCGCCGGGGACGCTGACGGAGCAGCGCTGCTGCATGCGGTAAAAAGCAATGAAGAACAAGCCAGTGCGGTCAAAACGGACCGGCGCTTAGATATTATCATAGAATTCCTACTCCTCCATTATATGTGAAAATGATAGTCGTTATCACTGATAATGATTTTCATTTTAATGGTTGCTATCAGGTTTGACAAGTAGCAAAGTTTTGTTCATCAAATCGACATGGAATGAACCGGATTTCGGCACTCTGTGCGTGCTCCTGGAAGCATAAAGAAACCGGAGGCGCCGGGCCCCCGGTTATACGGTTATAGAGATTCTTAAGGCATTCTTACGCCGCGTGAAGTAATGTACAAATCGTACCACTCTTCGCGCGTCAGCGTAACGTGATCCGCCTCGGCGCAAGCACGAATGCGCTCCGGATTCGTCGTGCCGATGACCGGCTGAATGCCGGCCGGATGACGCATCAGCCACGCCAAAACGATGGCCTCCAGCGACGTTCCGCGTTCTTCCGCCATGTGCTTCACGAGCGCCGCCGTCTTCCGAACGTTCTCCGGCTGATCGGAAACGTCCTTCCCCGTAAACAGCCCTTTCGCCAGAGGCCCCCACGACTGTACCTGAACGCCTTCCATCCGGCAGTATTCGAGCAGTCCGTCGGCAAAATTATCCTTCAGCCCCGCCGCTTGGTTCACGTGGACGCCCGCGTTGACCCAATCCAGCTTCAGCAGGTTGAGCTCCAGCTGGTTAACGAGCAGCGGCTCGTTCCATGCAGACCGCAGCAGCCGCATTTGCGCGGGGCTCATGTTCGAGACGCCGAAGCCTTTGACTTTGCCCGCTTGCTTCAGCTTGGAGAATGCGCTGGCCACTTCTTCAGGCTCCATGAGCGGATCGGGACGGTGAAGCAGAAGAATATCAAGCGTTTCGATCCCGAGCCGGGTCAAAATTTCATCAACGCTGCTCAAAATATGCTCCTCGGAAAAATCGAACCGGTGCGGCCGCCCCGGTCCCTCCTCGAAACGGATGCCGCACTTCGACTGCAGCACGATCCGGTCGCGCAGCCCCGGCGACTCCTTCAGTACCTGGCCGAACACCTGCTCCGCCTTACCCATCGTATATATGTTGGCATGGTCGAACATCGTTATGCCCGCCTCCAGCGCCGCTTCCACGCCGGCGCGAGCCTTCTTCAGGTCGTCCGCCGTCAGCGGATCGTTGTTCCAGCCCCCGCCAAATCCCATACAGCCAAGCACAATGCGGCTAACGTTAAATCCATGCTTCTCCAATGCAGCAGCGTTCTTCACGAATCATTCGCCTCCCAGCGTATATGTACAGCCAGCTAATACCAATTAGTATAAAGGACGAGGCGGCTACTGACTATTAGGCAAAACGTTTTCACTTACTTTCTTCAACTTAAGCGCAACCATATACGGCCATCACCTGCCGCACCGCCGGGCACTGCAGGACTGTGCACGAGGTCCGCGCAGCAAAGCCCGGAAGCGTCGTCGCCCCCGGGCGCTTATCACGATCCAAAAGCTACAGCTGCGCTACCGCCGTAATGCCTTCCTCTTCGTTAAACAGCAGCTCTACGGACAGCTGGTGTGGATCAAAGGCGTGATAGGAGGCCAAATACATCGCCGCCCCGTCTATCAAATCCTGCTCCGACAAGTCGAACATCCGGCGCTCGCCGGCAAGCTCCACTGTACCGCGTATACCGAAGGCTTCCTCGTACCGTAGCTCGGCCTGCAGCCTCTCGATCGGCACGCGGTATGTCTGGGCCACATAAACGCAAGCGGCATCGATAACATCCGGTTCATCGAACATGATTTTCACCGACGCCACCCGCCTCTGCCGCCATATCCGCCGCCTCCGCCCCTGCCGCCTCCGAACATCCGGCGGATCAAGCGGTATGCAACGAACAGCAGCACAGCCCAAATCAGCAAAGAGAGCAGTGACATGCCGAAGCCGCCGTATCCGCCATATCCGCCGCCGTAGAACCCGGCAAACGGGTTAAACAGATGGCTGAGCACGGCGCCGGCCGCCACTCCCCCGAAGAACGAGCCCGCTCCGCCGCCGAAGAAGCCCCCGCCTGTCGCCGGCGGCGTCCCCGGCCGCGTGACGTTCGGGGAAGGCGTTCTCGTGCCTGTCCGATATCCGGCACCTGTGCCCGGCGTCACGCCGGTGCGTGTCCCGCCGCCGGAAAACGACCCGCCCGGAGACCGGTATGCGCCGCCCGAGCGCGACGCTTCCGCTCTAACAGAACCGCCTTCACCGGCCGGAGCGGGCTCGGGAGCCGCCGCTTCCGGCAGCGGCGTCGTCCCCGTTGCACCCTGCGCCTCGCCAAGCGTACGAACCTTGTCGCCATCCGTGACGACCGGCGGCACGATAGTCGCCGTCCCCATCCAGGCGGGCGTGGCCGGCCGGCCAATAGCTCCCGCAGCTGCTTCCCGATGAGGATCGACCGCCGCCGCCGATCCCCTCTCCGCCGCTCCTAGAACGGAAGACGCCGCCAGCGCCAGTCCGGCGATCCATCCCGCGATGCGCCGCCTGAAGCCTCTATTCCTGCACATTTTCGTCAAATTCGGCAGTCCGGTTCACATGCTGCGCCAGCGCACCGACTGCGTTATCTTCCGAATTCGTCTCGCCGTTCAGCTCTACGCTTGCTTCCATCGCTTCATTAAGCGTTTGCTCGGCATTGCCCTTTTTGTTGTAGTCGCCTTGTCGTACCATCGCTCTCACTCCTCCTTCATGAAGATCGTCAATTACACTCATTAGCTTCTGCCGACCGTCTGCCGTTTATCCCCGTTACCTCGTCTCTCTACTAAGCCTCGCTTCACAGGTCCCTGCACCTCGCATCGATGCCTTGCCCCAATTCCCTGCACCTCTCGCCCCGTTACCTCGCCCCAGCCGCCGCCGCATTCGCTGCGGACCCGCCGGCCCGCTTCTTGTCCCGTTCCTTGAGCCGCTTATGGATCCAGATCGCCGCCTGCTGCCCGTTACCCATCGCAATCGTCAACTGCTCCGAGTGGACGGCGACATCGCCGGCCGCGAATAAGCCGGGCACCGACGTCATCTGGGTCCGCGGTTCGACGACGACATGACCCGATTCCATCCGCTCCGCCCCAAGCAGCTGAAACAGCTTCGTATTCACCGTATTGCCGCCGAACGAAGCAAAGCCCCGTTCTCCGGCCAGCTCCCTGCCGTCCGTCAGCCGAACGGCCTGGAACTCTCCGTCGCCCTTCGTTACTACTTCCGCGATCGTTCCCGTTACGATGTCAACCCCGCCGGCACGAAGCTGCTGCTCCAGCTCAGGAGGAATCGCTTTGGCCGGGCCGCCCTCCCATACGTGATTCACCAGCGTCACCCGATCGGTAAAATACAGCAGCGATACCGCCATTCCCGCGCCGGTCCCTCCCGAGCCGATTACCACCGTGCTTTTGTTCTTGACCTCATACCCGTCGCAGTCAGGGCAAATATAAATGGTTTTACCCAAGCACGGCTTGAGGCCGGGCACCTCGGGAAGCCTGTCGGCGATGCCGGTGGCGATCAGCAGCTCGTCGCACCGGTACACGCCGCTCAGCTTGCCCGTCACCTCGAAGCGTCCGTCCTGAAGTCGCTTCGCATCAACGGCTTCATCCAGAACAAACTGCACGCCAACCTTCTCCGCCTGCCCGCGCCCGATATATCGCAGCTCCTCGCCCGAAATCCCGTTCGGGTACCCAAGCACGTTATGATAGCTCCGGCACAGCGTCGACCGGCCCTCTCCCTTGTCGATTACGACGACTTTACGAAGCGATCGTCCGAGCTGAATCGCCGCTTGCAGCCCGGCAATCCCGCCGCCGATGATGATCGCGTCATATTCCTGCTTGTCCATGTCCGTCACCCTTCCATCCTATTTCATTCGTACGTATAGCTTCCCCCATCCCCTGCGGAACCAATCCAAGCCAAGGATAAACGGCTTACGCCGTCCTCAAGACGGCGCGTTTACCATAGCGGAATCAGCCAAAGTATAACGAATTTTTATACTTTCAGATGTAGGCACAAAAAACCGGCCCTCCCCTTAGAGAAGACCGGTTTTTCCGAAACCTCTTACTTCGCTACGCCTGCTTTTTGCTGATCGAACGACTTCTGCAGCGCTTCAAGCAGCTGCTGCGCATTCATTTTGCCCGCGATGTACGCCTGCAAGTTCGCACCGAACAGCTGCGTCGTGCCTTCCGGCAGACGAGGCCAGTGCCAGCCGAGCACTTTGCCCGCTTTGTTGTAATCCATGATCGCCACTGCGATTTCGCCGACATCGGCAGGATCCGCCGTAACGTTCGTGAATGCCGGAATAAACTTGAACTCCTTCGTCATGTAACGCTTGCCGATGTCGGAGGTAGCCATCCAGTTCAGGAACTCCTTCGCCTCAGCCTTAACTTTGGAGTCCTTGTTGATAACCCAGTTATTCGGTACGCCGACGAACAGCTTATCGTTAGCGGCCGGATCTTCGTTAATCGGCATCGGCAGCACGCCGATCTTGATGTCTTTGTTAATGCCGCTGATCTGCACTTGCGTCCAGTTGCCCTGCTGCATCATGGCCGCTTCGCCTTTCGCGAACTGCGTCACCTGCGTGTTGTAGTCCGTCGTCAGCGGATTTTTCGAAGAATATTTAATCGTCGTATCGAGCAGCTTCACCCAATCGTTGAATACCGCATTGCCCGGAATTTTTTCCGTGCCGGCGTACAGACCCTCGATGTATTTGGCCGGATCGGACTGACGCGCCATCGCAACGTTGACGTTATGGATGCCGAGGATCCACCATTCCTGATAGCCGTTGGAGAACGGTGTAATTCCGGCGGCCTTTAGCTTCTCGGCGGCAGCTTGCAGCTGAGACAGCGTCTTCGGCAGCTCCGTGATGCCCGCTTTGGCGAACAGATCTTTATTGTACAGGAAGCCGTAGCCTTCGACGTTCATCGGCATGCCGTACAGCTTGCCGTTTTTGGTCATTGGTTCCTTCGCCACCGGCAGGACGTTGGCGACCCAAGGCTGGTCGGACAAGTCTTCCAGGCGATCCATCCAGGTGTTCATCTCTTGGAAGCCGCCGTTGTTGAAGATATCCGGCTGGTCGCCGGAAGCAAACTTCGCTTTGAGAGCCGCACCGTAGTCCGCGCCGCCGCCGACCGTTTCGATTTGCAGCTTTACGCCGGGATGGGAGGCTTCGTATTCCGCTTGCATTTTCTTAAGCGCCTCTGCGATCTCGACCTTAAACTGGAAAATCTTGATGGTAACCTCTTTGCCCGCTGCCGCCCCTGTATTTCCCCCGGTAGCCGTGCCTGTGTTCGTGCCGGTGTTGTTGTTATCGTTGTTGCCGCAGCCCGCCGCCAGAAGCGACAAGGAAAGCGCTGCGGAAAGAGCAGTGACCGAAGCCCTTTTCATGATAATGCCTCCCTTTATTTGAATTTCATATTTAGTTTTACAATTTCATATTAAAACATTCATATTTTGTTGTAATGAGAAGATATTGAACGAAACGGTGGAAGAAATTGATTCATGTAACCGCTTGCCGCCCCCCTGTTTTACCCTTTGACCGAGCCCGCCGTAATCCCCTCCACAATATACCTCTGAAGCGCCAGGAAGAAAATGATGATCGGCGTGATGCCCAGCACGAGCGCAGGGAGCGCCAAATCCCACTGCTTTGTGTATTGACCGAAGAACGAGAACGTCGCCATCGGAATCGTTCGCAGCGACGGCCTTTGCAGGATTAGCGAAGGCAGCAGGAAGTCGTTCCAAATCCAAAGCGAGTTCAAAATGATGACCGTCACAAACATTGGCTTCAATAGCGGCAGAACGATCCGGAAAAACACCCCGTACGGAGACGAGCCGTCGACAACGGCCGATTCTTCGACTTCCAGCGGTATCGATTTGACGAAGCCGTGGAACAGGAACAGCGAAAGCGGGATGCCGAAGCCGAAATAGCACACCGTGAGACCCCAAATGCTGTTCAGCAAACCGAAGTTATACGTGACCTTCACGAGCGGAATCATGATCGATTGGAACGGAATGACCATAGCCGCTACGAAAAGACTGAACAAGAACCGGTTTATCCTTGTATTCCTTCGAACCATCCGGTATGCGGCCATAGAGGCGAACAGCACAATACCGATGTTGCTGAGAACCGTAATTTGCAGCGAGTTCCAGAAGACATGCGGGAAATTCGTAATTTTCCATGCTTTGCTGTAGTTTTCGAAATGGAACTCGTTCGGCCAGCCGGCGGAATCGGACAGCAGCTCGCCGAAGCTCTTGACCGAGTTCACGAATAGGAAGTAGAACGGCACCAGAAACAAAATCGCGATAATCACGGTGATGACTTCAATCGTCAGCCATCGCAAGCCGTATCGATTTCCTGTATCCATTACGCTTCAACCTCCTTGCTCTTCGTCACGCGCACCTGAATCGACGTCACGATCGCGACGATCAGGAAGAATAGCAGCGCCTTCGCAGTACCGAGACCGTAACGGTTGTTCTGGAACGCTTCATTATAGATATTAAGCGCAAGCGATTCGGTTGACCGAAACGGCCCGCCCTTTGTCAGCGACAAGTTCAGATCGAACATCTTGAACGACCACGATATCGCAAGGAACAGGCATACGGTAACCGCCGGCATAATGAGCGGCACGATCACGTTGCGCAGCAGCGTCCATGCACTCGCTCCGTCGATGTGAGCGGCTTCGATCAGCTCCTTCGGAACGTTGGTGAGAGCGGCGATGTAAATGACCATTAAATAGCCGGCCGCCTGCCACGTAAACACGATGATAATGCCCCAGAAGCCGGTCGCTTCATCGCCGAGCCACGGCAGCTGGAACAAAGGCCAATTCGTCACCTCGCCGACGGCGGCAAAGCCTTTGACGAAAATGAACTGCCAGATGAAGCCGAGCAGCAGGCCGCCGATGACGTTCGGCATGAAGAAAATCGTTCTGAGCGCATTGCGCAGCTTGAGCGGTCTGGTCAGCAAGAAAGCCAGTCCGAAGCCGACGAGATTGGTTACAATGACACCGACGACGGTGAATCGGGTCGTAAACCAGAAAGATCGCCAAAAGTCTTGATCATTCGCAAAGATCGTCTTAAAATTAGCGAAGCCGACCCACGTCACCGTTCCCGAAACGCCGTTCCAGCTTGTAAACGAATAGTACATGCCCAGCAAGAACGGCAAAATCATGATGATGGTGAAGAATACAAGAGCCGGTCCCACGAAAACAAGCTGCTGGACGAACTCGGATCCTTTTCTGTTCATATTGCTCCCTCCTAAAGATTGGTGATATCAGTATAGGACTCGGCTGACGGCGTCAGCCACTCATGCCTGTGATACGTTAGGTGGAATATATTGACCTGCCGATGCTGCGGAAAGAAGGAAGCTTATGATGATACGGACAACCAGTATCCGTACGAAGTTAATCGCGCTGATGCTGATCGCCACGGTCATTCCGACCGTCCTCTCGATGGCGATTACTTATGCCTATACGAAGGAAACGCTCAAGAACCGGACGGTTCGCGAGAATGCCAACCTTCTTTTCCAGGCCAGATCCAACATTGTAAACTACATGAACTCATTAAATCAGACCACCTTCCTCGTTTATAACGGCCGGCCATTCCAAACCTCCGATTCGATGCTGAGAATCATGCAGACGGGGGCCGACGATTATGTCAGCCGTGGCGAATTGTATACGTCACTGCAAAATATTTTGCACGCGGTCAAGGGGACGTTCCAGGTCAGACTTTATGTGAACGCCTCCAAGCAAACGACGCTGCTGATTAACGACTCGGCCAAGCGGAGCTATCAAGAGCAAAACGAGGTTACTTTTCCGCCAGGAGTCGACTCTTATGTACAGCCTTCCCACGAAAGCAGCTATTACGGGATGCAGCAGCAGTTTCCTTATTATCCCCCTGAAACGGTCATCTCCATGCATCGGATTATCTACGACGTTCCCTCCACTAAAGTGCTCGGAACGCTATCGATTGATGCAGGGCTCGACGTTTTGCGGGAAATTTGCGACCCGCTCGTCGTACAGGACCGGGAAGAGCTTTACTTGCTTAACGAACAAGGACAAATCATCTATACGACCGCGAATGAACCGGAACGTGCGCAAATGTCAGCCTGGCTGCACGTCATGCTGCAGCGTCACGCCGCACCGGAAGGGAGCTTCGACGGCGATCAAGCCACGCATGTGTATACGCGCATGGAAACCCCGTATATGAACTGGGTTCTCGTGAAGCGGGTGCCCGATGCTTTCCTGTACGAAAGCGCCCGTGAATTGAATTTGATTCTGATGGCCATTGCCGTCGTATCTCTGCTGATCATCGTTGCGGCTACGCTTGCGATCAGCCTGCGCATCACGTCGCCGATCAAACGGCTGATCGGGTATATTACCAAGATTCAAACCGGACGGCTGGATGTCCGGATCGCCGTCGACTCGCAGGATGAGATCGGTATTCTGGCGCAGCGTTTCCAATCGATGATGGAAACGATCAACAACCTTGTCTTGAAGGAGTACAAGCTCGAGCTGGCGAATAAGACGAACGAATTGAAAGTGCTGCAGGCCCAGGTCAATCCTCATTTCCTGAACAATGCGCTGCAGTCGATCGGCACGCTGGCGCTAAGGCTCGGCGCGACGCAAATTTATTCGCTCCTGTCCTCTCTCGCGCGTATGATGCGGTACAACATGACAACCGAAACGACCGTGCCGCTTAAGAAAGAGCTGGAGCACGTCAAAGCGTATCTCGCCCTGCAGAAGCAGCGCTTCGACGATCAGGTCGACATTGTCTACGAGCTGGACGAGCAGACGTACGATTGCCTAGTGCCGAAGATGATTGTACAGCCGATTGTCGAAAATTATTTCAAACATGCGTTCCATCAAGCCGGGGGAAGCGAAGGCACTATCGGTAAGCTGACGGTCCGCAGCGAACAGATCGGCGATATGCTGCGCTTGACGATCGAAGATAACGGCCCCGGCATTTCGCCGGGCCGGCTGGAGCTGCTCCGGGCGGAGCTCGCTCAAGGAGCCGGAGCCGCCCCCGGCGAGGAAGAGGGCATCGGCCTTCGCAACGTGCAGCAGCGGCTTCGCCTTTATTTCGGCGAGCGGGCCGGGCTGACCGCGGCCAATGCCGCTGACGGCGGCGCTGTCGTGCACATCGAGGTCCCCATCCAGAAGGACACGGAGGCGAATCCCATATGAAGCTGTTGGTAGTCGACGATGAGAACCATGTCCGGGAAGCGATGAGGCTGCTGATCGATTTCGAGCGGCACGGCATCACGACCATGCTCGAAGCCGCGGACGGCAATTCGGCGATCGGGCTGATTGCCGAGCATAAGCCCGAGATCATCGTCACCGACATGATGATGCCTTCGGGCAGCGGCGCTCAGCTGCTCGAATGGTTATATGCGAACGCGCCGGAGAGCAAGACGATCGTCATCAGCGGACACGACGACTTCTCTTTGGTGCGGCATACGGTTCAATATGGCGGAACGGACTACATTTTGAAGCCGATCGATCCTGGCCAGCTCAACGCGGCAATCGCCAAAGCGAGGGCTGCCTGGCTTCGCGAGGAGAACGAACGGCGGCAGGAGCGGGAGCGCCGGATCGAAATCAACGAGATCAAGCCGGTGTTCTGGGACAAGGAGCTGTCTGCGCTTCTGCAAGACCCGGGGCGGTTCCGGCAAGTCGCGGCGAGATTGCAGAAGGAATTCGGGCTTCCTCCTGACGCTGCTCATGCGCAGGTCGTTACGACTCGCATGGACATGATGGAGAAGAAGCTGAAGGAACGGTTCGGGATGTCTCAAGAACTGCTCGCCTTCTCGCTCGTGAACATATGCAACGAATATTTGCAGCGCGGCCGCGGCGGGGTCGCTTTCCGCTACTGGGACGGCAGCGAGATCGTGCTGCTGCTGTGGAGCGGACTGAACCGTACGACCGCTCTGCTCGAGCAGATCAACGAAGGGATGGCGGCCACGCTGCGCACGCGGCTGCACTTCGGTATCGGCAGCGCTCGGCCGCTCCCGGGCGAATTGCCGCTTTCCCATCAGGAAGCGCAAGCTGCGCTGCAGCACCGAAACCTATTGGTCAAGCACGTATGGCTGCACCGGCCGCCGGAGCAAGCCGCGCCGGTCCGTCCGTTGTCGCTCACCGAATATGAAGGGCAGCTGCTGCTTGCTGTGAGAAGCGGCTCCGCCGAGCATATCCAAGCAGCCCTGTCCCCCTGGTTCGAAGCGGTCCGGCGGCTGCAGGTCATCCGCATGGATCAGATCGAGCGGTGGCGCGAGGAATTCACCGTCATGCGGAGGGCTTGGCTTCGTCAGCTGGCTCCCGGCTCGGATGCCCTGGCGGATATGCGCTTCGAGGAGGAGGACCGGGAGACGATCGTAGCTCTTGACGAGAACGGCCAATTCTCCGTCACCCGCTGGCAGCAGCAGCTCACGGACCGGTTCGTCAAGCTGTCGGCATTGCTGCTCCAGGCACAGCAGAGGGAAGGCAGCTCGATTCACGATATCGCCAAATACATTGAAACGCACTATCGCGAGGATTTGTCGCTGCAAGACATAGCTGCCAAATTTTTCTTAAGCCGTGAGTATATTTCCAGAAAATTCAAGCAGGAATTCGGCGTCAACCTGTCCGACTTTCTGACTGACATCCGTATGCAGAAGGCGCGGCTGCTGCTCGCGAATCCGAACCTGCGGATCGTCGACGTCGCCGATGCTGTCGGCTATCAAGACGAAAAATATTTCAGCAAAGTGTTCAAGAAAGCGTGCGGCAGCTCGCCCGCCGAATACCGCAAGCAAGCGGTCAAATAACCGCGAACGATGCACCCATGTGTCAGATTGTGGTATACTGGTCAATAGATTTATAGGTTTTGAGGTGAGTGAAGCAACATGGATACGCTGATCGAGAGAGCGGAAGGCATCCAAGCCGGACGCGCGGCGAAGTCCGGTACGAAGTCGAAGCGGCGGACATATATCACGCTGCTGGCGGGTTGGGTTGTGCTGATCGGCATCGGCGCCACCGGAGCCAAGCTGTACACGGATTACGTCAAAGCGCAAATCGCTCAAGATATCGCCGACCAGACCGAACGTCAGCTCCAGGCTATTCAGGCCGATTACCAGCTCCAGGTCAATCAGCTCCGCGACAGTGTAACGGGCGATATGGCAGCGCTGCAGACGAAGGTCGATACGCTTAATGAGCTGCTTACCTTCGTTAAAGACAGCGCCTCGAACAAGACGGACAACAGCAACCAGCTGTACACGCAGCTGAACGATGTGAAGAAGCAGCTCGACGAGCTCAAGACGAATTTGGATATGCTGAAGTAAGGAAGGCGGTTTCATACCTATGGCGAATCCGGTCCAATTGATGAACCGTCTCTTCCTTCTCGCCTGCGCCCCGTTCCTGGGCGGTCTTCTCTGGCTGTTCACGATGCAGACGAATGTAGCCGTCCCGCAGCTCCACAGCTCGCTCGCCGGCGGCGGGAATGCCGCTGGCACGGGCATCGGCGGAATCTCCGCCAAGCTGGAGCAGGCGCAGGACGCGGCCGGCCAAACGAAGAGCGTCATCGAGAAATTTTATCAAATGTACGAACAGAGTTCTGTCGTCACCGCCGAGCTGCTTAAGACCGCTGCGCTTCAAGCGGCGCGGCCGGCGGCCGTCTATGACATGAGGGTTACCGCTAAGCTCGGCACACCGATCAAGCAGGCCTCGTCTGGCAATATTGAGCTGAAGCTGTTCAATCTGGACGGAGACCGCTATAACGGCTATGCCCTGAAGGTGAATCTTAAGACCGATAAAGCGATGAAGATGGTGCTCGGCAAGGACAAGCTCGGGTCTTCCGAGACAACGCTGGATGCGGCGCGCCGGTACGGAGCGGTAGCCGGGGTCAACGCCGGCGGCTTCGCCGACGACAATACCGGACGGTATCCGCTCAACACGACGGTGCTTGCCGGCAAATATTTGACCGGCTTCTTTCCGAGCCGCAACGATGAGACGTTTATCGGTATTTCCACGAGCCGCAAGCTGATCGGCGGCAAATTCAGCAAGCAGGAGGACCTGGATAAGCTGAGCCCGGCGTTCGGCTCCACGTTCGTCCCCGTTTTATTGAAAGGCGGCGTCAAACAGCCGATTCCGGCGCAATGGCAGACTTCGCCCGCCCGCGCAGCCCGTACCGTCGTAGGCAACTATAAGCACGACCAGCTGCTGTTCATCGTGACGGACGGCTACGATGAGAGCGGCAACTCCGGCGCGACGCTAGCCGAGCTTCAAGACAAGATGGTTTCGCTGGGCATCAAGGACGCCTATAATCTGGACGGCGGCGGTTCCTCGACGCTCGTCTGGGAAGGCCAAGTGATCAACCGCCCGTCGGACGGCAAACTGCGGCCGCTGGCGACGCATTATTTGTTTTTCCGGTGATTGTTCACATTTTCGCCGTTTTCATTTGTGCGGGCCTTGGGTATAATAGGGGTAGTCTGTCGATCGGATTGTGCATTGACCGTTCAGTCACATTAATCAGGAGGTGCGCCTCATGTCTGCTGCGTTCTGGCTTACGATGATTACATGCGCGTTGTTCCTAGCGGCGATTCTTACGGCTGCTTATAACGAAGACAAGACATCGGGGCTGTAAGCCTCGCAAAGAGAATCCCCCTGTCCCGCTTATCGCGAGGCAGGGGGATTTGTTTTTCACAGTCAGCTGCTAAGTTCGAGCATGAATTGAACAATTTTGTCATGCATTCCCGGTAGTCCTTCGTGGGCAAAATCCGGATAGATCTCCAGCTGCTTCGGCGCCGTGATCTTGTTGTAGGCTGCGAATTGAGTCGACGGCGGGCAGACCGTATCCATGAGGCCGACCCCCATGAGCACATCGCCGCGGATTCGCGAAGAGAGGTGCTGGATGTCGATATAACCGAGCCGGGTGAACACCTCATCTTCCCGTACATGCTGCGGATCGAAGTGGCGGAAATACGTGCGCAGCTCGGCATAGGCGTCCTTGGCGAGGTCCATCTGCCATACGCGCTTGTAATCGCTGAGGAACGGATATACCGGGGCGAGCTTGCGGATGCGCGGCTCCAAAGCGGCGCAAGCGATCGTCAGCGCGCCGCCCTGCGACCACCCTGTCGCCCCGACACGCGTCTCGTCTACCTCCGGGAAGCCCATCACAATGCCGGCCAGCTGTGCCGTATCCAGGAAAATATGGCGGAACAGCAGGTTGTCCGGATCGTCCGACAAGCCGCGTATGAAGTGGCCATGATGCGTCGTCCCTTTTACCCCGCCCGTATCCTCGGACAAGCCGCCTTGACCGCGGCAATCCATCGATGCGATCGAGAAGCCAAGCGCCGCGTAGACAAGCTTATCGTGCCAATCGCCTGAGTTCCCCGTATAGCCGTGGAACTGCACGAGAGCCGGGTGCTCGCCTTGAACCCCCTTCGGACGGACGTATTTGGCATGAATGCGCGCGCCCCGTACACCGGTGAAGTACAGATCGAAGCATTCCGCGAACGGAACCTGAAATGCGCTCGGAATGAGCTCAACCTGCGGATCAACCGCTTTCATTTCGGCCAGCGCCCGTTCCCAGTAAGCATCGAAATCCGCCGGTCGCGGATTCACTCCCTCATAACTGTACAGCTTCTCAAGCGGCATATCGACTAATGGCATGCAATCGAGCTCCTCTCGTCGTATCAATTATCGCATGAAGCAGGGAAAAGCACCCCAGACCTCAGCGTGTTCGACTCAGGCGGTGGTGCTTTTGCAGCTCCATATCATGTTCATTCTTATTTATGCGCGTTCCTTCAATCCATTCATCTCGGTCAAACAATTTGCACAAATATGGCGCTCTTTAAATTCCGAGACCCGATCCATATTGCCGCAAAATACGCATTTCGGACGATATCTCTCCAAAATGATATGGTCGCCCTGAACCAGAATTTCCACGGGATCCCCCTCGTTCATCTGGTACCTCTTCCGCAGCGACTTGGGCAGTACAATACGCCCCAGTTGGTCGACTTTCCTCACAACTCCTGCCGGCTTCATCATCGGTTTCTCACCTCGCTCCTGCCAAAATGCTGACTGCAACGAAAGACCTATCTTCCCTTACTTATTCGGCATCCTCGGTGAAAATCCTTCCGATTTTTGGCTGGATGGAGTCCGATTTGCATAAATTTTCTTTAGATTTCTTCTATTATGCGGGCTAGGTTAATCCTTCAAACCCCGTTTGCCGCAAAGCCTCGTACAGCATGATCGCCACCGAATTCGACAAGTTCAGCGACCGGACCGCGCTCGTATCCATCGGCATGCGCAGCAGCGTATCGGGATGAGCCGCGAGAATATCCGGGGACAATCCCTTCGTTTCTTTGCCGAACACGAGAAAATCGCCGTCCTGGAATTGATAGTCCGTATATCGTTTCGTCGCTTTCGTCGTCGCAAAGAAAAACCGGGAGCCCCGATATTTCTCTTCCACCTCGGCGAACGAATCGTGCACCTCCAGCTTCACGGAGGGCCAATAATCGAGTCCCGCACGCTTCAGCGTCCGATCGTCAATGTCGAACCCGAGCGGTTTGACAAGATGCAGCCAGGCGCCGGTCGCGGCACAGGTGCGGGAGATGTTGCCGGTATTAGCCGGGATTTCCGGCTCCACGAGTACGATATGAAACGCCATCTTGCTCACTTCACCTCTTCGATTATGTAAGTATATCTGGCCGGTCCAGGCCGATTTTACACAGCGTTTACGTGATCTTAATATGCGGATGATAGAGCTCTTGCATAATGAGAATACCTTCACTAATAAAGGAGCACGCCCGGCATGAAGAAAAAAATTCTGGTCGTAGACGACGAACCCTCGATCTCGATGCTGATCGAATTCAATCTAAAGTTAGTTGGCTATGACGTACATTGCGTATACGACGGCGAAGCCGTATTCGACGCGATCCAACAGTTCCGTCCCGACCTGATCGTGCTGGATCTCATGCTGCCCAAGATGGACGGACTTCAAGTATGCCGCAAGCTTCGCAACCAAAACAACCTTGTCCCGATTATTATGCTGACCGCCATGCAGGACTTATCCGACAAAATCGCAGGTCTCGACAACGGCGCTGACGACTATATGACCAAGCCCTTCTCTCCGCAGGAGCTGATCTCCCGCATTCAAGCCATTATGCGCCGGCTGCAGGCTCTGCCGTCCGCTTCAGACTCCGCTCCTGTCGTCATCGGCGACATTTCGATTCAGCCTGAAGGCCGTGAAGTTACCGTCAAGGGCAAGCCGATCGAGCTGACGCCGAAGGAGTTCGAGCTGCTGCTCTTCCTTTGCAAGCACCGCGGTAAAGTGCTGAGCCGCCAACAGCTGCTGCACGGCGTATGGGACTATCATTTCCTCGGCGATACGCGCATTGTCGACGTTCATATTTCTCATCTGCGCGATAAAATCGAGACCAACGCCCGCAATCCGGAGTATATCGTTACGGTGCGGAATGTCGGCTACAAGCTGACCGAACCGGTTGTGAAAGAAGTGCTCGCTTAATGGACGACTGAAGGCTCCACTGCCGCAAGGCACTGGAGCCTTATTGCCGTTTCTCGACACGCAAGAGAGACACCCGTGGCCGGATGTCCCTCCGTTATGATCCTTTTTCCTTATCCGTTGCGGCGTTGGAAATCGCTCATAAACTCGGCAAGCGCCTTGCACGACTCCAGCGGTACGGCATTGTAGGTCGAGGCGCGGAGACCGCCGACGCTGCGGTGACCCTTCAGTCCGACAAACCCTTGCTGCTCCGATTCCTTGATAAACTGCTTCTCGAGCTCCTCGGATGCCAGACGGAACGTGATGTTCATACGCGAGCGGCTGCCCGGCTGAGCGGCACCGCGATAGAAGCCGCCGCTGTTATCGATCGCATTATAGATCAGGTCCGTCTTCTCGATGTTACGCTTCTCCATCGCCGCTACCCCGCCATTGTCACGGAGCCATTGCAGCACACGGTTCATCATGTACACCGAGTAAGCCGGCGGCGTGTTGTACAGCGAGTTGTTCTTGGCATGGATATCGTACCGCAGCATCGTCGCCAGGCCCTTCGGCGAAGCTTCCACGAGCTCATCGCGTACGATAACGACGGTTACGCCGGACGGTCCCAAGTTCTTCTGAGCGCCCGCATAAATCAGCGAAAACTTCGACACGTCTACAGGACGCGACAAAATATCGCTCGACATATCGGCGATCAACGGTACGCTGCCGGTATCCGGGAATTCGGCGAATTGCGTGCCTTCGATCGTTTCGTTCGAGGTCAGATGGAGATACGCAGTATTCGGATCGACGACAATCTCGCTGACCGCAGGCATGCGCATGAACTTGTCCGCTTCCGTCGATGCCGCGACCGATACGTCGCCGAACAGCTTTGCTTCTTTATAAGCCTTCTCCGCCCAAGCGCCTGTCAGTACGTAGGACCCGGATTTGCCGGGGGTGAGCAGGTTCATCGGAATCATGGCGAACTGCGTGCTGGCTCCGCCTTGAAGGAACAAAACCTTGTAGCCGGACGGTACGCCGAACAGCTCGCGGATCAACGCCTGCGTCTCGTCGTTCAGCGCTTCGTACTCCTTGCTCCGGTGGGAAATCTCCATTACCGACATGCCGATTCCTTGATATTCGACAAGCTCACGAGCCGCGCGCTCCAGTACTTCGAGCGGAAGCGCGGCCGGTCCTGCATTGAAATTATAAGCGCGATTTCCCATGTAACTACTCCACCTTTTTCCGTTTATTTAGGGCTATGATAGCAATATTCATAGGCTTCGGCAAGCAAAATAATCGTGAAGATTTCTCGCGAGGTTTCCCGTGGGAATGGGGAATGCTAACCGAATCACCTGCAGTTCAAGGAGGTCCCTCGTTTGACTCACAAGGCATTCCAGTCGACAAACCAGCCGCCGCGATTGTTCGCCGCCGTTCCTGTCCCGGACAATATTCGCGCTGCGCTGCATGAGATCGGCCGAAGGCTGAAAGATCAAGTCCGTTTTCAAAAATGGACCCATCCCGACGACATCCATATTACGTTGAAATTTCTCGGGGAAACGCCGGCCGCCCGGGTTGATGCCGTCATGGATGCGCTACGTTCGGCGGCAGCCGACACCGCTTTACAGCCGTTCGAGCTTCAAGCAGCAGCACTTGGAGTGTTCGGACCGCCCGCTCGCCCCTCCATCCTGTGGACAGGGCTGCAGGGCGACAAAACATCGCTAATACAGCTTCAGAGCGCTGTAGAAGGGGCTATGGCAGCGTTAGGCTACGAACGCGAGGAACGGGGGTACCGCCCTCATATCACGCTGGCGCGGCGCTACAATGGCTCAGCCGGCTTTGACCGTAAAGCGCTGGAAACCGCCGAAGAGCTGCTGCAATCCCATTCGCTGCGCTGGACGGCGGACTCCATCACGCTATACCGCAGCCACTTGGGACGGACGCCGATGTATGAAGCCCTCGCCCATTTCCCGCTGCAAGCCGCCGCGCTCCGTTCTCCTCTCGCGTAAAAGGCTCTCGACGATTGTCGAGAGCCTCGATATGAGTGCTATAGTCAATTAGCAATCGAAGTACAGGCTGTACTCGTGCGGGTGAATGCGGATGTTGACGGCTTTTGCTTCGCCGCGCTTCAATTCGACATAGTTGTCGATGAAGTCCTTCGTGAAGACGTTGCCTGCGAGCAGGAACTCGTGATCTGCTTCCAGTGCGTCCAAAGCTTCGTCCAGGGAACCCGGTACGGAGCGGATCTCTGCCTTCTCAGCGTCGGACAGCTCGTAGATGTTCTTGTCGAGCGGACCGTAGCCCAGAGCGCGAGGATCGATTTTCTTCTGGATGCCGTCCAGACCGGCAAGCAGCATAGCTGCGAATGCCAGGTAAGGGTTCGCTGTGGAGTCCGGCGTACGGAACTCGATGCGGCAGCCCTTCGGCGTTACGGCAGCGATCGGTACGCGAACGGCTGCGGAACGGTTGCCTGCGGAGAATACCAGGTTAACCGGTGCTTCGTAGCCAGGAACCAGACGCTTGAACGAGTTCGTCGACGGGTTCGTCAAAGCGATCAGCGCCGGAGCGTGGTACAGGATACCGCCGATGTAGTGCAGAGCTATTTCGCTCAGGTTTGCGTATTGGCCAGCTTCATAGAACAGCGGAGTATCTTGATCCCAAATGGACATGTGTACGTGCATACCCGAACCGTTGTCGCCGAACAGCGGCTTCGGCATGAAGGTCGCCACTTTGCCGTATTGGCGAGCTGTGTTAGCGATGATGTACTTGTATTTCAGAAGGTTGTCGGCAGTTTTCGTCAGCGTGTCGAAGCGGAAGTTAATTTCGCCTTGACCGGCTGTCGCCACTTCGTGGTGGTGACGCTCGATGCGCAGGCCTGCTTCCATCATCAGTCGGCACATTTCGCTGCGGATATCCTGCTGCGTGTCGATCGGCGCAACCGGTACATAGCCGCCCTTAACAGGGATTTTGTAGCCCAGGTTGCCGCCTTCTTCTTTGCGGCCTGTGTTCCAAGCAGCTTCTTCGGAATCAACCTCGAAGAAGGACTTGTTCATGCCGGACTCGTAACGAACATCGTCGAAAATGAAGAACTCGGATTCCGGTGCGAAGAACGCCTTCGTGCCGATTCCTGTCGATTGCAGATATTCTTCAGCCTTTCTGGCAATACCGCGCGGGTCGCGGTCATAGCGCTGGCCGTCCGGGGTATAGATGTCGCACATGATGATAAGAGTAGGATGTGCAGTGAATGGATCGATATAAGCTGTTTCCGTAACAGGCATCATAACCATGTCAGACTGCTCGATACCGCGGAAGCCCGGGATCGAAGAACCGTCGAATGCTACACCGTTGACAAACGTATCTTCATCCACCTCAGTCGCAGGCAGCGAAATGTGTTGTTCTTTACCAAGAAGACCTACGAAACGAAAATCTACCCACTCGATGTTTTTTTCCTTAATAAGGTTTAAAACGTTCTGAACAGACATGGATTACCCTCCTATTTCCGTACATTCAAAGTGTTTGATACGAGCAATGTTCATCATTTGGCTCGTCGTCTTGCCCATATTATAAGTCTTCGCCAGAAAGCACGTCAATACTTATGTCAGGTATTTTTGATCCAATTGTAAGGTATTCTAACATTTCTGACATAAATAATTGCCTTCCCCGATTCCTCGAGGAAGGCAAATGTTATTGGAAAATAATGCTTCCGTATTATTAAGCGTGAACCGCTTGCTTCGCAACGTCGAAACGCTTGCCGAACAATGGAGCGAGCTTCTCGAAATCCTGCAGCAGACGGGCAAACTGATCCGGGAACAAGGATTGTACGCCGTCGCCGGTCATCGAGTTGTCCGGGTCGGTGTGCATTTCGATGATCAGCCCGTTGGCGCCCGCAGCTACCGAGGCTTTCGCCATTGGCTCCACCAGCTCGCGGCGGCCCGTGCCGTGGCTTGGGTCGGAGATGACCGGCAGGTGGCTGAGGCTTTGCAGGACCGGAATCGCCGACAGGTCGAGCGTGTTGCGCGTGTAGGTCTCAAACGTACGAATACCGCGCTCGCAGAGCATAACGTTCGGATTTCCGCCCGCTAGAATATATTCGGCGGCGTTCAGGAACTCATCGTACGTTGCGCTGAAGCCGCGCTTCAGCAGAACCGGCGTTTGGATCGTGCCCAGCTTGCGGAGCAGATCGAAGTTTTGCATGTTGCGCGTACCGACTTGGAGAATGTCCGCGTATTCGGCGCAGATGTCGACGTATTCAGGCGTCATGACTTCAGTGATCGTCAGCAGGCCGTGCTTGTCGCCGGCTTCCTTCATCATCTTCAAGCCTTCAACGCCAACGCCCTGGAAGCTGTAAGGACCTGTCCGCGGCTTGAATGCTCCGCCGCGCAGCACTTGGCCGCCGGCAGCCTTCACCAGACGGGCGATTTCGTCGATTTGCTCCGGCGACTCGACGGCGCAAGGTCCGCCCATTACCGTCAGCTCTTCGCCGCCGATTTCAACCCCCTTCAGCTTAATGACGGTGTTCGCAGGATGGAAGTCGCGGGATGCAAGCTTGTAGGACTTGGAAATTTTCACAACTTGCTCGACGCCGGACAGCTGACGCAGGTGCTCGCCCAGCTTCGGGTCGAATTTGCCGATGATTCCGATGACGGTTTTGTCTTCGCCTTTGGACACATGAGCTTGAACTTCATGCTTCTCGATAATGGAAACGATCTCCTGGATGCGTTCTTCCCCGGCCTTGCTGGACATAATGACGATCATTGCAATCCACTCTCCCATATTTGTTCTGTATCACTTCAACGCTTATACGCTTTTAAGCTTTTACTCGCTAAAGCAACTATACAACGCTTGACGGAATTCCGTCAAGCACGAAATTGTAATGATTTAATGAAGAGAAGCGGCTATCCCTGCATAAGCCGGACGCGCCGCTTCTCTTTGCGCCGATTCGCCGTATAAGTGAGCAGCATGCGAAGCGGAATGTATGCGGCAAGCGCCAGCAGCACGCCGTCGATCATGCCGCCCACGATCAAGGCCAAGCTTTTCTCCATGACGCGCGCAGCCCAATGCGGAAGGTGATGCAGAAAATAATGCTCCGCTTGTTTCGGCAGCACAAGGCTTCCGACCCTGACATTCAAAAAAGCCATCGGTACGTAGATGATTTTACCGAACAGAAAGCCGATGAAGGCAGCGGCCAGATTGGCCCGGAGCAGCGCTACGAGCGGTAAGATGAGCAGAGCGGCAAGTCCGCCGGTCGGCAAAGTGAACATTTCGATCGCAAGGCCGATGCCGAAACCAAGCGCTACTCTGTGGGGGCCGCCTTTCGCCCGCAGCAGCCGCACATATTGATAACGAAACCAACGTCCCGCTTTGCGCCGGTCGAACTTTCCGTATGCGGCAGCCGCGTTTCGGTTCGTCTTCACCATGGCTTAGCCCCGTACGGTAATCAATTTTTTCATATTAATGGTGCGCTTGATTTCCCAGGTCGACTCGTCCTTCGGATCGAAAGCTTCCAAATATTCGATAACTTCCTTCGTCACCGGTGTCGGCGTTGACGCACCCGACGTAACGGCCACCTTCCGCACCGGCAGCAGCCATTCGACCTTCAGCTCGGACAAATCGGCGATCCGGTATGCCTTGACCCCGGCAATCTCTTCCGACACCTGGGCCAGACGGTTCGAATTGTTGCTCTTCGGGTCGCCGACGACAATCGTCAAATCCGCTTCTTTGGCCTGCTCGGCGACGGCTTCCTGCCGCACTTGGGTTGCCAAACAAATTTCGTTATGAATTTCCGCATGCGGATATCGCTGGATAACCCCATTCATCAGATGGCGAATATCCCATTGGCTCATCGTCGTCTGATTCGTGACAAGCACCCGCTCCGCCTTAATCTCGAGACCGTCCAGATCGTCGAGGCGCTCGATCAAATGCACCTTGCCCGGAGCGACGCCGACGGCGCCTTCCGGCTCGGGATGCCCCTGCTTGCCGATATAGATCACTTCGTACCCTTGCGCGGTCTTCTCCCGGATCAAGTCGTGCGTGCGGGTAACGTCGGGGCACGTCGCGTCCACGACCGTCAGCCCCTTCTCTGCCGCGCGGCGGCGCACTTCTGGGGAAACGCCGTGCGCCGTGAAGATGACGGTGCCTTTGTCCACTTGCTCCAGAATATCCAGGCGGTTCGTGCCGTCCAAGGTCACGATCCCTTCCTGCTCAAAATATTTCGTTACATGCGCGTTATGCACGATCATGCCGAGAATGTATACCGGTCTTGGAAGATCGAGATTTTTTGCTGTCTGCATCGCCAGCGTCATCGCATCGACAACGCCGTAGCAATAGCCGCGCGGGGATATTTTCAAAACTTCCATAACAGCTGCAGCCCCCGTTCGCAAATGGTTTTGGTGGGAATCAACGTATATCGAATCAAATTAATTATAGACTATTGCAGGGCCGCTTGAAAGCGCGCCGGCAGCCAGATGACGAAAGTGGTCCCCGTATCCTTACGGGTCATGACTTCGATGGAACCGCCGTGCTCGTCGATGATCCACTTGGCGATCGACAGCCCGAGGCCTGTGCCGGACGTTCTGCCCCGCGACTCGTCGGCACGGTAAAACCGTTCGAAAATATGCGGGACTTCTTCCTTCTCCATCCCGATGCCGGTGTCCGCAATCCGGATCCCGATCTGGCCGTCGGCCCTGACCGCATCCATCGTCACCGTACCTTCCGGCGTGTACTTGAATGCATTTTCGATGAAAATGAACAGCAGCTGCTGCAAATAATCGCGGCTTCCGGTCACGCGCACGCCGTCCAGCGCCTCCAGCGACCCGACGATCCATTCCGCCTTCCTGTCGAGAAACGCCGCCCGCCGCGCCACTTCTTCCACGACCGGCTTCAGCTCGACCTCCGCCTTCTCCATCTGCACGCCCGCATCGGCCCGCGCGAGTGACAGCAGATCGCCGACAAGCCGGCTCATCCGCTGCGCTTCGCCTGCGATATCCTTCATCGCCTCCAGCGACAGCTGCAGCTGCTCCGGATCGTGCCCGTCGTTCCCCTCACCGGAAGCTTCCGCGGCACGCGTCCACATCCGTTCCAGCAAATCGACGTTGCCCCGAATCGTCGTGAGCGGCGTCCGCAGCTCGTGCGAAGCATCCGACACGAACCGCCGCTGGGCCCGGTACGCTTCGTCAAGCTCCGTATACATAGCGTGAATGCGGTCCAGCATCCCGTTAATCGTATGCGTCAGCCTGCCGACCTCGTCATAAGGCCCGTTGTAATCGATGCGCCGGCCGAGATCGGCTCCCTGCTGGATTTGATTCGCCGCTGCGATCACCTTATCGATCGGCATAAGCGCCTTGCGCGCCAGAAACAGCCCGACCGTCGCAGCGGCAAAGATCGCAACGAAGGCCAGCATAAACAAAATATATTGAAGCAGCTGGAAAAATTGTTCAAACGTTCCGATCCGCGTCCCCATCTGCAGAACGCCGACGATCTGATAGCCCCCGCCGGACGTAGGTAAGAACAGCGGTTTGTTATAGACGAGAAACGGCTCATCCCATAACGTAATCTTCTCAAAAAAGCTTTCCTTCTCCTGCAGAAGCTTTTTCGTTTCCTGGGTAACCGGCAGCGTAGTTCGGGTCTGCTGCAGCAGCCAGGAACGGCTGACGGTATTATCGGTAAAATTGTACACTTGCGTATAATAGCTGCTGGAGAGCACATCGGTATCGTCCAGGAGCAGATCGAGCCCGCTGCCGCGCAGCGAATACACCGGCAATATGCGCTGATACGTCTTGTTTCCTTGCACCTGCATTTCACTGCGAATCTGATCGTATAAGTAGTAGTGCAGAAAAAAGTACAGCCCGGCTCCGAACAGCAGCAGCGTTCCCGCCAGAATTCCGGTATACCACATGGTGAGGCGGAGACGAATCGACATCGTCAATCTCCTCTCAATACATAGCCCGCGCCGCGAACGGTTTGAATGATTCGCTTATGCCCGTACTCTTCGGTCTTCTGACGCAGCAGGGCGATGTACACTTCGAGCACGTTCGATTCGCCGCTATAATCGTAGCCCCATATTTTTTCCATAATCACGTCGCGCGACAGCACCCGCTTCGGATTTTGCAGGAACAAGTGCAGCAGCTCGAATTCCTTCGCCGTCAGTTCAATGAGCTGATCGCCGCGGGTCACCTCGCGCGTATCGAGATCCATCGTCAAGTCGTCATAGGAGATGCGGTTCGTCGGCGCTTCCGCGCGTTCGGTACGGCGGCGGAGCAGCACGCGCACGCGGGCGAGCAGCTCTTCCAGCGCGAACGGCTTGACCAAATAATCGTCGGCGCCCAAGTCAAGCCCTTTGACCCTGTCGCTAACCTCATCCTTTGCAGTCAGCATCAGAATCGGCACGTCGCTGCCGCCCTCGCGGATGCGGCGCACGACTTCCCAGCCGTCTACCTGCGGCATCATCACATCCAGGATCAGCAGGTCCGGATCCTGCTCCAGCATCGCCTTCAGCCCGTCCAGCCCGTTGGCCGCCGTCGCCACCGTATAGCCTTCGAAAGCGAGTGCGCGGCGCAGCATGGACGTAATTTTGTCATCGTCGTCGACGACCAATATTTTCTCTCTCACCGGCTGATTCAGCCTCCCCGTTAAACCCGTCATCATAAGCACTCCCATTGTATCACGTACTCCCGCTTACCAAAAAGGAGCAGGGCTTCGGGAACCCCGATAGCCTCTGCTCCAAAAGCACGGTCCGTATCTTAATTATTCAGGTCGGAATTTTCATTCCGGTCTCCTACTGTAACAGAGACATCCTGCTTGGCACCGTTGCGCACGATGGTCAGTGTCAGCTTATCGCCGACTTTCGCCGCTTCAATTTTCTTCTTCAAATCCGCGGTGTTCGCAACCTTCTGGCCGTTCACTGCCGTAATGACGTCATATTGACGGATACCCGCGGTAAACGCCGGCGTACGACGAGGCACGGAAGCGACTAGTGCGCCTTCCGTATTCTCCAGCTTCAGCTCGGAAACCCAATCCTGGCTAATATCGGACAACTGGACGCCGATGTACGGAGCCGGCTCCTTCGGAATCGTAATGTTGTTCTTCAGGTTATTGAGAACTTGAGTCACTGTATTGGTTGGAATGGCAAAGCCGATCCCTTGCGCTTGCGCGCTTACGGCTGTGTTAATCCCGATGACTTCGCCGTTCAAGTTCAACAGCGGTCCGCCGGAGTTGCCCGGGTTAATCGCCGCATCCGTCTGGAACAAGTGCTTATAGTTGCGCGTACCATTCTGGTCCGGAATCGAAATCGGACGTTCCTTCGCGGACAATACGCCGACCGTGACGGTATGGTCGAAGTCGTATGGGTTGCCGATAGCAACGACCCAATCGCCTTCTTCAACAGTGTCCGAGTTGCCGATCGGTAGAATCGGGAAATCCTTGTCGCCTTCAATCTTCAGAGCCGCAAGGTCCAAATCGTAGTTGCTGCCGAGCAGCGTCGCTTTGAACGGCTTGTCGTATCCCTCTACCGTAACATAAATCTCCTCGGCGCCGTCAATGACGTGCTCATTCGTCAAGATGTAGCCGGACTTTTCGAAAATAAATCCGGTCCCCGCTCCGCCCGGAACGAGCTGGTCGCCGCTCTGCGGCTGCTGATTGTCGAACGAATCTCCGAAAAATTGACGGAAGAATGGATCCGAAAACAGCGAGCTGCCGCTTCGGCCGCTGCGCGCCTTCACCTTCGTCTCGATCTTGACGACCGCCGGGCTTGCCTGCTTAAAAATCTCGGAAATGTTGTCAGGACGGGATGTGTCGAGCGCCGCCGTCGTCGCGCCTCCGTTGTTGCTTCCCGCGCTGCCGGTTCCGCCGGCATTCGATTGGGAAGCGGCGGGACTCGAAGTCAGCGGCTTCACGTCGCCGGTAAACATATTCGTCTTGTCGGCGGCGAACATCAGCCCGCCTACAACGACGGCACCGGCAAGGAATGCGGAGAACACGCTCTTGAACGAGGTGCGCTGACGCTTCTGCTCCTGCCAGCCGTTGAACGTCGTCTGCTGGCCGGAACCGTCCGTATAGCCGAACGGCCGAACCGGACGTGGCGGCGACACTTCTACGCTGCCCGTCGAGCCGCTCGCCGCGGACGTATACGTGGTCACTTCCGCTTCGCTCTCCGGACGCTCGGCTCCGGATTTATAAGGACCGTAAGAGTAATAGTACGAAGGCTGCTCAGCTTTGCCGGTCCGTTCTTCGGCATCGTGATCCTTCTGCGGCTTGAAGAATTCGTCATAGTCGCGTTTGTTGTTGTTGTCTTCCATAGCATATGCCCTCCGTTTATAAAGGTAAGATTGCGCCGGCCATCGGTTCGTATGAGCCGCCGGCGAATGCAGATGATTAACTGGCTATGCCTCTATCATGCACCCTCAACCTTAATCGCACATTAAAGAAACTATAAACGGAGGTAAAAGATTCGGTTTTATTGCAAAAATTCCGCTTCCACTTGCTCCAAAAGCTGTGAAGCCTGCGTGACCCACTTCTGCTCCACTTCGGCATCCGGGTCGAGCGGAGCCGAGAATTGGTCGACCAGCCCGCCCATCACTTCCACTTCCGCCTCCGGGTCGAGGCCTTCATTATACACATGCTTCAGAACGAACGGCTGCCCCAGCTCTACGCGGGCCCCGGTCTGCGCGCTTTCCGCATCGATCACTCCGCGCGTCGCTTGGAACGGGATGCGCAGAAACACTTTATGCGCCTCGTCCAGAGAACGGTCGAAGTAGCCGTGCTCGTAGTCCCAGTTGCCTCCGATGTTAAATTGAAAGCCGGTCAGCACGTCGCGGACACGGTCGAACGATTCTTCTTGATGCTCCAAACGGGATTGCAGCGGTTTCATGCCCAGGCTCCTCCTGTATGCCGGAATCCGGCCTATTATGGAGAGTAGGCTTCCCCCGCAGCTGGCTGTTTATGTGTCAATTGCCCGCTTTGTCCATCCAGCCCTTCCTGTGCGCGTAGATAGCGAGCTGCGTCCGATCCTCGAGCTCGCATTTCATCAGCAAGTTGCTGACATGCGTTTTCACGGTTTTAATGCTGATATGAAGCTCCTCGGAAATGTCCTTGTTGGTTTTGCCTTCCGCGATCAAGAGCAGCACCTCCTTCTCCCGCGCCGTCAAGTCGTCCGTTTCCCCCGGAGCCGTACGCTGCCTTAAACCGCGGGTCAAGGCAAGCGACACCTCCGAATTCATGACCGGAACGCCGCGCGCCGCGCTCAGCACCGTGTCCACCAGCTGGTCGGAAGAAACCGTCTTCAGCACATAGTTGAACGCCCCTGCCTCCACCGCCTGCACGACCTTCGCCTCCTCCAGGAAGCTGGTCAGCATGACGACGCGGATGCCGGGGTATAGTCTCGTTACTTCTTTCGTCGTTTCAATCCCGTCCATGACCGGCATCATCAAATCGACGAGCATCACATCGGGCCGCTCCTCCGGCGTCATCGACTCCAGCTTTTGAAGCGCTTCCTTACCGTTGCCCGCTTCCGCCGCTATAACCAGCGACGGCTCCAGCATCATATACGTACGCAGCCCGGTACGCACCATATCGTGGTCGTCAACAATCATCACTTTCACACTCGCCGTATCCATCACTATTCGTTCGTCCTCTCCGTTTCATTGTCCGGGAACTTCGGAATGCGCACCCGTACCGTCGTACCGCTGCCGATCCGGCTGACGATCTCCACATCGCCGCCCAGCTTCTGTGCGCGTTCCCGCATCGTGCTCAGTCCGTGCGATGCCGAAGGCAGGTCGCTCTTGGCAAACCCTTTGCCGTTATCCAGCACGAGAAGCACGTATTGATGCCCGTGATCCTGAAGCTGCAGCGTCACTTGCGTAGCCGAAGCGTGCTTGACGATATTCGCCATGCTCTCTTGTATAATTAGAAATAATTGCTGCTCCATAGCCTCCGGAAGCTCACCGTTCACGTTCACATCCAGCTGACCCTGCAGCTCATTCGTTCGGCAATATTCCGGGAACCACATATCCAGCGCCTCCTGCAGCGATTTGTCGTGAAGCTCGATCGGCCTCAGCTGAGCGATCAATCCGCGCATTTGCTTCTGGGCGTGATGAGACATACGGATCAACTGATCCATCAGTCCTGCGGCGGCGTCCGGATTGCGCTCCAGCACTTTCGGCAGCGAAGATGCGGACATATGCATAGCAAACAGCTCCTGGCTTACCGTATCATGCAGATCGCGGGCAAGCCGGCGCCGCTCCTCCATGACTGCCGCTTCCGTAGATGCGTATTCGGCCAAAGCCTTGTCCCCGCCAAGCTTCTGCAGCAGCTGCATGCGATCGCCAAGCGACCTGGCCATCCGGTTGTATTCGCTGAAGATTTGCTGGAACGGATCGTTCGGTTCAATCGGAATCCGGTTCGTGAAATTGCCTTTGGACAGCTCGATGATCGCAACGTGCAGCAGATCGATTTTCCGCTGCATCCATTTGGCAGCAATATAGCCCACTACTTGACCGGCGCACACAATCGCGGCGAACACCCCAAGCTGCACATCGCCGCGGGTAAGCTGATCTCTATAATATTGGAAGGCGACCCACACGCAGGCTACGGCGAGCAAGCTCGCCGTAAAGAAATACACCATAAGCCGCCATTTCATATTAAATTCGCGAATTCGTCTCAGCACCAGCCTCACGTCAGCCCACCTTCCGTACGACGACATCGCCGATGAAGGAGCTTACGATCAGCTTGATTTTCCGCTCGGCTTCGTCATAGCTTGCGGACTCTGTTCTCAGGTTTCTCATCATCCCCGTTTCGTGACGGTCCAGCACGTGCATATCGCCGATGAAGGACGAGGCGCTTACGGAGATTTCCAGGTCAAGATCAGCAGGTACGAGCATCTTCACATCCCCGATGAACGCCGACACGACAATCTTCGTCTCGCCGTAAGGGACGGTCGCCTTCGTCAGGTCGATCAGCGTATCGCCGATAAAGTGGGATATGGTCATCGGCTGCAGCTCCCAATAATCTTTACCCAGCACGACGTCGCCGATGAAGCCGGACTTGTGCTGCGCCGCCCCATGGCCGGGCCCGAACGTATTAATGTACTCGTGCTTATGCTCGTTTTCGTACTGACGCTGGTAGTGGCGCCAATTACGGCAATCTTCCTTCCAAGCGTGGCGGGCTTTTTTATGCTCCCATTTGGCCGCTTTGAGCTGATTTTTCCAATTCTCCATATCCGCTTTAAAGCTGTCTTTATGAATCTGCTTATGAATCTCCCTTTGAGTCTCCTTTGGAATCTCCTCACGGCTCTCCTTAGGATTCTCCTTGTTGTTCTCGCTGCAGCCTTCTTTTGGCGTGTCCGTCTTCCCGTCGATGCTTGGGGGCTCCTCCCCGTAAATATCATAGTAAGAACGGTCAGGGTGCCTGAAATCGCCGCCCTCTTTATCCACCACTGGAGGAGATGGAGGGGCGGAAGAGGACGGCTTGAACATGACGCTTAACCCGAACAGGATAAGCGCCACAGGACCCAAATAAGCGAACATCTCTCCGATGGACAAGCCCGTGATTCCCAGATTATGCAGCAGGAAAATAACGCCGACCCCGCATACGACCACGTTCCAAATCGCCGCACTCCATCCGTAACGCAGAGAGGCGAGCATACCGTTTACCCCCGCGATAATAATAAACACAGGCCAGTAGGTGCGCAAAAGCTCGCCGATATTAATCGTAATCAGCCCGGTCTGATTCAGCAAAAACAAAACGCCGGCGCCAACCAGCAACAATCCTATAAAGACGCGCTGCAGCATGTTATTCCCTCCGATGACGTGTGACCGGCTCCGGAAATCGATTCGGTTGGGCCCGGTCTTGAACGATTTGTACTGTAGCTTCAGTGTACCGAATCAACCCGCTCTTGAGAAGAGACGAGGGGTGGAGGCGGGAATCGGTCCCGAGACTGATTTTATATCTAACACGATACGTCATATAATACAGAAAATCCGAATATTAAGCCTTCATTGTCACTTTATCTTACGCATTTTATTGACAGTTTCTTCGACACCCCCGTATAATTGGTGTCAACAGCTTTATTCATGTTAGCTATCATCCGGTGGAAGGGGCCAAATCATGAGCCTGGAGACGCTTGCAAGCGGTCTTGATACGATCTGGGTTGTATTAACGGCTGCAATGATTCTGCTGATGGAAGGCGGTTTCGCTCTGCTCGAGGCCGGCTTCGTCCGGCAAAAAAACGCGGTAAGCATTATTATGAAGGTTTTCGTCGACATCGCCTTCGGCGCTCTTATCTTCTACTTCTTCGGTTTCGCACTCATGTACGGCAAAGACGCCTTCGGCATCATCGGTACTAGCGGGTTTCTGCTTAACGGGGACCTGTCCCACATTAATCTGACGATATCGAAGGAAACGTATTGGCTGTTTCAAAGCGCCTTCGTCATCGCCGTTATCTCGATCGTATCCGGCGCGGTAGCCGAACGCATCAATTTCCGGGCCTATATCCTGTATACGATCGTCATGACCGGACTGATATATCCGATCGCCGGCCACTGGGTATGGAGCGTCGGCGGCTGGCTCGGCAAGCTCGGCATGATCGACTTCGCCGGCTCGGCCGTCATTCACGCTCTGGGCGGCTTCTCCGCCCTGGCGGCGGCCATACTCGTCGGTCCGCGAATCGGCAAGTTCGGCTCCGACGGATCGGTGAATATCGTCCCTCCGTCCAACCTGCCGCTTGCATCGGTCGGCGCCTTCATTCTTTGGTTCGGCTGGTTCGGCTTCAACTCCGGTTCTACGCTCAGCGCCACGAACAGCTCCATCGGACATATTGCGGTAACAACAATGCTGGCGGCAGCCGCCGGCTCGGCCACCTGCATTCTGTTTACGATGCTGCGCTACCGCAAGGCGGATCCGCCGATGGTCATCAACGGGGCATTGGCGGGCCTGGTCGGCATCACGGCCGGCTGTGCCTTCGTCTCCGACATCGTCGCCATCGGTATCGGCATCGTTTGCGGCATTGCCATGGTGTTCGCTACCGAATTTCTTGAATCTCGCCGTATCGACGATCCAGTCGGCGCGTTTGCGGTGCACGGCGTCAGCGGCTCCATCGGCACGCTTGCCGTCGGCCTGTTCGCGATGCCGGAGCTGACGGCGAATGTCGGCCAAGGCTATGCCGGACTGTTCTACGGCGGCGGCTGGTCGCTGCTCGGCGCACAGGCGCTTGGCCTGCTCATTTGCTGTATCTGGGGCTTTGCCGCCACGTGGATCGCTTGCAAATGGATCGGCAAGCTGACGCCGCTGCGCGTGTCCCGCGACGAGGAGCTGGTCGGCCTCGACGTCGGCATTCACGGCGTACCGGCCTACAGCACCGAAGACGGGTTCCTCGATCTCGGCACGCTCAAATCCGATCTCAAGCCTTAACCGCACGGCGTCTTCTCCCCCGGAGAGGGCGCTTTTTTTTACGAACAAAAATAACCTTGCAGCGAGCGTTATCAACGCCCGGGCAAGGTTACATCCATCCTTCGGTATGCTTGTTACGATCCTAAGTCCTCCGGCACATGCACATCGTCATGCGGCTGGGATTGCGTCAATATCGCCTTAGCCTGTTCAACCTCGGCGCGCAGCCGCTTCACCTGCTCCATCGGCTTCTTCACATAATGAATATATTCCACGGCCAAATGATGATCCGGCTTCTTGCCGCTAATCATCCGGCGGAGCGGAGACATGGCTTGATAAGCGCGATCCTCCATCAGGCGCTTCTTCTCGTAACGGGCCACAACCTGCTCAATTTCGGCGATGGCTTGCTCTTTACGAGCAATATACGTCTCCAGGAACGGGTATACGTCGGCAGCTTTTCGTTTCGTCCACTTTAGCGGCTGATCGTTTGACATCGCTGAAGTTATCATGAGAACTCACCTATCTCCCACACGTCATATAACTTAACAATGCTCTTATTTTACTACAATCAGGGCCGTTTGAATACTACTTTATGCAAAATAAAGGGGAGAAGCGGCGCTTCTCCCGTGTTCAAGCTTGCATATGTGTAAGGTTTTAGCGCTTATTTCGTTTTACCGGCCTTAGGTGCGTTAGCTGGCTCGGTTGTCACATTCACTGCTTCCGCAGCAAATTCAGTGTCTTGAAGTTGTTGTTTCTTTTTCTTTGCCATCTCAATCACCTCCCCGGTACTATGATGTACTGCAGCGTTAGTTTTCATCAGTGGTAATTGCTGCAAAGCCAACACCAGGCCTTTGGCTGCATGCCGCTTTGCTGCGAACTGCAAGGTCCTGTGGTCGGGTTCCTGAATTAAGCGGCTTTGAAGGCGTTAATTTTGTTAAATCCCAGCGGCCTTCGACATGGCGATAATACCGGGCACTTTAGCCCCCCCCTTTACTTAACAAGCCAAAAAAAACACCCGCCTAAATGGCAGGTGTATTCAAAATTTCGTTCTGCAGCTCATTCATCATCACTTCGGTCAGCTTGCCTTCGCCCTTCTTGACGACCAGTACGGTAACCGTCTTCTTGCCCCATTCACGGAACACCTGATCCTTCGTATCGAAGTACAAATCGATTTTCTTCCCTTTGATCGCGCTGCCCGTATCCGCTACAATCCCATAGCCGTACCCTGGAATATAAAGTACCGTGCCAATCGGAAACACCTTCGGATCCGCAGCAACGGTGGAAAACGCATATTCGTCGCGTTTAACTTTCACGCCCGAATACGTGATTCCGTATTCCGGGTGCCCCGGCGCCTTCCCTGTCGACTCTTTGCCTGCATAATAGCCTGTAGCAACGACTTCCACTGCCTTATATGATTGTAACGCATCTTTGTTAAGCTTTGGCACCAGCTTGTAATTGACGGCAACCTTGCGCGACGTCTCCGGCGACGATTCCCGTTCCGGCAGATCCGGCTTCTCGTAGGCAATTACCGGTTTTACTTCATCCTCGAGCAGTGTTTGTTCCCTGACAATTGCAGGTACCGGCGTTGTCTGCTGATGATTCGAGGCGACCAGATCGCGGTCGACGCTCGTTCCCCCCATCACCGTAAGCAGCAGCATACCGAACCACTTGGTAATGCTCATTCCGATTTCCATAAAATTCGATACCTCCCCTACTATAGGAGGTTGTCCAATTTCCTTTCCGTTTATACTTTACAGAGCTTCAATAGTAGATTCCCCCGCTGGGCCGTACTATATGTATGCCGATTTTCATGCAATAAAAAAAACTCCGGAAACGGAAATTATCCGCCTCCAGAGCTTCATTCTTTGATTTATACGACTTTATTCGCTACTTCGTCCGCAATCAGCTTGATGACATCTTCCGTGCTTTGCGCGCCCAAGTCGCCTTGGCCCCGTTTGCGCACCGACAGCGTGCCGTTCTGTACTTCGGCCTCGCCGCAGACGAGCATATACGGGATTTTCTCCAGCTGTGCTTCGCGGATTTTATAACCAAGCTTTTCGTTGCGCAGGTCCGCTTCCACGCGGACTCCCGCCCGCTGCAGCTTTTCCGTTACTTCGCGAGCGTAAGCCTCGAACGCCGGCGATACCGGCAGCACCTTCGCTTGAACCGGCGACAGCCATGTCGGCAGCGCACCCGCGAAATTTTCCAGAAGGAATGCAGTCATGCGCTCCATCGTGGAAATAATGCCGCGGTGGATAACGACAGGACGATGCTTCTGTCCGTCTTCGCCGATGTATTCGAGCTGGAAGCGCTCCGGCAGCAGGAAGTCGAGCTGTGCGGTCGAGAGCGTCTCTTCCTTCTTGAGAGCCGTCTTGATTTGTACGTCGAGCTTCGGTCCGTAGAATGCCGCTTCGCCTTCCGCTTCGTAGAACGGAAGCCCGAGCTCTTCGACAACCTCGCGCAGCATGCGCTGCGACATCTCCCACATGGCATCGTCGTTATAATACTTCTCTTTATCGTTAGGATCGCGGTACGACAAACGGAAACGGTAATCCTTAATCCCGAAGTCTTCATATACTTGACGAATCAGGTTGACGACACGGGCGAACTCTTCCTTGATCTGATCCGGACGGCAGAAAATGTGAGCGTCGTTCAGCGTCATCGCACGCACGCGGTGCAGCCCGGTCAAAGCGCCGGACATTTCGTAGCGGTGCATCGTGCCGAGCTCGGCAATTCGTACCGGAAGGTCGCGGTAAGAGCGCATTTCGCTCTTGAACACCATCATATGGTGCGGACAGTTCATCGGGCGCAGCACCAGCTCTTCGTTATCGAGCTGCATCACAGGGAACATATCCTCATGGTAATGCTCCCAGTGGCCGGACGTTTTATACAGCTCAACGTTGGCCAACACCGGCGTATAAACGTGATCGTACCCGAGCTTTTCTTCCAGATCGACGATGTAGCGCTCCATCACGCGGCGCAGCTTGGAGCCGTTCGGCAGCCAGAGCGGCAAGCCTTGGCCGACCTCGCGCGAGAAGGTGAACATGCCCAGCTCTTTGCCGAGCTTACGGTGGTCGCGCTTCTTCGCTTCTTCAAGCAGCTCCAGATGCTCGTCCAGCTGCGCTTTCTTCGGAAACGCCGTTCCGTAAATGCGCTGCAGCATCTTGTTATTCGAATTACCGCGCCAGTATGCGCCGGCGACGCTGAGCAGCTTGAACGCCTTGATCCGGCCGGTAGACGGCAAATGCGGGCCGCGGCACAGATCGAAAAATTCGCCTTGATCGTAAATAGTAATCGTCTGGTCTTCCGGCAGCTCGTTGATGAGCTCCAGCTTCAGCGGATCTTCCAGCTCGCCGAAGATGCGCAGCGCTTCCTCGCGGGAGACGACGCGGCGGGTAATCGCAAGATTTTCCTGCGTGATGCGCTCCATCTCTTTCTCAATCTTGACGAGATCTTCCGGCGTCAGCGACTGCTCCATATCGATGTCGTAATAGAAGCCGTCTTCGATGACCGGCCCGATGCCAAGCTTAACGGCCTTCTGCCCGTAGATGCGCTTGATCGCCTGCGCCATCAAATGCGCCGTACTATGGCGGTATACTTCAAGACCTTCTTCATTGTCAAGGGTAATAATGGCGAGCTCAGCGTCGCTTTCGAGCTTCGTGCTCAGATCGACGAGCTTGCCGTTCAGTTTGCCGACAACGGCGTTCTTGCGCAGCCCCGGCGAAATCGATTCGGCAACTTGCTCGACTGTAGTGCCCGGCTCGTATTCGCGAACGGCACCGTCGGGCAGCTTGATTTTGATCGTCATGGGGGTCAACCTCCTTGGCATTTGGACAAAATAAAAAACACACCGCATCCGCAAAGGGACGAGTGTGTGCTGTGATCGGCTCGTGGTTCCACCCTACTTCGACAGCGCGCCCGCAGGCGGCCATCCTCAAGGATTCGGTAACGGGAATAAACCGGCGAGGTATAATGACGGAGCTAGGTTCCGCGTTCCACTTCGCAGCTACGAAGAGGTAAATTCATGGGCGGACGGAAGGAGCTTGCACCCGGGGCCCCTCTCTCTGAACAGCCGGTCCGTGAATTCATGGCTTCGATCATCGCTTCATGAGAAACATTATAACTGCGAGCGGCGCCGCGGTCAAGGCGAGAGCTGATCGTGCATCTTGACCTCTCCGAAATGGGCTTGGCAGCTCCGGCAATACGAGCATACCGTCGAGCGGTTTTCAAAAATTTGGGTGATCGTATGAATGACCTGCTGATCCGGCTCCCGAGTATGAATAAAAATCGTCTGGGGCGAAACCGTAATCAGGGTGCTAACGATCATATCCTCCAAATTGATGTCCTTATCGAGAATTTCCAGCGTGAACGAAGAATCGAGGGCGCTCGTATCGATCGGCTCCCACTTGTCGTTCAGGATCAAAAATTCATGTCCGCCTTTGTGCACGAGATGAGCGGCTGGAATTTTCGCTTCCTGTATATACACAAAGTATTTCAGCAGGGAGATGAATTCCTGATATTGGCGGTCCATCATAAATTCATCGATAGCGTATTCCACGACTTCGCGCATTTCATCGATATAATCGTTGAGCCGGAACCGCAAAAATCCTTCCAGGTTGAGCCGTGTTTGCGCTCGAAGGTACTCCGTGACTGCAGCAGCGATCTTATATCGCCTGCGATTATTGATTTCGTCGCTGGAAATCAAGCCTTCGTGATCATAAAACAAAAACTGCTTGCAATACCCCTGAATATGCTCTACGTCCTCTTGACTCGTATAGTGATATTCGCGAATGATGAGATCCTTCAAAATGGCGCTCTCCCAGCGCTCCTGGACGTAGCCGGCAATCGCGTCTCCCGCCCGCGAATAGACCGCCTCTCCTTGCTCGTGAAGCTGGAAACCCGGCAGGATCGCCTCCACTCTCACAACCGAATGCCCCTCCAGCTGCAAGGCTTGTACCGCAACTCCATTCGGACTGTTATGTAAAGGACCGAACGCATCCTGCAGGCGCTGCGCCAGCTCTAAGGACGCTTCCTCCGAGGGCTCCATCAGTATCAAGGTGAACAGTTCCAAAAGGCTCACTCCTTTCCTACCGGGTCAATAGCTCGGTGCATCGCAACGCTTCCTTCTCAGTGTATGTCGGGAGATTGAGAGATATACAACCAACTATTGGACATGAGGATCAAGCCGGCTGCCTTAGAGTTTGTCGAATTGTGCGAAAAGTCCCGTTCCATCCTTTCTTTGGAAATGATATGATGGTAGATAGACTGATTGTCACGGTGGAGTGTATCGAATGATAAAAAAGATCGCCGCGGCCGGAGGAGACCCTCTGCGCTGGAGCCGCAAAATGTTAAATTTGTACTGGGTGCTGTTCGGAATCGGCATAGTAGCCCAGTTTGCCTATATGTGGACAGAGCCGGACCCGCTTGCCTATATGTACGGTTTGTTAGCCCCGACTGCGCTCTTTTGGCTGATCGGTCTCAGTTTGATGGAGCTGCTGCTTCGCCTGTTTCACCGCGGCGGAGATTACATTATGATTTCGGGAATGGCTTATTATTCGTTCATTCTGATGGTGTTCCATTATCAGACGGTCGTCGTGGTGACTACATGCTTTTTGCCCTTGCTCGTTTCGATGTTTTATTTGCGCCGAAGCAAAGTGATTTTCTCGTATGCGCTTGCTTTGGCGAGCTACGCGGCAATGTTCCTGATTCGAGGCTATCAGCTTCCGTACTTGGCGCCGAAGCACATCTTCATCGTCGCTTCCTCGTTAACGGTCGCCGCTTACATTATCGATGCTTTCATGAGTCGTTCCGCCGAGCTTGAGCGCGATTTGCGGCAAACGCTTGAATCGAAGCAGGAGCTGATGATTCAGAACACGTTAATGGACAAGCTGGCCAAGACGGACGCCTTGACCGGGTTGTACAATCACATGACGTTCCATGAATATTTGGACAGACTGATCGAGCAAAGCGAGACAGGACAATTGTCACTGCACATTGCTTTGCTGGACATCGACAACTTCAAGAAAACGAACGACACTTATGGGCACCGGGCCGGAGATATTGTTCTCAAACGGGTCGCCGAGACGATCAGCCAGTCGGCGGGCGCCCATGATTTCGCTGCGCGTTACGGAGGCGAGGAATTCGCTGTTATTTTCACGGAAAAATCGCTGGATGAGGTTGTGCTGCTTCTGGAAAATATGCGCAAACGCATCGAGAGCATCCACCATTCGGAATTAGACAATTATGTTGCCACGGTCAGCATCGGGCTGCACGCTTATGGCCGCGGGATGGGCAAAGAGAAACTGTTCGGAGGCGCTGACGAAGCGCTGTACGAGGCGAAGCGGACGGGCAAAAATAAATTGGTCGTGTGCGAGCAGCCCGGCGGGGCGATGAAGAGGAATGCGTGAGGTGCCTGTGTGGGCGCCTTTTTTTTGTTTTAGGTTTTGTATGTTTTACAACAGCGTGCCGCAGGATATATGAATTTGGTGCGAGTTTGGAGCGTAGCGGGGACGTAGTTGGGGCTTCGTTGGAGCGTCGTTGGGGCGTCGTTGGTGTGTCGTTGGTGCGTCGTTGGTGTGTCGTTGGTGCGTCGGTGGGGCGTCGTTGGTGTGTCGGTGGGGCGTCGTTGGTGTGTCGGCGGGGCGTCGTTGGTGTGTCGGTGGGGCGTCGTTGGTGTGTCGGTGGGGCGTCGTTGGTGTGTCGGCGGGGCGTCGTTGGTGTGTCGGTGGGGCGTCGTTGGTGTGTCGG
>NZ_JBHLWN010000044.1:0-34304 GCF_042432825.1 Paenibacillus chartarius | reverse complement strand
ACACCATCACCTACCAGAAGCTCACATCATGACCTTAGCGGAGCTAACTTGATATTCAAAAAATATTATTGTCGACCAGCATCAGCGCGTGCCTGAAGTGCTCCTGATCAGCAAGCTGACCTGGGATAAGCTCTCGGAAGCGGACCGCAAGCTGATTAAGCAGGCGGCGCTCGACTCGGTGAAGACGCAAAGAGAGGAATGGACGAAATTCGAGAAGGATGCGGAAGCGAAGGTCAAAGCGGCCGGCGTGAACATCGTTCAGGTTACGGATCTGAAGCCGTGGAAAGAAGCGGTCAAGCCTATGATCGACAAGTATCGTAATGAGTACAAAGAAGTATTGGATGCAATTGAGAAAACGAAATAAATGAAAGACGAGCAAAGGGAGGCCGCTAGGCCTCCTGTGCGCGCTTTCGGAACATTTGCGCCGTTGCAGGAAATTGCGGGGCGGCGGACGAAATAATGAGAGCGGTATCAGGAAAGGAAGGGGTTTATGTTTAACGTATTGTTGGTCGATGACGAGCGTTGGGCAAGAGTCTCGATCCGTCATATGGTGGAGCAGACGCAGCTGCCTTTCCGTATCGTTCATGAATGCTCGCACGGCAAGGAAGCGCTGGACTACGTCCGGCACGATGCGGTGGATTTGATTATGTCCGATATTCGCATGCCTGTCATGGACGGCCTGTCCCTCGCAGCAGAAATCCGCCATCATAAACATATCCATATGATGATGCTCAGCGGATACAACGATTTTCCATTGGTACAGCAAGCGATGCGCTATGGGGTCGAGGATTATATATTAAAGCCTGTCGATGGAGACGAACTGAAGCTGAGCTTGCAGCGGTTTCTCGACAACAAAGGCTATTCGCCGAACGCTCAATCGACGATCCAGCAAATCCTCCGCATTATTCAAGAGGCGATGCCGGGAGACATTTCCTTGCAGGAGGTAGCGGATAAAGTGCATTTGAATTCATGCTACATCAGCCAGCTGTTTAAGAAGCAGATGAATCAAAAATTCGTCGATTACGTGCTGGAGCAGCGAATCGAGGAGGCGAAGCGGCTGCTGGCCAGAACGTCGCTGCGTGTCGCCGAAGTGGCCGGCAAGACGGGGTATACGGACATCGCGTACTTCTGCAATACGTTTAAACGACAGACCGGGGTGACGCCGAGCGAATACCGCAAATCCGTACAAGAAGGGATGCCGTTATAGACAAATTTCTGCAGCGAATAGGCTCCTACACGCAAACCTACGTATTTCTCAAAGACCGGACGCTGACGCTTCGGCTGCTCATTTTCTCGGGGTTTCTGGTCGTCTTTCCGCTGCTGCTGCTTGGCATTATCGCTTACCGGGAGTCGTCGACCCATCTGGAGAAGCAGGCGACGGCAGCCAGCTGGCAAATTATCGAGCAAGTCAGGTCGCACATCGAATACTATATTACCGGCTTCGAAATTGATTCCATCAAGCTGCTCAACCAGCCGGAGATGAGAAGCTTCCTGCTGATACAAAACAGGGAACAGTTGGAGCAAAGCGGCTTGGAAGCGATCATTCTGCAGCTGCTGAAGGACACCTCGTATTCGCGATCCGATATTGCCGGTATGAAAATCATTCTGGACGGGATTACCGTCGTCGAGATTGCGGATCCTGCGGCGCAGCCGGACGTAGACGATCAAACGGCGGACGCCTGGTACCGCTCGCTGCCGGATAACGGCGACATCGTGCTGGTCAGCCGAACGATCCGGGTGCGGGACCGCAACGAGCCGGTCATTTCCATGATGAAGCGGCTTAGCAGCCCGTATACGCTGGAGCCGGTCGGCACGCTGGTTATGGACATTAACTTCAAGCGCATTCAAGAAGTGTCGGAGAAGGTAACGGTTGGACGCACGGGCTTTCTCACGATCCTGAATGAAAGCGGATACTATATGTATCATCCGGATTCGAGCGTCCTGGGCATGCGGGATACGTCCGATATGGTCAGCCGCATGAAGTCGCACGACAACGGGTTTTTCCTGGTCAAGGACGGGGCGGAGGAGTATGTGACGTTCAGTTATTCCCCTTATTTAAAATGGTACATCATGACCTCTTACCCGAAGCGCGAGCTATTGCTGGGCGTGGAGACGATCGGCCGGACGCTGCTGTGGACGGTCGTCTGCATACTGGGTATCGCCTATGTTCTCGGTTTCGGACTGGCGGCGAGCCTCGTGCGCCCGCTCCGTCATCTGCAGCGGCTCATGCAGAAGGTGAAGCGCGGCGACCTTACGGCACGGGCTGTCGTGGAATCGAAGGATGAGATCGGGCAGCTGACGCATGACTTTAACAAAATGGTGGAGCGGCTTGGCGTATTGCTGGAAGAGGTGTATGTTACCAAGCTGCGGGAGCAGGATATGACGCTGCGGCAGCGGGAGACGGAGCTGAAAATGCTGCAATCGCAAATGAATCCGCATTTCCTGTACAATTCCCTCGAAACGATACGCGGCATGGCGCTGGACAAAGGAGCTCAAGATATTTCATCGATGACGACCGCTCTCGCGCGGCTTCTTCGCTACAATTTGGATAACTCTTCGACCCTGGTCACGCTCAAGGAGGAGCTCGCCGTATGCGACATGTACTTGCGCATTCAGTCGTTCCGGTTCGAGGATAAGCTGCGGTACAGCTTCCACATTCCGGAATGGGCTTTCGCTCAGAAGGTCGTGAAATTTTCTCTGCAGCCGCTCATCGAGAACGGGGTTATTCACGGGACGGAACCGAGAGAGGGACTTGTGAACATTACGATATCGGCTCAGCTTGAATCCGAAGGGAGATTTTCCATTCGCATCCAAGATACCGGCATCGGCATCTCCGAAGATCGTCTTGCACAAATTCAGTGCGATTTGAAGGAACGAGATGCGTCGGCCGGCGGCGCTCATATCGGCATCGTGAACGTCCATCGCAGAATCGCACAGCTGTTCGGCGAGGATTACGGACTGCATTTGACAAGCGAGCGGAATCGGGGGACCGAAGTGACTATTTGTTTTCCCTATACTCCGGAAACACAATAAAGGCAGCCGGCTGCAGCCGGACTGCCTTATTGTGTTGCAAGGAACCATGCGAAGCGTTCTTCCGGGATCACAGGGAGACTGAGCCTTCGGTTATTTCAAAAGGTCTTCCCTTACAGGAGTGAAAATATCCAGGAGCGCGGACGGCTCCAGCGCCGTAACGCCATGCTTGGCGTTCGGCGGGATGTAAATGACGCCGCCCTTCTCCACAACGGTCGCCTTGCCGTCGATCCGGAACTCGATTCGACCGTACAGGCAGCGGCTCATCTGCTCGTGCGGATGGCTGTGCTCGTACCCTTCGGCTCCCGCTTCGAACTGTACCTCCATCATCATCAGGTTCCCTTCGGCGTGCAGGATGCAGCGCTTCACGCCGGGCTCCGCATTTTCCCATAATCCGATTTTGGACATTCGTCATTCCTCCTAGCTCATTGTCTATCCTAAGTATACCAGATTGTAAGTTGCCGGGCAGAACCTTCTGTCCTATCATGGAATAGACGATAGCCGGGGCGCGGGCGCAGTTAAATTTCGTACCGTTGTGATAAGATCCATACTGGACAAAAGCCGGAGTCCTGTCCTAATGTTCTTCGTGAGAGCATCCAGAAAGAGGGGATCGTATGTGGAGCCGCATCAAGCCGAAGAAGATTTATCTGAACATTTTTATGTACTCCTGTATCGCCGTCAGCTTGTTAACCCTGGTGTTCACGCTTGTTCTCAGCCAGCAGCTCGTTCGAACCGCAATGGACGAAATGAATAAAGCGAATCAAGAGAAAATGAAGCAAGTGATCCAGACGTCCGAATTTACGCTGCAGAAGCTGCGCCAGTTCGTCCTTCGGGTATATTCGGAAGAAAACATTTCCACCTGGCTGAACATGGGGAAGGCGAATTATTCCCCGCTGGCGCTAAACAAAGCCGCCATCAGTGTAAGGGAGTTCAAGAGCAGCGAGCCTTTTATTGAAACCATTTACTTAATCAATTTCGATCTTGACCAAATATACACTTCGGATTCAAGTATTTATTCGACGCAGGAATTTTACGACCAGGCGATGCTGACTTATATCAAGGGACAACAAACGCCCTATTTGCAGTATGTGAACCACGAGGTGAACGGTAAATCGCACTTGGCTTTGGTCGCGCCGGCCGCCGGGCCGAATCAGAAGTTTCAGGGGTTTGTGGCGATTCTGTTCAGCAAGCCGCTGCTCAATGAGCACATGCTGCAAATTGCAGAGGAAGATCAGAACAAAATCTATATTCAAGGTAAAAATCAGGAATTCATACTAGGCAATACGGACGCCGAATTAGCGGCTCAGCTGGCGACGCTTGCGCCTGCCGGGGGGCGTCAGGGGTGGAAGTGGACTTCCGGCAAGGAAACGTGGTCGATTCAGACGGAGCTGCTCCCGATCGAAGGGTGGAGCATTTACCACCTGTCGCCGATATCGCTCTGGCAGGCGAAGGTAACGAACATCCGGTTCGAAATTATCGGTTCTTCGGTCGCTCTGCTGCTGACGCTGCTGCTTTTTTTATTTTGGCAGTCGTACCGCAGCTTGAAACCGCTCAGCGACTTGGCTCATCAAATCGAAAGCAAGCTGGGCAGCGAGCATCCGATGCTCCAGTCTACGAATGCCGGCAATGAAATGACCGTCATCCGTACCGGATTTCATTCGCTTGTAGAGAAGCTTGAACAATTGGATTTGTCGATCAAGAGCAGCAAAGCGCTGGTCAAGGACGATTATTTGCGTCAATGGATTCTAAATTCGAAGACGTCGAAGCCGATCAAGGAGTTTATTCAAAGCCAAACTCCGATTCTTCGTACGGGCTGTTTTCGGATGGCGATCGTTCGATTGGAGTCCTACGGACGGTTCGAGGAACAGTATGACTTCGCCTCGCGCAAACTGCTGCGATACTCGATCGGCAACATTATGTCCGAAGTTTTGGCAAATTGCGGATATCATGCGGAAACAGTCGATTTCGGCTCCGACCACGTCGTGGCGCTGTTTTCCTCCCATGCTGCCGAAAACGATCAAGACCAAGCCGTAGCGGCGCTGGAGGACGCGCGGGCGCAAATTCGGCGCTGGATCAAGCTGGAGGTCCATGCCGCGGTCAGCACCGTACTCGATTTGGAAGAAAATTTACCGGTTATTTACCACCAGCTGTACGAATTAACGCTGCTGAGCTTCATCGACGCTGAGGACAAGGTATATACGTCCGAGGACCAGGAGCGGTACGAACGGGGCAAGGACAACGACCTGGATGAAGCGCTGCTGAAACAGGTCATTCATTCCGTGCAGCTCAAGAACGAGAAGGCGCTGGAAGGATATTTCGACCAGCTTACGCTCCATATGCAGGAGCTCAGCTACGAGGAGTGCAAGCTGCAGCTGACGCACATCATCTATTCGATTATGAAAAATTTCAAGAGCCAGACGACGTTTCACGGGATGAAGAGCATTCATACGTTTCTGGAGCAGTTCGCTACGCTGGGGGAAGTGAAGGCGTGGATGTACAGGGAGCTTCTGCATATCATCGAACGGCAGCGTAAGAAAAATGCTTCGGGGCGAAAGGAAGAGGTTGCAGCCGAGATGATCGATTACGTGCGCAACCATCTGCACAATCCGATGCTCTCCGTCGACGATATCGCTGCGCATGTATCGATATCGGTGAACTATGCCCGGCAAATATTTAAAGATCATTTTCAATGCTCGCTGTCCGATTTCATTACGAACCAACGGATCGAGCATGCCATACGGCTGCTGACGACTACCGACTGGACGGTAGCGGAAATTACGGAGCAGTCCGGATTCCAAACGAAAAGCACGTTCTTCTCGACGTTCAAAAAGGCGACCGGTATGACGCCCAGCCAATACAGGCTGGAATACTCGGCAAAGCAGCCGTAAAAATCGTACTCGGTGCTGTAGTGAATGTTGGACCCTGCCGGTGTGTGACTTTATGTACCAAGTGATAGAAACCGGACTGTACGGCTCCTTGGAGGCCCGCTTATGATACAACCACGCCGAAATGCAATTGTCCGGAAGGTGCTGTGACGGCGTGACAATTCATATGGAGGGGTTAGCATGAAGAAAGCGATGACGAAGAAGGCGCTGCTCGCGGCGGCATTCCTGCTGCTGGCGGGCGCTATGGCAGGGTGCAGCTCGAATCAGGGAACGGGGGCTTCAAACACGAACTCGGGTACAAACACGAGCTCGAATACGGATGCCGCGGCCAAAGCTCTGAATCCGGTTACACTGAAAATTTTGTTCCCGGGGGACCCGCCGGCCAACTGGAACGAGGTTAAGGGCGAGCTGGAAAGCCGGATGGCGGGCACGCTCAACGTGAAGCTGAACGTCGTGTTTATTCCGTGGGCCGACGTCATGCAAAAGCGCCAGGTCGCTTTAACCTCCGCGGAAGATTACGATTTGATTTGGGACAACAATCCGGTGCAAAATATCGCCGCGGGTCTCTATGAGCCGCTCGACGAGCTGATTGAAAAGCACGGGCCTGATATTAAGGGCAACCGTTCCCCCCAGCTTATAGAAGCGAACAAGGTAAACGGCAAGTTGTACGCTGTACCGTTGGAAGTGAATTTCATCCGTCCGTGGACGTTCGTCATTCGCAAGGACATTCGGGAGAAGCTGGGCGTCGCACCGATCAAGAGCTACGATGATTTGATCAAGTTCATGTACACCGTGAAGGAGAAAGCGCCGGACATCACGCCTTTCATTCCTAACGGCTCCGAACATATCGGCATGAAGATGGCCGGCATGCTCGATCCGAAGGCGAATCTGGCTCCGGTCATGAATTATCCCGGTTTGTATACGAAAGGCAATGACGGGAAGGTGTACAATATCTTCGATAACATGGACCCGTTGATCATGAAAAATTTCGAGCAGCACCACAAGCTGTACAAAGACGGAATTATGGCGAAGGATGCGCTCTTGCTGAAAAATGCGGAATTCGCCAAAGGCAAGGCGGCGGTATCGACCTTCAACGATTTCGGCGTGTCCCTCAGCACCCGAACCTCGCTGGAGAAGTCCGTGCCGGGCGCCTCCGCGGAGGCATTCAGCCTATATGACCCCAATATGAAGCTGTACTCGACTTTCAAGGCGGGCAATTTCATCGCCGTACCTGTCGTTAGCAAAAATAAAGAGCGGGCCATCCAATTCGTGAACTGGCTCAATCAGAAGGACAACTACGATCTTCTGGCTTACGGCATCAAGGGGAAGAACTGGGAAGACGCAGGGGAAGGCCTGTATAAACCGATCAAAGAAAGTCCGTATGCCGGCATACCTTTCGCATGGGGCTGGAACTCCAAGCTGGACCGGATCGACGCGACGATGGCGGAAGATGTGATCAAGCTGAACAAGTGGCAGCGGGATCCGAGCAACTTTACGGCGGATATTTTGTCCGGTTTCACCTTCGATCCGAGCCCGGTATCCAACGAAATCGCCCAATTGAGCAATGCGGGGAAAGAGCTGTTCGAGCCGATTCTGATGGGGGTTCAAGAGCCGAACGAAGGGCTCGCGAAATTCAAGGATAAGGCGTACGAGAATATGAAGAAAATCCAGGCGGAGTACCAAAAGCAGCTGGATCAGTTTCTGGCCAATAAAAAGAAGTGACCGAATCGAATCATGGGGCCCGCAGCCCCGGCATGAGCCCTCATCTTGTCGTCAAGGTGGGGGCTTATTGTTTATTGCGCAGATATACAGATCGCTCTGGCACTGGTAAACCTCGTACTCCCGCGACTGTTGGAAATCGTACTGCTGCGTATTGTTATCGTTCACACTGATTGATAAATCCAAGACTATACGCACGCCATCTTCCGTCGTACGATGCAGCTAGACACGAAAGGAAAGGTGGGCATAACGATGGGGATCATTCTGGAGCTAAGGAAAAATAAGTGGCTGTATGCAATGGCGCTTCCCGTTATCGTGTACGTATTTATATTTTCCTATTTGCCGATGTCCGCGCATCTGCTGGCGTTCAAGCAGTTTATCCCGGCCAAGGGGCTGTGGGGAAGCAGGTGGGTCGGACTCGACAATCTGAAGTTTTTCTTTACGGGGCAAGATTGGCTTGCGGTGACGGTCAACACGATCTTTTTGAATCTTTTGTTCATTGTAGCCGGTACCGTCAGCTCGCTGCTTATTGCGCTTCTGCTCAACGAAATCAAGCAAGCCTTTATTAAGAAAGTGACGCAATCTTTAGTGATCCTGCCGCATTTCATCTCCATTATCGTCGTAAACCTGATGGTCATGAATTTCTTTAACGGACAAGACGGCATGGTGAATCGGCTGCTTCGGGACTTCGGCATGCAGCCGGTCGATTGGTTTCAGACGCCGTCGGTATGGCCGTGGCTGCTGACGCTGATCTTCGTTTGGAAGGGAGCGGGCTGGGGGTCGATCATTTATTTGGCGACGTTAACCGGCTTCTCCGAGGAGTATTATGAGAGCGCGCGCATCGACGGCGCCAAGCGCTGGCAGCAAATTTGGCATATTACGCTGCCTCTGCTGCGGCCGACGATCATCGTACTGACGCTGCTCGCGCTGGGACGTATTTTTTACGGGGATTTCGGTTTGATTTACGGCATCATTGGAGACAATTCTTTGCTCTTCAAGGCTACGGACGTCATCGATACGTACACATACCGCTCCTTGCGCGACGTCTCCAATATGAACAGCTACAGCAATGCGGCGGCAGTCGCCTTATTCCAGTCGGTTATGGGCTTTATCACCATCCTGTTCTTCAACTGGGTAGTCCGCAAGATCGACAATGATTCGAAGCTATTTTAGAGAGGGGCTTACGGTATGGTAGTGAAGCAGCGGGATGCATCCCAGTGGGCCGTGTCCATAACAGCCTATGTGTTTATCGGGTTCTTTGCCTTGATTTGCTTAATTCCGTTCTGGCTCGTGTATATCGGCTCGTTTACGGCGGAGCATCAGATTGTGAAAGGGTTCCAGATGTTCCCGACCGAATTTTCGCTGGATTCGTATCGGTTCTTATTCGCGGGAAGCCAGGTGTACAGGAGCGGTTTCGTGTCTGTCTTCGTTACGGTTGTAGGCACCGCCGGCGCCGTTCTGTTGACGGCCATGTTCGCTTATGTGACCGCGCATCAGAAGGTGAAATACCGCAACGCGATGTCGTTCTACATCTATTTCACGATGCTGTTTGCACCCGGACTTGTCGGTTATTATTTGCTGATCTCCAACTGGCTGGGTTTACGGGATTCGCTTTTGGCGCTCATTTTGCCGCATTTGTTTTCCGCCTTCAATGCGTTCATGATGACGTCGTACTTCCGCACGCTGCCGTTCGAGCTGAATGAAGCGGCGACGATGGACGGAGCCCATGAGCTGTACATTTTCTTCCGGATTGTGTGGCCGATCTCGATGCCGGTGATTGCGACGATCACGCTGTTTTACGCGCTTACGTACTGGAACGATTGGTTTAATGCACTGATGTTTATCGATAATCCGCAAAATCATCCGCTGCAAATGATGCTCCGCAGAATCGTGTCGAATGCGCAAAATCTGGACTATTTGAATACGAACGTCAACATTCCGGTTGCGGCTTCCGGGGTGCAGCTGTCGACGGTGTGCATTACGATCGGGCCGATCATTTTCTTATATCCGTTCCTGCAGCGTTATTTCATCAAAGGAATGACGATCGGCGCGGTTAAGGGGTAGAAGGAGGTTCACTTATGGCAGGTAGCGGCAGAAATCAAGATTTATTGGCGAGTCTGGCGGCGCGGGAAGAATCCTACGATTCGGAAGTCAAGCTGCAGTTTGGGCCGATGACGAGCACGTACCATACCGCATTAAAGAAAGAGACGCATCCGGTCGTACACGGGCTGTTTCCGTCGGCCGCCTACGCGCTTGATCTGCTCGACAGCGGGCTTCCGGCATATGCGGATCGTGCGCTGCAGATGCTGCCGGTTATCGCCGGGCTGCAGGATCTTCGTTCAGATAGCCCGACTTACGGCGTGTGGCCTTACTTCTATGAGGAGCCGCTGGATGAGATGGATTCGCCGGACTGGAACTATGCCGATTTTATCGGAAAGAAGCTGGTGCTTGTGCTCAAGCGGCATCATGACCATCTGCATGAAGAGCTTAGGCAGCGGTTGACGGAGGCGGTTGAGGCGGCATGCCGGGCGATCAAGAAACGGGATGTCGGTCCCGGCTATACGAATATTGCGGCGATGGGAGCTTTCGTCACGCTCGTCGGCGGCGAGGTGATCGGAGCGGAGGAGTTTGTGGAGTATGGCCGGAATCGGCTGCGGCGGCTTCTTGATTATACGATGCGGCTGGGTACCTTCGTGGAATTTAACAGCCCCTGTTATACGCCGATTACGATTGAGGAGCTCCACCATGTGCATACGGAGACGAACGATCCGGTCTCTATCGATTTGTCGGAACGGCTGCTGCATTGGGCATGGAAAATGACGGCGGAGCACTATCATCCGCGCACGAAACAGTGGGCAGGGCCGCACAGCCGCTCTTATTCGGCGATGCTGAGACCGGGCAGCTTCGAATCGAGACTGCTTCGGAATGCGGCAGAGGAAGATGCAGGTTTACCATTGCCTCGTTGTCCGCAGGAGCTGGCCCGATATTTTCACCTGGAGGAGGAGCGTTATTTCCGGCAGCCGATCTTCTTGGAAGAGGAGACGGGCTACCAGAGCTATGCGACCACATATATACAGCAAGCGTATTGTTTAGGCTCGTTCTCCAAAGACATGATGTGGAACCAGCGCCGGAATTTGATCGGTTACGTCGATAACGGCGGCAAGGCGGCTTACGTGCAGCTTCGTGTCCTGAAGGACGGCAAAGACTTCTCGTCGGCTGTGTTTACGGGCGTACAAGATCGGAGCGAGATCGTATTCGGGATCAACATGGCGCTGGACTACGGGGACTGGCACCCGGTATTGGATCCGATTCACGGCGTATTTGAAGCTGAGGATTTGCGCATCCGTATCGAAATCGGGGGCCACACCGGAGGGGTGGAGCTGCGGGCCGGACCCGAGCGGGAGCTTGGGTTCGATGCGGCCGCCGTCATCGGGGAGCAAACCGTGCGGGTTACGTGTTTGTCCGCCGTATCGGATTTGGGTGTGCCGCGCGTTGCGCTTACCCTGTCCGAGCATGATGGAACACTTGGCATCGATTACGTCATCTACGAAGGTCAGCGGAAACGGTTCAACATCCACGAGTGGAAGCAAGCGGCGTGGGTGTTCTTGTTCACGATGTCGGCGCGAACGGAAGAGCTGCGGGCTGGTGGGGAACACACGACGAACGAAGATGTTTTGAATGCTTGGTGCGAGAAGCGGGGGCGCAGAATGGGCATCTCCATTCCCGTCAAGCCAGGCCGGATTGCGGAGCTGTACCGGAATAACATCGTTATGTTGATGGACGAGGAGGAGGTATCGCCATGACGCAACTACGCAGGCAAGCATGCCAAATTGCCGCAGAACGAGTCGTTTCCTTCATGCTGAGAGGGCGGCCGGGCGATTGGGGTATGGATATCGACAGATGGGACTGGAATCCCGGCGTAGGACTGATCGCGATTCTTGAATATTACGAAGCGGCGCGAAAGCCCGAAATATTGAGCGAGCTAACCGTATGGATCGAGCGCAATAAGCACCAGTCCCAGCATCATAAGGTGATCAATTCGATGGCCCCTTTTACGGTGTTTCCTAGACTATACGAACTGACGGGTGACTTGTATTACCGGGACAAAGCGATCGACATTGGCAATTGGGTGTTGACGGAGGCGCCGAAGACAAGGGAAGGGGCATTGGAGCATACGGTTACCGAGCCGGAGCAGTTTGCCGAGCAGGTGTGGGCGGATACGATCTTCATGGCGGTGCTGTTTCTCGCCAGACTGGCAAGAGTGTCCGGGGACCCGAAGTATGGAGATGAGGCGCTGCGCCAGCTGCAGCTGCACATCGAGCTGCTGCAGGACGATAACACCGGCGTGCTGTTCCACGGCTGGAACTGCGGCAGCGGCGATCATATGTCCGCGGCCCGGTGGGGCAGGGCGAACGCCTGGATCGCCTTGGCGACGCCGATGATCGTGCAGGAGCTTCAGGGCATGCCGGTCATACCGGATACGTTAATGGAACGTTATTCTCGTTTGCTTCAAGGGCTGCTGGCGTATCAGGCGGATAACGGGTTATGGCCGGTTGTCGTTGATCGACCGGAGTACCGCTGCGAGGTATCCGGCAGTGCGGGGATTGCCGCCGGCTTTATGAAAGCTGCGAAGCTAGGCTGGGTAGGGGACAACTACCGGTCTGCTGCCGAATTAACGCTAATGCGGCTGCTGGAACACATCGATGAACAAGGGAACGTAGGAGGCGTGTCCGGCGGAACCCCGGTGCTGGCGACGGAAGCGGCCTATAACGAGTTTGAGATTCGTTCGACCCAATACGGCCAAGGTCTTGCGCTGCTGCTGCTTGCCGAATACTTGAATTAAGTTGATTTGTATGGGAGGAGTCGCTTCATGAAGCCGATTTTCCGATATTCCCCGCAGCCGGTACTGGAGCCGGTGCAGGACTGCGAATGGGCGAGCAAAATGGTGCTCAACCCCGCGATTGTGAAAGATCCGGCATCCGATGAGCTGCACATGCTTTTTCGGGCGACGGGGCCATGGTCGCAGAAACGTAAGGAGGGCAAGCACGATCCGTATCCCATTTTTCTGGGCTATGCGGTAAGCGGCGACTTGGGCCGGACATGGGAGGCGGATTTTTCGCGACCCGCGCTTGCGCCTGCATTGAACGAGCGGTTTGAAGACATCTACATCACGGATATCCGCGGCAGTCGGGTACGCGATTACGCCAACGGCTGTATTGAGGATCCGCGCATCTTTCCTGTCGAAGGGGAGCTGTATGTTTCCGCTGCCTGCCGGCTCTTTCCCCCGGGGCCATACTGGCTTATCGATCAGGAGCCATCGGTCGACACAAGGGGCGATTACGTGCCGGAGTGGGTGCATGAGGGGGAAGATCCTTTCCGTGCAGCGGCCCGCTCCAACAATACCGTAACGGTTCTCTTCAAGCTCGACCTGGATAAGCTGAAGGAACGCCGTTATGAAGCAGCGTTTACATACGTATGTCCGCTTACGGAAGGGCATGTCAGCGATAACCGCGACGTGTTTTTGTTTCCCGAGAAGATGCGCATTGAAGGGAAAATGCAATATGTGATGCTGCATCGTCCGATGACGCCGGCTTCGTTCCCGCAGGGCTCTCAGGTCGATGCGCCGTCGATCTATCTTGCTGCGGCGGAGCGGCTGGAGGATTTTGCATCGGACCGGGCATCCCATCGGCTGCTTGCGACACGCGAGTTCCACTGGGAAAACGACCGGATCGGAGCGAGCTGGGCGCCGCTGCGGATTTCTTCCGGCGAATGGCTCGTCGCTTACCATGGCAAGAAGGACAGCCACTTTGGCTATACGCAATCGTTTCTGATCGTCCGCGAGCAGGAGAACGATTTTCCGATCGTGACCCACCGGTGCCCGGAACGTCTCATGTATGCGCAGCAGAGCTGGGAGATGCCGGCCGATTACCCGACGCCGTGTTTGTTTACGACAGGCGGCATCGTCGTCGGTGACGATCTGATTATGTCTTATGGCGCGGCCGATCAGAAGGCGGGCGTCTCATGGGTGAATTTTGCCGAGCTGGTTGATTATGTAAAGAAATTTGACGCGAAAGGAGTTATGACTGCAACGCAACCCAAGTAGAGTTGACGATTTCAAGCCGGTTATCGAAGACAGCGATGATCGGCTGATATAAACCTCGTACTTGAAAGCGCTTAAACGAAGTTACTGCGGCCAGGCTTTTGAAAGGTGGTGGTCTATGCAGGCTGATGAGATCGATTGTTGTCATATTATTCGTGATTGGTGAACGGCTATTTTCAAACATGCTTGGTCCAAAATAAAAAGGAGGTTGACTAATGAGAGGCTGGCGTCATTCCATTCAAGCTCGTGTCGTGGTCGTTTTACTGGCAATCGTAATGGCGGGAGCATGGATTCCTGCAGGAGACGTTCACGGAGCGGGCACTTTGCTGAAAACAGGCAATTACACTTTTAGCTTTGCGGCGGATGGAGGCAATACACCCGACAAAGGGACGACCGGACTTATATCGTCCGCAAACGGAGTACTGTTTGACGGCAAGAACACAACGTATGCCGGCTGGATGGGGAGCGCAACGTCCAAAGGGACGGTCTCGGTGGCTGTTGACTTGCTGAAGGACTATCCCTTGGACAGCATCGAAATCATCCTCAATTCGCCGAACCGGTTCTGGGGCTTTAAAGAATTTACCGTCAAATACCGTTCGGAAACGCATCCGGATTATTACTATATTGCCGGCAAGCACGTTCGTGCGGGCAGCACCACCGACCTCCCTTATTCGGTCAACCTGCCGATGTCGAACAAGATGGCCCGGTTTATCGTCATCGATATTAAACGGTCCCATGCTTATCAGCATATCCCTTTTACCGAATTGAAAATTTATAAAGGGACCGGCGAAGAAGGGGCCAATCCTGAACCTCCTTACACGGCGGAACAGCTTGCCCTCGAAATGAAGAAAGATCCTTTGATGGTCGACAAGTACGGCCAATGGATCTACGAGAATTGGACCGGCAAAGTAACGGACGACACGTATTTGCAGCAGGAATACCGGGATGAAGCGGAAGCGCTGTCCAAGGTAAAGCTGAATCGTAAGATCTACGATAAATACGGCGGCATAAAGAGCGGGGGACAATACAAAAAGACGGGATATTTCAGACTGGAGCAAATCGATGGAAAATGGTGGTTTATTACCCCGAGCGGCCATAAATTTATTTTAAAAGGCGTCGATGCGACTAGTATATGGGAATGGGGCTACGGCACGCCGCTGAAAAAAGCGGACGGAACCCCGAGAGGAGTGTTCCAGGAGCTGCCCGACCCGGTCGCTTATGCTCCGGCCTATGTGAACGATTCTAATGGCGAGCGGGTCAGCTTCGTGATTGCGAATGTGATGAGAAAGTATGGCGACGACTTCGAGGAGAAGTGGGAGGAAATCACCAAGCAGCGGCTCATCGATTGGGGCTTTAACGCCTTTAGCAAATGGACCCGTCCGCGGGGAATCAAGTTCCCTTACATTCAAGTGCTGCAGGACCCGGGCAACTTAAAGAGAATTCAATGGACCTACGATGTGTTTGACCCGCAGAACGAAACGATCATCGATGCCGCATTGGCGGGGCAGCTTGAAAGCGCCAAGCAAGATAAGTGGCTCATCGGTTACACGTACGATAATGAGGCGGGCTGGACGGCGGACATCGTCAAGGAAGTGCTGACCTACAAGTCGACATCGGCAGCCAAGAACGCTTTCGTAGAATTCTTGGCGCCGAGATACGGAAATGACATCGCTGCGGTCAACCAGCTCCTCGGTACGAGCGCCGCTTCGTTCGCCGAGCTGAAGGATGCGTCGATCGATATCGCCAAGGTGCCGTCTGCGGATGTGTCGGAGTTTATTAAGCTGGCGTCCCGCACGTACTTCTCCACGATTAAGAATATTATTCGAAGACACGATACGAACCACCTGTTCCTCGGTTCGTCGGTCGTTCCGACGTGGCGCACGAGTCTGGAATGGGATTCTGGGGCGATGGACTACGTCGATGCGTTCTCCGTTGACAATTATGTTAACAATGCAGATTGGATTGCGCGGTATGAAGCGTTCGGCAAGCCGCTCTTGAATCTTGAATTTACGTTCAGTACGACGCAGCGCGGGTTGTCCCCCGTCAACGCGGGTACGACCGTATCGAGCACCGTGTACAGAGGTACGGCGTTCAAGTCGTTCGTGGAAGCTCAGGTTGCTCATCCTTTGTTCGTAGGTACGGGGTGGTTCTCGTATTACGATCAGGCAGTCACTTGGCGCAAAGACGGCGAGAACTTCAACATCGGTCTAGTTAATCAACAGGATCAGCCGTATAAGGAGATGGTTGAAATTATGAAGACTGTCAATGCGGGACTGGAGCAGGTTCATGCGACTGGAGGCAGCGCTGTAACAACGGTCGGATCGGCTGTGTATGGCTCAACCGGAGATTCGGAGGATGACATGGATATGGACGGTTACGACGGGGACAGCGACGAAGAGGACGAGGAGTAGGGAAAAGCAAGAAGGGGTGATTCGCTCTAGTCGGGGCAAGTGATTTCGGGTAGGCGGGTAATGTGATCACGTAAAGAGGGGCTTTCCCAAGCCATCGAAGATGACGGAGGGAAAGCCCCTTTATTCGGATGTACATTACACTAATCCAGCGAGATCCACGCTTCGCCTGCGTAGCTGTCGAGCAGGCCATAGGTTCGGCCGTCCGATGACTCCCACTTCCCTTTTAGTTTAACGGTTTGCGGCGAAAGGGAGGCGCCGCTCCAAGGCCAGCCCGGCATATTGCCGTCAGGTGTTTGCTGCAGTTGCGTTGTCGTTGTTAGTTGTAGTACCGTGTCCACAGCTTGATAGCCTTCAATGCTTTCCAGGGGAATTTTATACGGGATTCCGTATGTTTTTCCGTTGTAGGTTACGCCATATAAACGAAAGAAGGTTCCTCCGTTCGCATAATTTCGATTTTCAAGATACGTTCCTTTCGGCAGCATGCTTGCATGATATCCGCCGTCTTGCCAAGAATATACTACCGTCGGTTCATGAACCTCAATCACATGGAGCCAAGCTTTGCCATCCTCTGCGTCTACCTGCAGCCATGACCTGGGGGAGCCCGGTGATTCTTTCCAACGCGCTGTGATATGCAGCGTTTGAGGCGCATATTTCATCGAGTAATACTTTGGATTCAATGATGTTACGTTTGGGTACAAAGAAAGGGAAAATAGATCCTTCATCACAAGCGATTCGTCCACTTCCACAGCATCGGCAGGATCAGCGTATCGTTCCTGAACCCATACCTTGCCGTACTGTGAATCGACCTCGTACCAGACTTTGTCGTCAAGACGCAAGCTGCGCGAAGCCGTTCTTGTTCCGGCTTCCAATAACCCTGCAACCGTGTTCTCCCAGCGAGGAAAACGAAATGCCATCGTCCGGTTGGACAGCTCGAGTTCCGTATTATCGTCAGTAACGATAGGGAGGGTGCTGTATTCCGGTGACAAAGAATAGCTTGAGATCCACCCGAATCCTTGCGCGGTCTCTATCTCGTAATATTGCATGCTAGGATTTGCCGCATTCCAGTAGCAAGAGCGGGCCTTGGCAAAATACGGCTGCTCCTTTGTCTCAACAGGCTCAGCATAATACGGTCCGCGAATCGGTTCCGCATAAATATTATTGCGATCAGGAACGTACACGGTAATATCTGTGGATTCCTCCGCGCCGATTTCCTCGCTGTACAGTTTCACCCATCCAGACTGCCCGCTGCTTGTGGCAATACGAAACGCATGGAATCCGCCAGGATGATACCAATCCGGATCGGCATCGAGGACAGTAACGGTTTGAGGATCCAGATAGGATACTGGTTCAGATAGATCTTTGCGTTCCTTGTAAAGGGCTGTGCGCTGCCATAACTTGAGATTCTTGGGGTGTGGAAGGGTGTAGTCTTGATAATTTACGTGGATCCATCTTTCTCCAAGCCACGTATGAATCAGAAAATTCCCAGGATAATAAAAATCTACCTTGCTTACTTGAACCGTTTGAGGCAAGACCTCGCCAACTGCGGTATACCGAAAATTACGAAACGGATGATCATAGAGGGTTGCTGCTGATAGTAAGTTTAATTCTTTCGGCTGCCGCAAAGCGAGACATGGTGCAAGCGGTTGAAAAGAGCTTATCCCCGGCTGTGCATATTCCGCAGCGTTCGCCACAGTCATGATGCCGGGAAGAAGGCCGCTTGTGGCGATGAACGCCGTTGTAATGAAGGCAATCCTTTTACTCATACTTATTTTTTCGCCTCCTTCTTTTACTGAGAATTAGATTCTAAAAATCAATTAAAGTTTCTTTATTACTGACTATAATGGGAATTATTAACTTGAAGCAAAGGTTTCTGCAGCATGAAAGAGGCCGTCTCTTCAAGTAGGCTCAACTACTTGAGGAGACGGCCTTAGTGACTTTACATCGATAGCGCCGTTTGCCCGATGGCGTCAAGACGCCGCTTCGCTTCCTCATACACCTCTTGGGGAAGCGGGCCTTTGGCGGCGTGACGAATGTTGTCCATGAGGTGCGCCGGGTTCTTCGTGCCGACGATCGTCGTGGCCATATGCGGGTGGGACAGCGTGAAGCGAAGCAGGAAGCCGGTCCGCTGCTCGCCTTCCTCAAGCAGCTCGTCAAGCTTCGCCCGCTCCCATGCGGCCCAACGTTCCGCCGAGCCGCGGCCGATACCGGGTTCGCCTTGACCGACGCCGCCTCGGATAATGACGCCTGCGCCCGTCGCCGCCGCATGCGTAATCAGCTGCTCGTGCTCACGCTCGAGAGCCGAGTAGGGGATTTGGAACGTATCGAAATCGTTCCACCCTATGTAGGCGGGAAGATGCGGCACGTAGGAGGAAATGCCGATCCAGCGTACCTTGCCGGTCGCTTGAATTTCTTTCATCACGTCGACGAGCCGGCCTTCTTCAGCCTGCTGAACGGTGGGGCCGTGGAGCTGAAGCACGTCGATGTAGTCCGTCTTCATCCGCCGCAGGCTAGTGTCGATATTATGGAGCAGGTTATCGCGGGTCCATACATGCGGCGTCTCGTCGTGGTCGCCGCAGTCGACCAGCGTGCATCCGCACTTGGTCGCCAGAATGAATTCGCTGCGGCGATGGCCGATGAAGCGCCCGATCAATTCCTCGCTTCGGCCGTAGTCATAGGACGTGTCGATGAAATTGATCCCGGCGTCGAGGACGGCGTTCAGAATTCGCTCGGAGTCGGCGTCGGATACCGGCTTGCCGCTCCATACGCGGGGGCCGCGAATTTCCATCGCTCCGTAACCGAGCTTGGTGACGGACAGGCCGGTCCGGCCGAGTACAGCTTGATCCACAGCGCTTCCGCTCCTTCGTTACAGCCGCACGTCGCTGGACGGTCCGGCGGCTTCCAGTTTGCGAGCTTCCTCCAGCTCGTCGTTCCAGGTCAAGTGGCGGTACGGGGCGGCCGCTTCATCGCTTTGGAACCAGTTCAAGAAGTCCTGCCACATCGCCGTGCTCCAAGCCGAATCGATTTGGGCGGTCGTATATGTCTGGTCCCGCAGCCGGACAAAGCCGAACACGTCGCGCACCTGGGACTTCTCCGCATGGATTGCGGTCAGCTCGGCGAGATGGGCGGGGATGAAGATCACGCCGGACGGAGTGCCGAGCACGACGTCGCCGGGCAGGCACACCGCGCGGCCGATCCGGGTCGGCACGTTCATGCCGACCATCGTCACGTCGGCGATCGCCGTCGGGTCGCTGCCGCGAAAATAGACGTTGATATTTTCGATTTCCATGACCTGCTGATTGTCGCGAATGCCGCCCCAGATGACAGCCCCGCCGCGCTTCGTCCGGGTCGAAATGGCCGTCGACAAGTTGCCGCCTACGTACGTGCCCTGATAGATTTTGTCAAACATATCGACGACAACGACGTCATCCTCTTCCAGCGTGTCGATCACCCATTGGTTGAAGAAGCCTCTGCGGCCTTCCTGCTCATGGCCGTACCGAAGCAGCGTGTCGTGCAAATCGGGGCGCTTCGGCACCATGACGGCGGTCACGGCCCGGCCGACAATCACTTTGCCCGGATGAATGATTTTGAAGTCGCCTTCGAATTGACTTTGGTAGCCGCGCGACCAGAGCGGTCCCCACGCCTCCTCCAACGTAATACGGCCTAACCGGCGGAGTACGTCGGCGGGAACCTTGGGCCGGCCGTTCGGAAAGCGCTCGCCTTGCCAGAGCGGTGTCCACTGTACAATATCTTCCGCGTTGTCAAATTTCATTGCCGCCACCTCGCTATATGATGTATTGGGGATCTGTACGGGGAACTAACTCCATAAACGGTCGTTGGACCAGTAATGATCCCATACGGACGTTTCTTCCCACAGTCCGGGAATTTCGGGATGCAGATGCTGGGCGATCACTTCGTCGTTCAGCTCTTCGATGCCGAGTCCGGGGGCGTCGGGTACGGCGATGAAGCCGTTCTGGACGAGTGGCTTCGGCAGCTTGCTGACGATGAGATCGTCCCACCAGTCGATATCGACGGAGTGATACTCGAGGGCGAGGAAGTTCTCGGTTGCCGCAGCGGCATGAACGGCCGCCAAGCAGGCGATAGGACTTTCCGCCATATGGATGGCCATCGCCACGCCGTGCTCCTGCGCCAGATCGCCGATCTTTTTCGTTTCAAGGATGCCCCCGGCCGTAAGTACGTCGGGATGGATGACGGAGACGCCGCCGGCCTCAAGCAGCGGAAGGAAGTTTTCCTTCAAATAGATGTCCTCGCCGGTGCACACCGGAGTCGTTACCGCTCTCGCGAGCTGAGCATACTGGTCGGTGTACTGCCAAGGAATCATGTCTTCCATCCAGGCCAAATTGTATTTGTCGATGCGGCGGCCGAGCCTGATACAGTCCTGCAGCCCGATATGGCCGAAGTGATCGATCGCCAGCGGCACCTCATAGCCAATAACCGATCTGACGTCGGCGACATATTGCTCGAGCATATCGAGCCCTTTCTCCGTGACATGAATGCCGGTGAAGGGATGGGCAATATTGTAAATATCGTAATGGCGGTTCCGCAGCGTTCTCAGCTCCTGCGGCGGCAGCGGCGCACTCTTGCGCCCGTACCATGCTGTCGACAGCGCTCTCATTTCCTCCAAAAATCCGAGCGGCGCGCTGAGCGTCCCAGGCTCGTGGATGATTTGGTTGATGCCGAGGTCCATTTTCAAGAAGGTGAAGCCTTTTTCCATCCGCTTCTTGAGTGCTTCGCCCATTGCGGTGCCGGAGTCCTTACCGTTCACGTCGGTATCGCAGTACATCCGGATTTTGTCGCGGAACTTGCCGCCGAGCATTTGGTAAATCGGAATGCCGTACGCTTTGCCGGCTATATCCCAGAGGGCAATCTCCAGGCCGCTGACGCCGCCGCCTTGGCGGGCATGGCCGCCGAACTGCTTGATGCGGCGGAACAGCTTGTCGATCTGGCAAGGATTCTCGCCCAGCAGCCGGCCTTTCAGCATGAGCGCGAACGCTTTGTCGGCGCCGTCACGGACTTCGCCGAAGCCGACCAGACCTTGATTCGTGTATACCTTGATCAAGCTGCAATGCATCGGGGCGCCGGCGATGTCGGCAAAGCGGATGTCGGTAATTCGCAGCTCCGACGGGGAAGAATAAGTATTGACGTGGGCAAGAGTGCTTTCATACGTTTGTTGGGTCACCTTAGATACCGCTCCTTTGGGCAAAATAATGACGAACAGATAGGCGCTGCATCAGCTACATCAGCATCGAAGCGCCGTCCAACCGGATCGAAGCGCCGGATAAATAATCGGTTTCGCCGGACGCAATGAAGCATACCAAGGCGGCGACGTCCGACGGCAGGCCGACCCGGCCGAGCGGGAACTTCTTGCGGCTCGGCTGCCGGTGAGAATCTCGGAACTTGCCGACATCGACGGCTCCCGGCTCGATCGTATTGACGGTGATGCCGTATTGGGCCAGCTCGATAGCGCTTTCCCGGGCCAGCATTTTGACTCCGCCCTTAGTCATGCAGTAGACGGCGTCGAAATCCGTCGGTCGTTTGCCGTGGACAGAGGAAATATAAATAATGCGGCCGCTCATCTTCGCCTTCATGAACGGAAGGACGGCTTGGGTGCACTGCCAGTAGCCCTTTAGATTAATGGCGAACATCCGGTCAAATTGCTCCTCCGAATAGTCCGCCCAATCGATGTTGAGCTGCAGCGCCGCATTGTTGACAAGAATATCGATACCTCCGAAGCGGTCCGCAGCTTCGACAGTCATGCGTTCGATGTCCGCCTGCCGGGCGACATCGGCTTGCACAAGCAGCGCCTCGCCGCCAAGTTCGTCGATTTGACGTTTCGTTTCGAGCGCGCCCGCTGCGCTCGAATTGTAGTGCACGGCGACCTTCACGCCGCGTCTTGCCAGCTCGACGGCAATACCTTGGCCGATCCCCGTGCCGGCGCCGGTCACTAACGCCGATTTCCCCGCCAAACTCATGCCGGATCAACCTCCAAGTCGTCTGGCTTCTTCATCCTGTGATCCATATAATGCATCAGGAAGCCGCCGTCGAGCCGAATGTCGGCTCCATTCACATAGCGCGATTCTGCGCCGGCAAGGAAATAGGCCAGCTCGGCCATGTCCTCGTACGTACCCGGCAGCCCGCTCGGTACTTTGTACCTATACGAATCGTACAAGGCGGAGATATCGCTTCGGAACTGCTCCGCTGCTCCCTCGACCGGTCCCATTTCGATCATATTGACTCTGACGCCGTACCTGCCGAGAAACAGCGCCGCTTCCCGGGCCAGCATCTTGACGGCGCCTTGCGAAGCGCTGAAGGGCATCGATGCTCCGGCAGGCTTGTCGGCATGAATCGACCCGACGAAGACGACGGCACCCGATCCCCTTGCCGCCATTTGTTTGCCGACTGCCTGGGTGCAGAAGAACGCCGTCTTGGCATTCGCTTGCACGATGTTCAAGAACGCCGCTTCGTCACCATGTTCAACTCCGGCGGGACTTATGGCGCACTGATTGTGCAGCAGCACGTCCACAGAGCCAAGCTTCGTCTCTGCTTCCGCCAGCAGAGCGGCAACCTCGGCGCTTCGACAGAGATCGATATTGGCGACGACTGCCTCGCAGCCGAACGCCCTCGCGGAATCAAGACATTCTTGCAGCGCTTCGCCGCCCGAGACGCTGTTCAGGAGCAGCCCGGAGCCGTCCCGGGCGAACCGGCGGACGAGCGCTTGACCGGACTTGCTGTCCGCGTCCGTAATGAACACTACACGTTTGGACAATTTCAACAACACCTCCACAGCTGCGGCATGCGATCCTGGATACAACATCATCTTAACGAGGGGGCGTCCGGAAAGGCGATGCCGTAAAATTATGATTTTGTTTGATTTTTTTCATTTGCCGAGGAGAGAAAAGGCGCCGAAAGATGAGGACATTTATCCCTTGACAATATTTGGGGATCGCAGCTAGTATCAAGTTATCGATTATCGATAATTCAGGAAAGGGGGATCCGATCCGAATGGAACCGATCAACCTGGCGCAAGCGCCGGCTCCGATGTCTTTAACCGAATACGTTTACAGTACATTGAAGAGACAAATTATGAAGGGGGAGCTGCCGCCCGGCTACCGCCTTATTGTGCTGGATCTGACGAAGGCATTCGGCGTCAGTCAGGCTCCGGTCAGAGAGGCGTTGGAACGTCTCAAGCAGGAAGGCTTAATCGTCGGCAAGACAAACAAGGGTTCGGCCGTCTCCGAAATCACGCCCCAGGAAATCCGCGATATCTACGAGCTGCGGCAGCTGATCGAAGGTCATGCTTTGAGAGCTACGATGAATGTGTTGACCGCGCAAGACATCGAACATTTGGAGAATATTGTGAAAGGGATGAGGGAGTCCGTGGATAACGGCGATCCGTTCCGGCTTGTGGAGCTGGATATGGATTTCCACGGATACTTCTACGAACGAAGCGGCAATGCGCTGTTTCTGGACATATGGAACCGGATCAAGACGAAAATTATGCGGTTCATCTCCGTTACGAACCACGATCATCAAGGCTACAGCATTCCGGATTCCCATCTGGAGCTGCTCGATCTGATCAAGACGGGCAATGTGGATGTGACGGAGGAGAAGCTGATCCGGGGGCTTGATTTCTACAAGCATTATACCGGTTGAACTTTCATAGCCATCTTGTCCAATGAAAGGAGAGCGGGGTATGCAGCATAATAAACCGAATACCGCAGCCGCCTTCACGGCGGGCAGGGAAGAGTTTCGAGCCGCCGGGAGCCCGTCGCTGCCGGACTTGATCCGCAGCGGATGCACCCGGCCTGAGGAAATCCAAAGACGGCTCGCCGAGCAGGGGCTTCATGCCCATTACTGTTACCCGACCTTAGCCTTGTTCGACAGCAGCTCCGGCGATGCGAGCGCCTGGACTCGTCTAAGCGAAACGCAGGAGCTGTACGACACCCTCAAATGTTACGCACCAAGAAATTGCCCCGTTTTTTTCGATGAAATCGGACACGTTTGCATGCTATTTTCCTGGGACGACAGAGACACGATCCGCGCCTTGCACAGCAGCCTTCTCCGCCACGATACCCGCCATTTGCGCACAGTAACGGTTGGAATCGGCAATCCGAGCCAGCACCTCACCGAGCTTCACACCGGTTTCGCCCAAGCGATGAGCGCTCTCAACCATAAATTTTATCAAGGTACAGGACAAATCATTTATTTCAACAGCATCGGCAGCTACTCGAACGAAGCGGTCTATCCGGATGATCAAGAGGAGGAGCTGCTTCGACTTATCGACGAACAGGCGCCGCAGAGGGCGGAGCAGGCCGTCGACAGCTTCTATGAAGCGCTGCTGCGCAGCGGACCGCTGCCCCGGGAAGAAGTCGATAACATCACAATTCATCTGTTGATCAGCCTGGAGCTCCGGATAAAAATGTCGACCGGACAGATCGACGCTCCGCTTCGTCCGGACATTATGGCGGTACTCACCAGGCAAACGCTGCAAGAAATCAAGGCTGCGGTGCGCGACTATGTGAAGCGGATCGCCGAGGCGTCAACGTCCAAAGACAACCAAAACCGTACGATCATTAAGAAAGCGCTAACACTAATGGAAGGGGAATACGACAAAGCGACGCTGCATTCCGTAGCGGAGAAGGTGTACATTACCCCGGCCTATCTCAGTACGCTGTTCAAAACGAATACGGGCGTCACCTTCATTGAGCATTTGACGGAAATCCGGATCGCCAAAGCGAAGAAGCTGCTCAAGCAAACGCAGTTGAAAAATTACGAGGTAGCCGAAAAGGTGGGTTATCAGGACTCCCGCTATTTCAGCCAAATTTTCAAAAAGAAGGTCGGATTGTCTCCAAGCGAGTTCCGCGACGCGAACTAAAAAAATCAAACGAATTCAAAAATTCACCTCCTGTGCAGATAAATTCCAGTTTGATAAGTTGAATGTGTTCCATTCAAATGAAAACGCTATCTTGGGTGGATAGAGATGGAATTTAGACGGGAGGGGTTTTGGTATGACGGCGAAAGCTTCGATTCAAGAAAGGGCTGCGGCGGTTCCCCGGCTGCGCGCCCGCAAGGCGGCGGGTACCCACCATGTTGCCGGTTATTTGTTTATTTCCCCATGGCTGATCGGATTTTTCCTGCTCACCTTATGGCCGATCGTACGGTCCTTTTACCTATCGTTCACAGAATATTCCTTGCTGGAAGATCCGAGCTGGGTCGGCATCGGCAACTACAAAGAAATTTTCCTGCAGGATGGGCTGTTCCGTCAATCGCTCCAAGTGACGTTCGCCTTTGTCGCGCTTTCCGTGCCGGTTAAGCTGTTCTTTTCGCTCTTGGTGGCGATGCTGCTGAACAAGAGCATACGCGGGATCTCAGCATACCGGACGGCGATTTATTTTCCATCGCTGATCGGAGGCAGCATCGCCGTTTCCGTGCTGTGGAGAAACATTTTCGACCTGAAGGGCTATGTGAACCATATTCTGGGCTGGTTTCATATCCCCGCCGTCGCCTGGTTGTCCAATCCAGATACGTCGCTGTATACGCTGGTGCTGCTGAATGCCTGGCAGTTCGGCTCGACGATGGTCATTTTCCTGGCCGGGCTCAGGCAAATTCCTCAGGATCTGTACGAATCGGCTGCGGTGGACGGCGCAAGGCCGCTGGGGAAGTTTTGGCATATCACGCTGCCGATGCTGTCGCCGGTTATGTTTTTCAATCTGGTGCTCGGAATTATCGGCTCGTTTCAAATGTTTACGTCGGCCTTTATCATTACGAACGGAGGACCGGCGAACTCCACGTACATGTATGCGCTATTCCTGTTCGAGAAGGCGTTTAAAAACTACCAGATGGGCTACGCTTCGGCACTGGCATGGATTTTGCTTGTGATCATCGCTGTTTTGACAGCGCTTAACTTCTTGGCGTCCAAATACTGGGTGTATTACGAGTCGGAAGGGGGGAACGCGAAATGAGCAATCGGTTCCGCTCGCAAGGATGGGTCAACCACCTCGTGCTGCTGGCCTTCTCGTTTGTCATGCTGTATCCGGTTATCTGGTGGGTCGGAGCGACGCTGAAGCAAAACTCGGAGATGAGCTTGCCGACGATTTGGCCGGAAACGCCGATGTGGGACAATTACACGAAGGGCTGGTTTCACAACGCCGAATACAGCTTCACAACGTTCTTCACGAATACGCTCATCATGGAGTTTTGGTGCGTGCTGGGCGGTGTCGTTACGAGCGCTCTCGTCGCCTACGGCTTCGCACGGCTGCGTTTTAAGCTGCGCGGGTTTTGGTTCTCGATCCTGCTGCTGACGATGATGCTTCCCGGGCAGGTGACGGTCGTGCCCCAGTACATTATTTACAACAATTTGGGCTTAGTGGACAGCTACATTCCGCTCATTCTTCCGCACTTCTTCGGAGGAGGCGCGTTCTTCGTCTTCCTGGTCGTGCAATTTATTCGCGGCATTCCGAGAGAGCTGGACGAAGCGGCGACGATCGACGGCGCATCGGTGTACGGCATATTTCTGCGCGTCATCTTTCCGCTGGTGAAGCCTGCCCTTGTGACTGTGGCCATCTTCACGTTCATCTGGAGCTGGGATGACTTTTTCTCACAGGTGCTCTATTTAAGCTCGATTGAAAAATATACCGTAGGTCTTGGTCTGCGCATGTTCATCGATCAGTTCGAAGTGCAGTGGGGGCAGCTGCTTGCGATCTCGCTGTTGTCGATTCTTCCGTCGGTCGTCGTATTTTTTGCCGCACAGAAGCATTTTGTGGAAGGGATTGCAACTACCGGTCTTAAAGGGTAGTTCCAATAATAGGCGAACAGAAAGGGGAACGAAGAAGATGCGCAAATGGACGATGTTCACAGCCGTAACGCTTGCGGCCGCTTTGACGCTGGCAGGGTGCAGCAGCGGAGGGGGCGCAGGGGCGTCCAACGGAGATCAAGGAGCGAAACCGGCGTCGGCGGATGCGGACAAGAAAGTCGATACGGCGGCGCCGGCCAACCTGAAAATCATGTGGTGGGGACCTGACGCCAGACACCAGGCGACGCTGAAGGCACTCGAGCTGTACTCCCAACAGAAGCCGAACATTAAATTTACGCCGGAATATTTGGCCTGGGACGCGTATTGGACGAAGCTGACGACGCTGGCCGCTTCGAAATCGATGACGGACGTGCTGCAAATGGACGGCGCGTACATTCAGGATTATGCCAAGCGGGGGCTGCTCGAGGATTTGTCGGATGTCGATTTGAAGGGGATCGTCGATCCGAAAATCTTGGACAATTTGAAAATTAACGGCAAGCTGTACGGCATCCCGCTGAGCCATAACGGATCGGGGATTGTCTTCAACAAAACGGAGCTCGAAGCGGCCGGCATCAAGCTGCCTGCGAAGGATTGGACATGGGACGATTTCTTCGCCTTCGCGAAGGAAGCGCGGGAGAAGCTGCCCAAGGATAAATACGGCATTGGCGATAATTCCACCGGTTGGGATTGGTTTCAGTTCTACCAAACCTCGTACGGCAAAGGCCCGGTCATGGTAGACGGCACGAAATTCAATCTCGATAAGGACCTGTGGTTCAAATTTCAGCAAACGTACGTCGATTTCCGTAAAAATAACGTCATCCCGCCGGCGCAGGTGCAGGCAGCCTTCAAAGAAAACGATCCGAAGGCCGATCCGATGGCGTCCGGTACGACATTGACGCGCGGGGCGACCGTCGGCTCCGTCAGCGTGCTGGAGCAGCTGCTGCCGGGGAAAGTGGCCGTTGTAAACAATCCGACCGGTCCGTCGGGCGGCGGCTGGGCGCAGTCAACGATTTTCCTTAGCGTCAGCAGCACGAGCAAATATAAGGCCCAGGCGAAAGAGTTCGTCAAATGGTTCATTACGGATAAAGAAGCGGGCAGAGTGCTCGGCACGACGAGAGGGATCCCGATTAACGATGTGATCTACAAAGAGCTCGAGCCGAATTTGAAGAAGACCGATACGATCGGCAAAGATTTGCTCGATGCGGCGCTTGGCAAGGCGCTGCCGTTCTATCCGGCGCCTCCGGGCTGGGAAGACTTCGTCAAGACGTACACGACGGAAATGGAAGCCGTCAGCTTCGGCAAGCAGTCGCTTGAGCAGGCTTACGACAAAATTGTCGCCAAGGGCAAAGATACGGAAGCGAAGCTTAGTAAAAAATAATCCGTTACAGGAGTGATCCGACATGCAGCTTGCCGAATTTTTTCCCTCTCATCCGAACCGGCTCTGGCATTTGGCGAAGCAGATGGGCATTGGTTATGCGGTAGGTCCGCTGCCTCGCGAGGAGAATGGCTGGAAGCCCTGGGACTATATGAATCTGCTTCATATGAAGCGGCGTTTCGAGGATTTCGGACTTGAGCTGAAAGTGATCGAATCGGCGCCGCCGACGAATTCAATCAAGCTCGGGCTGCCCGGGCGCGATGAAGAAATCGAGGTGATGCAGCAGTTCATTACGAACATGGGGGCGCTCGGCATCGAGGTGCTGTGCTATAATTTCATGGCCCAGTTCAACTGGTTCCGTACGTCGACGACAACCCGTACCCGTGGCGGCGCGCTTGTCTCCAGCTACGATCATGCGCTGATGCAGAACGCCCCGCTGACCGAGGCGGGCATCGTGACCGAGGAACAGCTCTGGAATAATTTGCGCTACTATTTGGAGCGCATCGTCCCCGTTGCCGAGAAGGCGAAGGTAAAGCTGGCGCTGCACCCCGACGATCCGCCGATCAGCCCGATCCGGGGCATATCGCGCATATTGCGAAGCGCCGATGCGCTGCAGCGCGCCATCGATCTGGTGCCGAGCCCCTACAGCGGCATCACGCTGTGTCAGGGCACGCTCGCCACGGCGGGGGAACATATTCCCGATGTCATCCGCAGGTTTGCCGCTCAGGATAAAATATTTTTCGTTCATTTCCGGGATGTGCGCGGAACGGCCGAGAAGTTCGAGGAGACGTTCCACGACGACGGCAAGACGAATATGCTGGAAGCGATGAAAACCTACTATGACGTAGGGTACCGCGGACCGGCCAGACCCGATCATGTGCCGACGATGGAAGGGGAAGACAATGCCAATCCGGGCTACGAGCTGCTCGGCCGGCTGTTCGGCGTCGGCTATATTAAGGGTTTGATGGAGGCTGCCGAAGCAGGACGAAGCGCTTGACAGGCGGTATGCAATGAGTGAACCGTAAGCGCTGCGAGGCGTTACGGCGATGCTCCAATGGCGACGATCCAACGGCGATTGTTTCCCGGTCGAGAACCGGGGAGCAGTCGCTTTTGTTTGTGTATAGCCAGGAATTTATGTGTCCTAGTTTTCTGTGGATAGCGGGACATAAGGAATCGTAAGCCGCGAAGCATTCGTCGTTTTTTTGGGGTCTCATCCGACGAGCGGAGGTATAGCGGGTTCTCGCAGCATTATTTGTATAGAATCGGATCAAAGCAGCCGATCTCATTCACTGCCCGCCAAGAACCCGCCATATCAAAGATCTATTTATTGGCGGAAGCAACCCTGCTTGAATAATGAGCCACATTGAGGGTATAATAAATAAACTTAATAAAGTTGGTTTAATTACTAAAGTGAGCCCGGGTGATCTCAGATGGAACATGCGCATCCTCATTTAATAAAAGGATTCAATATGAACTCGGTTCGCCGCGAACTGAAACAGACGGGCAAGATGACCAAGCCGCAGCTCGCTTCGCTGACAGGGCTTAGCGTCGTCACCATTAACGCGCTGGTCAAGGAGCTAGTGGAAGCGGGAGAGCTCTTCGAAGACGATGCGGTTCCGTCGAACGGCGGCCGGCCTGCCGTAACGTATCGGTTCAATTATAACTTTCGTCTCGCATTGGTCGTTCAAATTATTGAAAAGCAAGATCACGAACTGTATTTGGCGAAAATATTCAATTTACGCGAAGAGATCCTCGCCGCTGTAGAGCATCGTTTGCAAAGCTTCGACATGAGCGCTCTCTGTTCGGTCATCGATGATTTACTGCAGCAGTTCCCCGCTGTTGGAGTGATCGGGATCGGGATACCGGGCCAATCGGTTGATGGGGAAATTAAAGTCAGCGGCAGTGCCGGGATGAAAGGAATCCGCTTGATCGAAGAGGTTCAGTCCAGGTTTGAGGTGCCGGTTGTCGTAGAAAATGACGTCAATGCCGCCGTTAGCGGATACTGTCATCGCGAACAGTTCGGCGAAGGAAAGTGCGTGCTGGGCATCTATTTCCCCGGGACGAAGTCGCCTGGAATGGGGATTTTCATCGACGGAAAAATCGTCAGAGGGAAGGACGGCATGGCCGGGGAGATTAAATATTTGCCTCTGGATTTCTTGCACTGGGATGCCTTGGACGCCGCAGAGGAGTTTCCGGAAGTCATTTGTAAAATGATGCTGATTCTCAATGCCGTTCTTGCTCCGGACCAAATTGTCGTGTATTCCGAAGAGGTTGACGCGCAGCTGCTGAAGGAGACGTGGGATGCATGCAAAGCGAACTATGCCATGCCGTCGTTCCCCGACATCGTCGTATCGGCATCTTTCGCCAAAGATTTCGAGGAAGGGATGAGATATTTAAGCTTGAGAGAGCTGGGCTCTTAGGGCATATTGGTAAAGCTTTTCGTAAAATATGCCTAAACACACGGCTACGAAGATTGGCATGATGATAGCGATCACATCCTTTGACTCCGTTTCCCTTACATCTAACCAGAATGCGGACCGGATACAATTTTTGATAAGGCTCTGTTAAACATTGTTGTTGATATTCTTATTGAAGTAACGGGCAGATTCGTTCAACATTACAGGTTTTTTAAATCTGTTAGTCGAACTTCTACTCTAGGCTCTTAGGGCTCACTGAAACTGACTTAGGGGGATGGATTAGATGATGGGAGCAAACATTAGACCAGCCCAGACTGAAGAAGCAACAATTTTAAGCGATATAGCAATTAGATCCAAAGCATACTGGGGATATGATCCAGAGTACATGGAGTGTGCTAAGAAGGATTTAAGCATCTCTGAAGAAAATATCTTAGATAATTGGATTTTCGTGATTGAGGCTGAGAATACGATTAGGGGCTTTTACGAGTTAAGGGAAAATTCAAAACAAGAAGCTGAATTATTTTGGTTATTTGTAGACCCTACTTCAATTGGTGCAGGTTATGGGAAAAAGTTAATGAAGCATGCTATCCAACTAGCGATGAACAATAATTTTATTCACATCAGAATAAAGAGTGATCCGAATGCAGAGGGTTTTTATAAAGGGTTCGGGGCAATAGTTGTAGGGGAATCCCCTTCGACTGTGAGACCTGATATGAAGCTCCCTGTAATGAGTTTGCGTATTACGCAGGTTTAAGCTAACGGATTATGACGATAGTTCAGAATGAACCGCCATAGGGCGGTTTTTCTTTTGGTCAAAAATCAACAATCAAAGATAACAGAGCCTTTGATAAAAAGAGACAGCCCCGGTTTTCTTGCAAAACAAGGGCTGTCTTTTTTTACTGGGCAGACTTCTTATCCGCCATATAAACGGCAAGACCGAGAAGTAAAGCCGAGCCTACAAGCACAGCGCCTACCCATGGAAGGGAGGTAAGCGACATGTGGGTAATGACTGCTCCGCCGATGAAAGCGCCCGTCGCGTTTCCCAGGTTGCCGGCGGAATGGCTCGTGGTGGAGGCCAGCGCCGGAGCGGATTTGGCCAAGCTCATAATCCGTACCTGCATCCCCGGGAATACGGCAAAGGATCCGGCGCCCCAAAGGAAAATGGTGAGGACGGCGGCAATGGGGTTATGCACGGTAAAGGTGAAAATCGTGAGAAGCAAGCATATCGCCAAATAGATGCCGAGAATGGAAGGCATGAGCTTCCAATCCGCAAGCTTGCCGCCTACGATATTACCGATCGTAACCCCGCAGCCGAACAAAATCAATATCCAGGTCACGCTGTGCTCGGCAAAGCCGGTTACCTGCACTAGCAGCGGCGTTATGTAGGTGAACACGGCGAACAGACCCGCGTTGCCAAGCACGGCGATGAGGAGAAAAGCCAACAGCTTGGGACTGGCGAGCGCGGCAACCTGACGAACGACGCTGACGGGTTTTTCTTGCCGGAGCGCAGGGATAAACAGCAGAATTCCGATCAGCGTGATCAGGCCCATTACGGCGATGGTGCCGAACGATGCCCGCCAGCCCCAATGCTGACCGATGAATGTGCCCAACGGAACGCCGATAATGTTGGCGATCGTCAGTCCCGCCATCATGATCGATACGGCGCCGGCTCGTTTGTCCGGATGAACGAGGCCTGAGGCGATGACAGCCCCAACTCCGAAGAACGTACCGTGCGTAAGCGCCGTAATTAAGCGGGCACCCATAAGGACGGCGTAATTCGGGGCCGCGACAGATATGCCGTTTCCGAGAATAAACAGCATCATTAAGAAGACGAGCAGCTTCTTTTGCGGCATTTTATGGGTGAGGATGGTCAGGATCGGAGCTCCTACGGCAACGCCGAGCGCGTACATCGTAATGAGCTGTCCGGCTGCAGAGATCGAGACGTTCAAATCTCCCGCGACATTGGGCAATAGGCCCATAATGACGAATTCCGTCATGCCGATGGCAAAAGCTCCTGCAGTTAAGGAGAGCAGCGACAGGGAAAATGATTTGGTTGCGGTTTGCTGCTTGATTGTGCCTTGTGCGAATTCCATAATGTCGATGTTCACCTTTCTGTTTTGGGTCGATGACCAACAAAAGCGACCCGGAGCGGATATCATTCGTCCGAGTCGCAGCTAGTCATCCATCATTACATCATATCCGAGTTAGTCCGGGACCGATGGCTAAACTTATTATATAGAAGTGCAAGGTAGATTGTAAGAAGTAACATGCCGTTCACTAGCTTACCTGAAGGAAACTACCTTACAAGCAGGGGACTAACCTCTATTCTGCTGCTGCACAGCAAAAACCGGATTTCCGCCGGTGGAAACGGAAGTCCGGTTTGGCTTTGCTTAGGTATGGAGCTGCGCTTCAATGCTTCGCCGAAGCAGATCCATTTCGTCGGTAGGTTCGAATCTCGCAACGACTTCCCCTTGCCGGTTGATGAGAAATTTCGTGAAGTTCCACTTGATCGAGTCGCCGAGCAGCCACTCCGGGTTCTTTTCGGTAATCATCATTTTGAGCAGCTTGGCGTTCATGTTCGAATCGTCGAACCCTTTGAACGGAGCGGCCTTCCTCAAGTAATCGAACAGAGGGTGGGCGTTGTCGCCGTTGACTTCGAGCTTTCCGTAGATCGGGAATTTGACGCCGTAATTGATTTGGCAGAACGACTCCGCCTCCTGGTTGCTGCCCGGCTCCTGTTCGCCGAATTGATTGCACGGGAAGCCGATAAACTCTACACCGGAAGCGCGGTACTGCTCGTAAAGGCTTTGCAGATCGGCGAATTGCGGTGTGAACGTACATTTGCTCGCTGTATTAATGATAACAACCGGTTTTCCTTCGAAGGCATACAGCGGCACGCGACTGCCGTCGGATTTGCGCACGGTAAAATCGTAAATGGTCATGATGTCACCTCACAATATGGATGAAAATAGTATAGGCATAATATGGCGAATCGTAAATGGAAATGTCGAACCATTATAGTTTATGGCATTAATTATTTACGCCGGTGACTGAAGGTTCTATTCGAACGTGCGGCAGGAAGCGGGGGGCACGGTTCGTCGAACAGGGGTGGATGAACAGAAGAAGGCGCCATCATCCGTCTTTACCCGTTCACCAAATCTATCAATCTCGCATCTACTGGATGGAGTACTATGGGGGAGGTGGATGAATTGCGCAATACTCCTGTTCAGCGCGATGTCGTTACGATCCGGTATTCCCTAACCGTCGTGCCGAAGGCAGGGATTATTACAGGCGTCAGTGTGATCGGGCAGGCCCGGCGTGCTCAGCGGTTTTTGCGGCTGGGAGCGCGTGTCGCACCGGCCAGACGAAGCTTGGAGCAGAGCGGATTCGAGCTCGTTCATCGGCAGGAAGGCGTATATGTATTCATGCGCCAGCGCTGACCGATGATCCGGACGAAGAGCGGATGCATGCCGAGTAAGTGACGTCAGACGTCAGCTGTTAGTGTAAAATCTCCGTGGGTGTAGGAATTGGAAAAAGCGGATATAGAAAAAGAGCTT
>NZ_JBHLWN010000043.1:0-61430 GCF_042432825.1 Paenibacillus chartarius | reverse complement strand
CCTTGTTGCTCCGCCGCTGCCCTCGGGCCAGCCGCTACAACGCCCATTCGGGCCTTGTTGCACCGCCGCTGCCCCTGGGCCAGCCGCAACAACGCCCATTTGGGCTTTGTTGCACCGCCGCTGCCCTCGGGCCAGCCGCTACAACGCCCATTCGGGCCTTGTTGCTCCGCCGCTGCCCTCGGGCCAGCCGCTACAACGCCCATTCGGGCCTTGTTGCTCCACTGCTGCCACCGGGCCAGCCGCTACAACGCCCATTCGGGCCTTGTTGCTCCGCCGCTGCCCTTTGGCCAGCCGCTACAACGCCCATTCGGGCCTTGTTGCACCGCTGCTGCCTAGGGCCAGCCGCTACAACGCCCATTCGGGCCTTGTTGCACCGCTGCTGCCCTCGGGCCAGCCGCATCAACGCCCATTTTGGCCTTGTTGCTCCGCCGCTGCCCTCGGGCCAGCCGCTACAACGCCCATTCGGGCCTTGTTGCACCGCCGCTGCCTCGGGCCAGCCGCAACAACGCCCATTCGGGCTTTGTTGCACCGCCGCTGCCCTCGGGCCAGCCGCTACAACGCCCATTTGGGCTTTGTTGCACCGCCGCTGCCCTCGGGCCAGCCGCAACAACGCCCATTTGGGCTTTGGTGCACCGCCGCTGCCCTCGGGCCAGCCGCTACAACGCCCATTCGGGCCTTGTTGCTCCGCCGCTGCCCTCGGGCCAGCCGCTACAACGCCCATTCGGGCCTTGTTGCTCCACTGCTGCCCTAGGGCCAGCCGCTACAACGCCCATTCGGGCTTTGTTGCACCGTCGCTGCCCTCGGGCCAGCCGCTACAACGCCCATTCGGGCTTTGTTGCACCGCCGCTGCCCTAGGGCCAGCCGCTACAACGCCCATTCGGGCTTTGTTGCACCGCTGCTGCCCCCGGGCCAGCCGCTACAACGCCCATTCGGGCTTTGTTGCTCCGCCGCTGCCCTAGGGCCAGCCGATACAACGCCCATTCGGGCCTTGTTGCACCACTGCTGCCCCCGGGCCAGCCGCTACAACGCCCATTCGGGCTTTGTTGCTCCGCCGCTGCCCTAGGGCCAGCCGCTACAACGCCCATTCGGGCCTTGTTGCACCACTGCTGCCCCCGGGCCAGCCGCTACAACGCCCATTCGGGCCTTGTTGCACCGCCGCTGCCCCCGGGCCAGCCGCTACAACGCCCATTCGGGCTTTGTTGCACCGCCGCTGCCCTAGGGCCAGCCGCAACAACGCCCATTCGGGCTTTGTTGCACCGCCGCTGCCCCCGGGCCAGCCGCTACAACGCCCATTCGGGCTTTGTTGCACCGCCGCTGCCCCCGGGCCAGCCGCTACAACGCCCATTCGGGCTTTGTTGCACCGCCGCTGCCCCCGGCCGAAGGATAGAGTGTAACCTTTCTTATAACGTGAACCATTTGTAGAAGAAAGCCTGCAAAAGTGGAGGAACCTGTGTCAGATTCGTTCTTCCACGATTCGATTACTGCGATTTTACAGTCTTTTCGTTCACAACAGCCCGACATAGGCTTAAGCCTCGCTGATTCCTGTACTTTCGCAGGCATTGTTCTACATATCCCAGGGTAGGAAAAAGATTCCTGTACATTTACATGGATCTATAATCGAAAACTATCAACTGGACAAAAGGTTGTTCTATAATGAGCAACGCGGGGCGTCTCATTATGACATCGGGATGAACGATACCGTATGCGCCGAAGTCCGAGAGGTCGATCGAAACCGTCGCCTTACCGAAGCGAGTACGAATCATGTCCCGACTTAACCGCACCAATCTGACTCACATAATTCCCCGGAAAAGAACAAAAAAAGCTGTTCCATCGCGATGGCCAGCCTATAATTATTGCAGCATGTACGACAAGTCCGCTTCATCGAGCTCTTGGAAGTTTTGACGGTATTGTCGGGGGGTAACCCCTGTCTTTTTGCGGAACAGCGCATGGAAAAACTTCATATCCTGGTATCCGACCTGATTGGCAATTTGGTAAATGGGAATATCGGTCGACTTGAGCAGCTCGCAGCATTTTTGGATGCGGACGTTTTGCAAGTACTGCGTAAATGAGAGCCCCGTCGACTTCTTGAACAAGCGTTGAAAATGGCTGGCACTCAGAAAGAAATAATCGGCGACATCCTGCACGGTCAAATTTTGCGTATATTTGGATTTGATGTAATGGATGACTTCATCGAGCAAACGGAACGAAACGGTTTCCGTCTCGTTGATCATTTCAAACCGCTGCAGCTGCACCATCATTTGAATGAGCATCACGGTCAATACCGTCTCGAAGCCCGTGCTCCGCTTTAAGTACTCCCGGTACATGTTCTGCATGATGGTCGAAAACGTATCGTGTTTATCCTGAACGTGCAGCCACCGCTGCCGGCACTCGGCAGGACGATAGATCGCGGTGTAGGTGATGGAATCCTTCTGCAATAAGTGATGCCAGCTGTCGAGCAGCTCCTTCCGGAAGATGCAGTTGTAAATGACGAGCATCTTGTCCTGCTTCGGCGAAGACGGCCGGAATACATGCGAGGTGCCGATCGGAATGACGAACAAGTCGCCCTGCTTCACGGGAAGCACCTGATCCTCGACGTAATGATAGCCGCAGCCTTCCCCCACATAGCAGATCTCCACGAAATCGTGAGTATGCTGCAGCGTTGTAAACGATTCCAATTCACGGTTCAAAAAGATATTCAAGTCTTCTTCAAAAAATCGCTCACCGTCTAAATGATCAATTCTCCCTACCATGACCTTCACCCTTTGCCAAAAGTTCAGGTTGCCGTGAATAGCGGAGGCGTGGAACCCGCGCGCGCTCGGCGTGCAGGTTCCGTTTCTATGCTGTCTGATTATTGCTCCTACATTCCCTCTTTGACCCACGACTCATCTACACGGACATATTTGATGCCTTTGCGCAAATACGAGAACGCGATGTGCAGGCTGCCGTCCCGGCCGGCGACAATGGAGGGATACGAATAGCCGATTTCGCTGTCCTTATACTCCAGGTCGGCCGTCTGTACGTTCCGGTACATCGGCCACGTCCGCCCTTCGTCTACCGAAACGGCCAGCGTCAGCGGCGTACGAAGCGGCTTCTTGCGGAATTCTCCCTTGCGCTGAACCCAGCGGAACTGGTCCCGCTCCATCGATGAATTATTGTAAACTAGAGCCAAATGACCGTTAGGGAGCTTCACAACCTGCGTCGAAGAATTGTTGTTGGGCAGCTCGCTCCTCACGGGCACCGACCAGCTGCGTCCGCTGTCGTGCGATACGCTTGTGTAAATCCGGTCGGCCTGCCTGCTGCGGAACATCGCGAACAGCGAGCCGTCCGTAAGCTCCACGACGTTCATTTGCACTCTGTGCACGCTTCCGCTAACTTCGTATTCGTTCCAGGTACGGCCTTGATCGGAGCTGATCAGGACGACGCTGTAATGCCCGTCGAGCTTGCAATAATACGCCGGCAGCAGCCAGTCCCCGTTCCTCAACACAAGCGGCGGATGCCGCAGGAAAATGCCGCGTCTGTCGCATAACGTTTCGGTAGGGCCCCATGTGGCACCGCGATCTTCGGAAATCCGGTATACGGCTTTGGCCGTCTTTTGGTCGTGAGGCTCGTTAGACGTATGCAGGAGCCAAAGCTTGCCGTCCGGGGCCTGGAAGAGCACCGGATTTTGCTCGGAGCGCTCGGGATCGCCGGACAGCTGCACGGGCTCCGTCCATTGCGTGGAGCCGGCCGGCAGCCTGGAAAGCACGACGTTCGTGTCGGGATTGCCTTCGCCGCTGCCGGTAAACCAGGTGCAGAGCAGATCGCCGTTATCGAGCTCGAGCAAATTGGCGGCGTGGCTGTCGTTCGGATGCAGAATCGGCAAATAGGCTTCGAGAACCCGAGGGTTCGTCTCGGCGGGAGCGACGATTCCGTTAAATCGGTTCATCCTTCCACCTCTTTCTTTACAAACTGGCTAAATTCAAGTTCTGTATGAGTCAGCGTGTCGCTGAAGAATGCAAGCTTGCCGTCAATGTACAGCCTGTAGCCTGCTTCCAGCCCGTGCAGTTCGTCCGGCACAAGCGCCCTCGGGTTCCGGTACGTGATCCGGACGTCGAAACCCGCCGCCTTCACCCGATCCAGGCAAAAGTAGTCGAGACCCGTATCGATGGGATCGAGCACGATCCGGTCTTGTTCGACGGTCAGCCCGGCGACATGCGTAATAATAAGATCGATATAGAACGAATGATTGTATTCTTGCTCGTCGCTGAGCGGTTCGCCGGTTGCGCTGTTGTAATGCTCGACGAGTGCGGGTTGACCCAGGTCGCGGTTAAGGAAGTGAAGGAACGAATATTCCCGCAGGAAGTGGGCGAACCGGCCGTCGAAGATGTGCCCTCTGCGCTTGCTTTCCTTTGCCAGCGCATCGAGCGCTATCGAGTTCGTATAAGGCCACGTTGGACCGTCCCAGACGCAGCCGTTCCGTCCTTTGACGAAATGGCCCATCCAGCCGCCCTCCTTGGAATACGCCGGGCAATCGGCGGAGACGGAAGGAAACGGGCATTTGGTGGCGAATTCGCGCTCATCGAGCAGATGGCCGATCATCCCGTTGTACCGGTCGTCAATCATCCGAGCCCAGCCAGGGTAGATACCGACGATATTTTTGACCATCGCCTTCTCGTCCGTCTCGTAATGAAGATCGTAGAAGTACTCCGTTTCTCCGTCCCACATTTTGCCCAGGATATCGCTCTTAATGCTGTCCGCCAGTGTACCGAACTTGTCCGCATCGGGGTCGTCCAGCTCCCGGCACAGTCGAGCCACGGCGAGCGTATTCAAATAGTGATACACGGCGCGATCTACGCGCTTGAGATGGGTGTATGTCGTCTTATCCTTCGGATTCTTCGGATAATTATGGAAGTACCAGTAGCTCGGCTGATACTCTTTGCCGGTTCGCGTATGCTTATGCTCGATAAGCAGCTCGTCGCGCTCGTTCCCGTGTATGCGCTTCCATTCGACGATTTGACTTTTCAACGATGGAAGCAGTTCGGCGATCGTATCGCGATTGCGGTGAACAAGATAGAGCTGGTAAGCGGCCCAGCACGTAAAGTTGGCGAACGAGTGCATCACCGTATCGACCGTCAGGCAGCAAAACATCCCCCCTTCTCCCGGCGAGTCGGCCATATTGCGCAGCGGCCCTTCGCCGTAATGCGGGTCGTGATACCATCTGGCGTCCATCAAATGAAGGGGAACCGACAGGTTGATCAGCTTGCTGAACTCCCAGCCGCCCTTGGAGAAGGGCTCCTTGCTTTTCTTGTGGGATCTGCCCTCATAGAACAACGGGTGCCTCAAGTTGCCGTATTTAGGATCGGCCAGATTGTGCCTCAGCACAAACCATCGGTACGCCCAAGTGCGGTCAAGCAGCGGATCGCTGCTGGCAAAGACAGGTGTTTTCTCGAACCAAGAACGATAGTGATGGATATGATCGTTCGCGACCTGGCTCGGCGTTCGGCCGGATTCAGCATAGGCCGCCGCTCTCGCGAGCAGCATGCCGTCTCCGTCTTGCCCAGCGATGCCCAGCGACGCCGCAATAACGAACGATGCGGTTTGCCCGGGCTGAAGCCGCATACCGGTTAATAGCGCCGGTTCGCTGACGGCGATGCAGCCGGCAATATCGAAGCTGTAATGCTCGATCGGAAACCGGCCGAACAAGTGCCGGCCGCTTTCACGGAAGGCGCCTTCGTAAGCAGCTAACCGCAGAACGAGCTCTTCGCCGCTCCTGTTCGTCCACGTTTGGCAGCTGACTGCGCAATCGTCCCAGGTGATGAATTTCATTTCGGTCAGCGATAGCCGATTTCCCCTATATTCCATAAGCAGATGACTCGGAAACCATTCGGTGCGGCACGGTTCATAGCTGTCGGTGAGGCTGCAATGGACCGTGAACAGCAGCGGAATGTTGACTTTGTGTATGAAATCGAATCGGCCGGAAAAGCCGGGTGCGGGATCCACATAATCGGCCCACAGCCGGGCCCCGGTCGAACCGAGCAGAAGCGCGTCGGGTCGTGTCCGCAGCGTCTTCCTTCCGGCGCGAAGCTCTTGTTCAGCGCGGGAATACGCTAGATCCGCCAGCATGAAGCCGCATCCTCCCAATGAATGTTCTGGAAAACTTTAGTTTTCTGATTCTCATTATATACCAGCTTGATGAAATATTGGAGGTATTATTTTACGAAAATATAGGTCAATCCTGCTTTTCTGAGATCGATATGTGCTGGAAGGCGATGCGCTCCCGTTTCCACGTATAGGTTATATAAATCTGTTGTCCTCTGGAAATGACGGCCGGATACGAATACTGCTTCTCCCCTTCGTCCAGGAGCAGCTCGTCTTCCCACGTCAGTCCGTTATCGCGCGACAAGCGCATAACTAGCGGCGTTCTAGGGCCCTTCTTCTTGCCGGGCTCCGGACGGGTCGGGTTGTACACCAGCGCCAGCGTTCCGTCGTCCATTCGGACAAGGTCGATTCCGCTGTTGTTATTGGGCAATTCGGTCGGATAGGCCGGGCACCACGTTCTTCCTCCGTCGGCCGAATCGCTGCGCAGCAGCGACCCTTCCATGCTCCTGGCCAGCATATGGACATGGCCCGGTGCGGATTCCCACAGCGCCGGCTGAATGATGCCTTTGCCCTGCAAGCGGCTGCGGTCGAGCGGAACGGTTTCGCTTCGGACCCACGTTTCACCGCCGTCATCCGACAGATCGACGAATGCATCCCATGCCGGCTCCACCGAGGCCGGGGCCGCAAGCGTCCCGTCGTGCAGCACGATCGGTTTGTTTTTCACGGGGCCTCTTCCGCCCAAATCTCCTTCCACCAAAGGAACCGGCTCGGTCCAAGAAACGCCGTTGTCGGCAGACCGCATCACCATCGTCGTCCAATCCCTTATCTCCAGGCCAAGCTTATAATACAGAAACAGCACGCCGTCGTTTCTTCGAAACAGGACGGGATTCCAATGGGGGATCCCCTCCTTGTCGGCCACCTTCACGGGTGGCGTCCAGCCGCCCTCTCTTCGGTGCGACGTCCAGATCGCGACATCCCCCGCCTTCTCCTTCGTCCCGCCAAACCATGCGCAGACGATGTCCCCGCCCGGAAGCAGTTCGAGCGTGGAAGCATGACAGCTTGCAAAAGGACGGTCGTCTTCAAAAATAAATTGCTTATCTTGTCTCATGTATTTCATCCGTTATTCGGCTCCTTGGCACAATATCGTAGATCTGTCCCGCTTCCGTCCCGAACGCAATGAGGTGCGACTCCGGCGATGATTGGATGACGACCGCCGTCCCGCCGTGGACCCGGACCGGGCGCTGCGTTCGCAGCCGGCACGGCTTCCCCGCTTCGGAGCGGATGCGGGCGCGAAGCAGCTTGCCTTCCTCCCATTCGATATCGACCTCGAACGCTCCGCGTGCGCGCAGGCCCGTTATTTTCCCCCGCACCCACTGAGGCGGCAGTGACGGCAGCAGCTGCAGCTCGCCGCCATGGCTCTGCAGCAGCATCTCGACGATGCCGGAGACGCCCGCCAAATTTCCATCAATCTGGAAAATGTCCTGCTGCACCTTCGGATGGCGGTGCGCATTCATCAAGTTCGGATGCGCGCCGGCCAGCAGCTCGCGCAAGTAGCGGGCCGCCTGCTGCGGCTGGCTGAGACGGGCCCAGAAGTTGATCATCCAGGCGCAGCTCCAGCCCGTGTGCGCCCCGCCGTTGGCCAACCTCCGCTCGAGCGCCGTCCGGCATGCCGCCGCGAGCTTCGGCTCCCCGCGCAGCGTGATCTGATCGAGAGGATGAAGCGCAGTAAGGTGGGCGGTATGGCGATGACCCGGTTCGCGCTCCTCGAAATCGTCGTCCCACTCCTGAAGCTGGCCGTATGCCCCGATGCGGTACGGCGGCAGACGCTCAAGCGCCGCCTCGATCCGCTCCGCAAGCGCATCCCCGATCCCCAGAATTCGCGCCGCCTCCAAACAGTTCGCGAACAAATCGCGAATGAGCGCAGTGTCCAGCGTGGCGCTTTGGGTCACGCTGCTGCTTCGGCCGTCCGGAGCGATGAAGCTGTTCTCGGGCGAGGTGGACGGGCAAGTGACAAGGCCCCCGTTCGGCGCCTCGACGAGCCAATCCAGACAGAACAGCGCTGCCTCGCTCATGGCCGGATACGCCTGCCGCAGAAACTGCTCGTCTTGGGTGAAGGCGTAATGCTCCCACAAGTGGCGGCACAGCCAAGCTCCGGCCATCGGCCAAAACGCCCAGCTTGCCGAGCCGGACGCAGGCGTCGCCGTTCGCCACAGATCGATGTTATGATGAGCCGCCCATCCCCGGCAGCCGTAATGAACGCTCGCTACGTCCTTGCCGGTGATCCGCAAATCTTCTATGAAATCGAACAGCGGACGATGGCATTCCGCCAGATTCGTCAGCTCCGCCGGCCAATAATTCATCTCCACATTAATATTGGTCGTCCAGCTGCTGCACCACGGCGGACGCATCTTGTCGTTCCATATGCCCTGCAAGTTCGCGGGCTGCGTCCCCGGACGCGAGCTGGACAAGAGCAAGTATCGTCCGTACTGATAGAATAGCGCGATCAGCCCCGGATCCTCCGCTCCTTCGCGCAGCGCTTGCAGCCGGATATCCGTCGGCAGCATGCTTCGGTTAGCCGCTATGCCCGGGCCTGCTCCGCCCAGCTCGAACGTCGATCTGCCGAACAATGAGCGATATTCCTGGACATGGCGTGCCTTGATGCGCTCGTAGCCGAGCGCCGCCGCCTGCGCGAGCCGATCCGAGCATACCACTCCGGGATCTGCGCCGGAAGCCGACGGGTCGACGCGGAACCCGCCGAAACTGGTCGCTGCTGCCAGCAGCAGCGTAACGGGGCCTGCGCCGCTGAAGCGGATTCTGCCGCCGCTCGCCTCCACCCGGCCGTGTTCGGCCATCATCCTCAGCTTCGCCTCGAAGCGGATTCCTCTCCCGTCGGCATATTCGATCGGATCGTCCGACTTCACCGTGTTCGGAAGCACCCGTACCGGGGCCTGGCCGGTGAGCGTCACCTCGCCCGGAGCCGATAGCCTTACCCGAAATTGCAGCGGACTGTGCAGTACAGCGGTGAATTCAAATTTCCGCTCGCATTCCAGCCGTACGGCCATCACTTGATCGGCCGCCGAGACGAGGAGCTCCCGCGTGCAGTATGCATCGCCGAGCCTGTAACGGACGCGGGCGACGCCCTCCGACAGATCCAGCTCCCTGCGGTATTCCGCCGTCTCGCCCGCTCTATCGAACACAAGCTCCAAATCCCCAAGCGGCAAATACGACTCGATGTCGGGCCCCAGCATATGCTCTTCAATTACCGCTTCCGCATCCGCATGTTTGCCTTCGAAGATGAGCGTGCGGACAAGATCCAGATAGCCGGCCGCCTCATGGTTCAGCGTGTCGCGGGGCTCTCCGGACCACAGCGTATCTTCGTTCAGGGCGATCCGCTCCCGCTCCGTCCCTCCGAACACCATGCCGCCGAGCCGGCCGTTGCCGATCGGAAGCGCTTCGAACCAGGAGCCGGCGGGACGGTCATACCACATCGTCAATTTGTTGTCTGACATAAGGCCTGCATCCCTCCGCGCTTACTCATACAGCCAATCCAGCGTATCGACGCCGTCGTTCTTGTGTTCCACATCGCGCACCCGCATGCTTTGGTCTTCGGCGATGACGCCAAGTATGAGATAAGCCCCCCTGCCGAAATCGAGCGTATGCCGTCCGGCCTCATACTGGAAGGCATGCACATTCACGGACGGATACGCGTACAACCGAAGCCCTTTGCGCAGGATCGGCGCGTAGCCCCCCCGATCGTCGGCATGGGTATTCTCCTCCAGACTCGGTACCTGAAGCCACTGCTGATCCGGAGAATTGAAATAGCCGATCAGCACCTTCGCCGGCCGCTCCAGCTCCAGCTCGACGGCCACGCCGCTGCGCCCCGCGTCCATTTGGCTGAAGCGGACCCCGGTAAGGCCGGCCAGCTCCTCGGCGCAGCCCACGATGTGAATATCGCCGTCGGTGAAGACGCAAGCGCCTTTGTCCACCCGGAACGCTTCCGCATGTGCCGACAGCAGCTTGAACGGCGCTTCCCGGTAAGGCACAATCGGTTCCTTTCGGTTCTTCAGCGCCTCCGGCATCCGGCCGGTTTGAAGCTCATGCAGATGGCTGCGGAAGTTGTCCAGCTCTCTCTCGTAAACAGGCAGACACTCTTTCCAGTGCCGGAATTCCATACCGCCCCGGATCGGCACCTTCCGCTGCGGCGTCTGCATGCTGTTGGCATACAAATATGTGCTCTCGGCCAGCGCGCTCAGCTCCTTGTAGCTGGACAAGCTTTGCTCCAGCTCTCTAGCGGCTTCCTCCAGCAGCTCTAGTCGCTGGAAGTAATCCCCTTCCGCCGTCAGCTTGTAAGTCAGCACGAGCATCGCCGCCCGGACTTTGTGCGCGTACGACCGGACCATATGACGGATCGCCGCGATATCGCCGGCCAAGCGTTCATATTCGTCCCGGTTTCTGGTCACGAAGGCGTCCGCCCCGGCGATGGCCACCGCCGCCGTTTGAGCGTGCCGCAGCGCATCCTCGATAATGTCCGGCGGCGTTTCGCCGACATGCGGCTCGCCGCTGAGCTCTCGGGCGATGTAGGTTTCCAGCCTTTCTCCCTGCGGCGACTGCGACTCCCACAAATCGGGCCACGGCATGTGCCGCTCCGGATTCGTCAGCTGGCTCATCGTCATCCCCAGACTCATCGTCTGGCGGTTGCCTTCGGTAATCCCGAATCTGCGGAGCAGCTTGGGGGCGCATTCGCCGGCGGCCTCGTAGGCATCCAGAATCGCAGCCCCCGCCTCCCGGCTCCCGAATCGTTCGGCGAGCACGCCGATCCAGTATTTCCGCTCGGCGTCCGGATCCCGGTCAGGGTTCCACGCATACCGGAACCATGCCGCGTACCAAATCCAATCTCGGTCCAGCTGCCGGAGCCTCGGCTCCGCCTTGTCCGGGGCGTACGGCCAATCCCAGAAAAAGAGCGGATACAGATGAAGGCCGTTAGCCTTGAGCCTGTACGCAGCGGCCTGCATGCACTTCTGGATAAACGACGGCGCACCGTACCGGAAAGGCTCGAGATTGGCGAGAATATGCACGTTGACGATATGAATCGTCTGCAGCGAGCCGAGCCGGTTGTGGATGTCCTGCCATTTGCCGCGCGGCGTATATGTCGTCAGCGACTCGCCGTTATATTTGGCTTCCGTATACAAGTTCGGGTAAAGCGGAAGCGCGGCTTCGATCACCTTCTGCGGCTCGATCGCATGCGAGCGGAGAATGATCGGCGGCTTTTCCTTAACTTCGGAATGCTTCAATCCCTCGAGCAGCCCCGCCAGTATCGTATCGGTAAACCATTCCACCCCGTAAATCTGCCCCTGCAGCGCTTCGCCGAGACAAACCATCAGCCCCGCGTTCGGGAACGAACGAACGAAGGCCGCAATGGATTGCCGGTAATAATCGCTCGTCAGCGGCAGCGGCTTCGGCTGGTGCAGCTTGAGTCCGTGCTTCTCGGCGAACGGAAGCGGAATATGGATGTTATAAAACTTGAGCACGATCCAGATGCCGCGCCGGTCGGCCTCCTCTGTCAGCCAGCGGAACGTTTCCACGTTGCGGGCGAACTCCTCTTCGGTCACCTCAAGCGCCTCCGGGTAATCGTCCAGCTTCACCAGCGAGGAGAACGGATGGCCGCTCCAGATATACACGACGTTGCACCGCTGCTCCAGCAGCATATCCAGAAAATCAAGCCATAGCCCGCGGTCGTAAAACCACGGAAAACGGTCCGGCGTAATCGGATACTCGTACGTTTGGCGCGGCGGCTCCACGGTCATTTTCTGCAAGCCGATCGCCGGCCCCCGCAGCGCAAACCGCGGCGCGTCGCCATATGCGATATCAAGCGGAAGCCGGCCTTCGGCACGAATGCGGCGCGCGAGCTCCAGACAGCCGTACAGCGCGCCGGAATCGCTGCCGCCCGACACCGCGGTCAAGCCGCCGGGCAGCGACGCGAGATAAAACCCTTCCTTGTCGGGAGCCTGAGAATGGTACAGCAGCACGTCCTTCTCCTCGAGCTGCCGCAGCAGCTCCGATTCGAAGCGGTTGCCGACATAAATCTTGCTCTCCGGAGTGGTGCGGTAGTTATTCCAGCTCAGGGACGATTGAGTCGTCACTGCGTCGTATCCGCACTGTTCCAGCGCTTCCTTCAGCCTGGCGATGCCATAAGCAATCCGCGGGGACGCGTCTTCTTCCATAAAGAGAACAACGGCAGGGGCTTCAGCTGTCGTCATAGGCGGTCTCCTTTCAAAAACAGCTCGATCACCGGAACGGCGACGTCCGGCTTCTTCACCGGCAGCGACAGCACCAGCGTGCTCTCGTCCCGTCCTTCCTTATAGGCGCCGTTGTCGATACCGCTTTCCACACGTCCCTGCTTGAAGCGGATTTCCGACGCGTCGTTCAGCAGCTGCGCATACTCCACTTGGCCGGCCATGCCATACAGGTGAATGCTCTTGAACGGCCAGCTATAGACGTGCACATACAGCCTGTTCGTTAGCGGGTTGTAGGTCAGCCTGCAATCCTGCGGAGTCCGGATATGCCCGGGAGCTTCCGTACAGCCGTAGATCGAGCGGCTGTGACGTTTCATCCAAGCGCCGATTCCCCGCAAGCGGTCGATGGAGCGCTCGTCGAACTCTCCGCGCCCGGTCGGTCCGACGTTCAACAGCAAATTGCCGCCTTTGCTCACCACATCGATGAGCATTTTGACCAGCATGTCGACGCTCTTCCACGACTCCTCATCGCGGTAATACCCCCATGATCCGCTGAACGTATGCGGCGTCTCCCAGACTACGCGCTTGCCATCGATCTGCACCCACTTGGTCGGAATATACTGCTCCGGGGTCGTGATGTCGCCGCCGATCTGCAGCCGGTCGTTAAGCAGAATGCGGGGCTGCAGCTTGCGCACGAGACGAATCAGCTCCTCGCTGCCCCAGTCGTCTTTGCCCTTGCCCGGCAAACCGTTCTCGGCCGGGAACGAGAAATCGTAAAAGAGCAAATCCACATCGCCGTATTCCGTGAGCAGCTCCTTCGTTTGCCCGAACATATAGTCGCGGTACAGGGAAAAATCTTTATTTTCGCTATCGGCGACAGCCTCCGGGTCTCCGCGCAGCGGATGCTTCGTATCGATCGTGTAGTGAGGGTGATGCCAGTCGAGCAGCGAATAATAGAAGCCCAGCTTCATGCCCCGGCTGCGGAACGCTTCGGCCATCGGCTTGATCAAATCCCGGCCGGTCGGCGTGTTCGGCGCTTTGTAGTCGGTCAGCTTGCTGTCCCACAAACAAAATCCTTCATGATGCTTCGCCGTAACGACCGCATATTTCATTCCCGCCTCGAAAGCTAACTGCGCCCATAGGTCGGGATCGTACAAATCGGGATCGAACTTGTCGAAGTATTTGCTGCGGTACTTCTCTCCGCTTAGCCGCTCTCTGGCCTGCAGCCACTCGTGACGCGCCGCAAGCGAATACAAGCCCCAATGAATAAACAGGCCGAACCTGTCGTGCGTAAACCAGGTGCTGTCTCCAGCCGGTTGTTCAGCTTCCCATGTCATTGCCAGCCTTTCCCCCTTATCGGTACAGATGGTTTTGCCTCGGGGTTCAGTGTACCTGATATTCGGAAGGCGACTATAGGCCGAATTTATCGCATATATAGGCGGCGCATTGCAGTTTTGCAGGTATGCGGGCAGTATTGCCGTGCCGCACTTGATGGATGATGGAATCACGCTAACCCGATTCCTCAGGTAAAGCATTCGGTTAGCCTAGCTGCTGCAGGGAATTTGTACTAACGTTATTGGGGCATTCTGTTCTCGCTTATCCCTCTATGGGAAAAGAAAGATCGCTGTCTTCCAGACGCGCGAGATTCACGGTGTAATATAAGCCGTCTTATTGGGCTCAGCTATATATGATAGTTACATATAAAGCGCGGCCTCCCGTTCAAGGGATGACCTCGTCTTTTCTCAACAGGGGGTTGAGGTGGCTGATGCGGTTCGTTAGCGGATTTGGAGGGTCTCATTTTAGCGTTATCGCACTTTTTCTTCAAAATAGCGGATTTTGGCGGTGCTATCGAATACCACTGGATGAAATTGGGCTTGATTTTTCCCGATTGCTGGAACATAACGCCATCAAAATCCGCTAAATCGGGGAGACATCAAATCTCGAGCCAAATAAAGGCTTCGGAAACCGTTAAAACTCACAAGTTTTTCCGCATACTGGATTTTATGACGGTTTTGCTTGAAGCAAAAAAAGCGTATACCCATTACGCCTGCGTACATATAAAAATCACTCAAACAGCTAGCTTGCCTGATTTTGATTGCAGCGCAAATGCAGGCATTTACTGCTGATAGCCGATGAATGAGCAAAATGGCTGCGCCTTCGCATGAAGCCTCCGATCAAACGCACCATTCAAATGAAGTCCATTCCGGCAAGAACGTGGCTAAACATAAGAAAGCCGCCGGAATCCGGCAGCCCTCTCCAATTTATCCCTAGCTCTCTCACTCCATGCGAGCTGCTCTCCTCCGCTCGTCACACGCCTCCGGTAACAGCCTTGAGCCATGTCGTCGCCATCAGCATGTCGCCAAGCGGATTCATATGTACGCCATCCGTTGTCAGATCCTGGCCGGTTCCGGCCTGCAGGAAGTCAAGGAACGCTTGGTGCGTCGGCACCAGCACGGCGTCGTACTCCTCGGCAAGCCGATTCACCGCTTCCACGTAAGGGACAAGCAGCCGGTTGCCCGTCGCATCGAGATATTCCCTGATAATCGTCGGCTGCATGAGAATCGCCCGGCTGCCCGGAACTTCCTCCTTCAGCCGCTCGAGCAAACGGCGGTAAACGGCCTCGTACCTGTCCGGGTACACTTGCTCCGCTTCCGGTGAATCCAGCTGGCGCCATACGTCGTTGATGCCGATCGACACGGACACCCATTGCGGACGGTGATCCAGTACGTCGAGCAGCCATCTTCTCTCCAAATCGATAATCCGGTTGCCGGATACCCCTTCGTTAATCACTTTGATAGACAGCTGCGGATACACCGCCGTCAAATAGTCGTGCAGCACCCGAACGTAACCCGAGCCCAGCTTCAGGGGATCCTTCTTGCGCCCTTTGTCGGTAATGCTGTCGCCGATAAATACGATTTTGTCGTTCTTTTGCAGCAGCATGGCTATGTGATCGCTTCCTCTCTGTTCGATAGTTTATGCCGTTGCGGCGGTAAGCTGCTTCCGTACGAGCCGGTACAGTGCGTCCAGCTGCTCCACTTCCAGCCTGTGATTGGCTTTGAACGCCTCCGCATCCTTCGACCGGCAGTGGAGCTCAAGCGGCAAGCCGCTTCGCTGCAAATGATATTTGGCATTGACGGGGTACTGCTGCAGCTCGATGAGCGACGCCGCTCCGAGATATGCCTGTACCGTTTCGGCGGTCTTCGGCTGAGAGCTCCAATGCTCCGTGAGCCAAACGTACAGGTCCGGGTGGAAATTGGCCATGACCCCGCTGAAGCCGGCCGCGCCTAAACGCAGCGAAGCAAGCAGCGTCGCCGAATTGGCGTTGAAAATGCTCAGGCTGCTGCCTTTGACGGCGTCGAGTTTGGCGGCAAGCTGTCCGGCGTCGCAGCACGTATCCTTCAGGAACGAAAATCTCCCCGTGTCGGCACACTGTCTAAGCAGCTGCGGCGTCATCAGCCTCTTGTACGGGTACGGGCATTCATAGACGCCAAACTGCACGCCCGGCACCCGATCCAGCAGACGCAGCGCACGCTCCAGCCAAATGCCGTCGCCCTCCTCCGGTGCGGCCAGACGGTTGCTGACCAGCACAACCGCCTCTACTCCCGTATCCGCCATACGAAGCAGCTCCTCTGCTTGCTCATCCTCCCCGTCCGAGACGTGCCCCGAGGCGATGACCGGCACCCGGCCTCCCGCCGACTCAACGACAAAACGGGCGATCCGCACTCTTTCTTCCAGACTCAAATAAAACATTTCACTCGACTGGCAAACGGCGAACAAGCCGTGCACGCCTTGCCCGATATACCAGTCGACAAGCGCCTCAAGCGCCGCATAGTCGACTTCGCCGGCTCCGGTAAATGGCGTCACCATTGTCGGCCACACCCCGTTCGGAATATTCCGTGCCATAAGCCTTCACTCCTTCGCGTACCGCCTTATGCCCCCTCATCCTAAGCTCCGCTGTAAGCGATGTCAATGCAATCGCAGGCTGTCGATCGCATCGGCCTATATATCCGATACGATCCCCCCCACTGTATGAAAGCGGATAATTGTACGCTGGATGCAAGTTCCCATCTAACCTACTATTTTCAGCGTTAAAGGAGCGTATCCGCTTGAATATCGAGCCCTACTTGACCCCTTACAAATGGGGCAAACCGGTCTTGACCGGCTCCGGCAGGCCCGGCGCTTTCGACGAGCGCGCTGTCGCTTGCCCGTTCGTCTTTCAGCATAACGGCAAGTTTTACATGATGTATGTCGGCTTTGACGGGATCGGCTATCAAACTGCGCTGGCAGTGAGCGACGATCTGCTGAGCTGGGAGCATCTTGATCTGATTTTGACCCGCGACGACAACGGAGCCTGGGACTCCGTCAACATCGCCGGAACATGGATCCTGAAGGAAAACCGGATTGATGCCCCGCCCGTGCTCAAGCGATGGAACGGCAAATATTGGCTCGTCTATCATGCCTACCCCGAAACCGGCTACGAGGAAGGCTCGGCCAAAATCGGGATCGCTTGGACGGAGGACGAGCGGCTGCTGGAATGGAACCGGCTGCCCGAACCGATTCTCACGCCGGAGGACGGCGCGGACTGGGAGAAAGGCGGCTTGTACAAAGAATGCCTGGTCAAGCACGAAGGTACGTTTTACTTGTACTACAATGCCAAGAACACCAACAAAGGGCGCTGGATCGAGCAGACCGGAGTCGCCTTCTCGGAAGATTTGCTCCATTGGCGGCGGTACGAGCACAATCCTGTCCTGCCGGTTACCCCGGAGCGCTGGGACTGCGGCTTCGCCAGCGACCCCTGCGTTTTGTACGACGACGCCAACAGGCAGTGGGTCATGTTTTATTTCGGTTACAACTACAAACAAGCGCAGGAAGGCATCGCCCTGTCGCCCGACATGCTGAGCTGGATCAAACACCCCGATCCGATCATTACGGTCGGAACGGGCGATGAGATCGACGCCATTTTCGCCCACAAGCCTTCCGTCATTACCCATCAAGGCATCCTATACCACTTCTACTGCTCGTGCCGCAAGTTCCGTGAAGGCGATCCGACCAAAAATTACGGCAAGGAATTCCGGACGATCTCCGTCGCAACTTCACAGCCGCTTGCCGTGCCATCAAACCCGTAAAGGAGCGCGCAGCCATGCTTGTTAGCGAGATGTTCGTCGACGGAAGAGACCGCCCGCTCGGGGTCGACGCGGAACGTCCGGCCTTCGGCTGGAGCTTCGCGCCGTCTGCCGAACGCGGCCAAGTGCAGACCGCTTACCGTATCCTTGTTTCGGATAACGAGGAACGCCTGCTTGGCGAAGGCGGCAGCGTATGGGACAGCGGCCGGCAAACCGGCTGCAGCCATGCGCATGTCCTCTATGAGGGTCCTCCGCTGCGGCCGAAGACCCGATACTATTGGAGCATTCAGCTCTGGGACCAGGAAGGGCGTATGTCGGAAAGCGCTGTCTCCTGGTGGGAGACGGGAATGCTCGGCGAGACCGGCGGCTGGTCGGCCAGCTGGATGGCCGCACCGGAAGCCGATGCCGGTGAACGCATCGTCCCGCTCCCGCTGTTCCGGCACGAGTTCCTGCTTGACGACAAACCGGTGGCCAAAGCGAGAGCTTACATATGCGGCCTCGGCCACTACGAGCTTCGAATGAACGGAAGCAAGATCGGCGACGGCGTGCTGGAGCCCGGATGGACCCGCTACGACAAAACGTGTCTGTATAACGTTTACGACGTGACCGGCCGGTTACATCCCGGAGCGAATGCCGTCGGGGTCATGCTGGGCAACGGATTTTACAACGTGACCGGCGGGCGCTACACCAAATTCAAGCGTTCGTTCGGCAGGCCCAAATGTTTGATCCAGCTCGAGATCGAATATGCGGACGGCACCGTGCGGACTGTCGCCTCCGGCACCGATTGGCGCACCGCCCCGGGACCGATCGTATTTTCCTGCATCTACGGCGGTGAAGATTACGATGCCCGCTGCGAGCAGGATGGCTGGGACCGGCCGGGCTTTCGGGAAGACGCTCGATGGGTGCATGCCGAGGAAGCGGCGCCGCCCGCCGGGAAGCTGAAGGCGCAAGCGCTGCCCGCCTTGAAAGTCATGAAACGGTTTCGCCCGGCCGCATGGACGCAGCCCGCTCCCGGCGTATTCGTCGCCGATCTCGGGGTGAATTTCTCCGGGTGGGTCGAGATCGAGGTGTCCGGCCCGCCGGGGGCGGTCATCACGCTGACCCCGGCCGAGCTGCTGAAGGACAATGGGAAGGCCAATCAAAAATGGAGCGGATCCCCTTACCGGTTTACTTACGTGCTCGGGGACGGCGAAGGAACCGAAGTGTGGTCGCCGCGGTTCAGCTATTACGGCTTTCGATATGTGCAGATCGAAGGGGCGGTGCCGGTCGGCGTCTTCGAAAGCGATTCGGACGACGCGCAGTTAATCCGGCTTGATGGCTGCATGATTTATCCGGATATGCCCGCATTCGGGTCCTTCGCATGCTCCGATCCTTTGCTGAACCGGATTCACGAGATCATCAACCAGGCCATTCTCAGCAACACGAAAAGCATCTTCACCGATTGTCCGCACCGGGAAAAGCTGGGCTGGCTCGAGCAGGTATACCTGATGGGGCCTTCCGTTGCCTTCAATTACGATGTGCAGCCGCTGCTCATGAAGACGATGGAGGACATTCGGGACGCCCAGCTGCCGGACGGTATGGTGCCGACCACCGCACCGGAGTTTGTCGTATTTGCCGAAGAGCTGCGCTGCTTCCGCGATTCCGTGTCGTGGGGGGCGGCTTATGTGCTGACCGGCTGGAATTTGCTGCGCATGTACGGCAACAGACGCATTCTGGAGGAGCATTACGAGGGAATGAAAGCGTATGTCGACTACGTTACCGCTGCGAGCGACGGTTTTATCGTGCGCAGCGGCCTCGGCGACTGGTACGACGCCGGCGAGCGGCCCCCGGGCTACGCGCAGCTTACGCCCGTCGCTCATACGGAAACCGCCGTGTACTGCCATATGGTCGATATATTTTCGCAAATTGCAGGGCTGCTGGGCCGTACGGACGACGCCTCCAAATACGGCGAACTGCGTGAAAGCATCAAGGCGGCGTTCAACGTCGAGTTCTTCGATCGTACAACCGGGCTGTATGCAACCGGCAGCCAAACGTCCCAGGCGATGCCGCTCGCGCTGGAGCTCGTAGCCGACCGGGACAAGGAAGCCGTATTAGCGCGGCTTATCGACAATATCGTGCGGCACGGATATCACACAACCGCCGGCGACATCGGCCACCGGTTCGTGCTGCTTGCCCTTGCCCGGAGCGGCCGCTCCGACCTTATTTACGAAATGGCCGGGCAGTCCGGTCATCCGAGCTACGGCTACCAGATCGCGCACGGCGCAACGTCGCTGACGGAAGCATGGGACGGTCCGACGGTGGGCAAGTCGCAGAACCATTTTATGCTTGGTCATATCGAGGAATGGTTCTATACAGGACTCGCCGGGCTTGATGGAGGGTACGATCCCGGCAGCGGCGAGTACCTCATTACCCTGCAGCCCGCTTTCCCTCCGGGGCTAAGCGAAGTCAGGGCGGAGCGGCGCATCCCTGCAGGCCGCGTCGCCGCCGCCTGGAAGCGTTTCGGGGACCATCGGCTGGAGCTGGAAGCGGACATCCCCGCGAACTGCACGGCGGTAATCCGGCTCCCCGCTCCATCGCCGGATACAATTACAGAAAGCGGTTCGGCCCTCGGCAGCGCATTCGGCGTGAAGCTGTCCGGCTATGAGGACGGCTGGGCCATCGTGCACGTCGGTTCTGGCCGGTACCGGTTCGAATCCGCACTTCGGGAGGTAACCGTATGATCGATCGCAAAGCGCTTGCGCAGCGCCACAATCCGGTAATCCGCAGCTTCGACCGCTTCAGCTCGCTGACCGTTGGCAACGGCAATTATGCCTTCACTGTCGACGCGACAGGACTGCAGACGTTTCCCGAGCTGTACGCGGACGGAGGCGTACCGCTCAGCCATTTGTCCAACTGGGCCTGGCATACGTCGCCGAATCCGCAGGGCTACCGGCCGGACACGTTCCCGCTGACCGAATTTCAAACCTACAACGGCAGAAGCATCGGCTTTCCGTATTTGCCTGCGGGGCAAACGACCGAAGAATACAAGTGGCTGAAGTTCAACCCGCATAAGCTGCATTTAGGCCGGATCGGCTTCCGGTTAGACCTCCCCTCCGGGGAGGAGGCGGGACCGGATGATATTACCGGCATCGAGCAGACGCTCGACCTATGGACAGGCATGATCGACAGCCGCTTCTCGCTGTCCGGAACGGAAGCCCGCGTATGTACCTGCTGTCATCCCGAGCTCGATCTCATTGCCGTTCGTATCCGATCCGGGCTAATCGGGCAGGGACGGCTGCGGATCGCGTTTCATTTTCCATACGGGACCTGGAAATTTACGGCTGCCGATTGGGGCAAGCCGGACCGTCACAGCACGCAGACCGTCCGCGAGGACGCTTGCTCGGTTGTGCTGCGGCGTACATTGGACGAAGACGAGTACGGCTTCATGGCGGCCTGGTCGGACGGCGGCAAGCTGCTTCGGGACGAATCCGACCCGCATCTGCTGGTGCTTGTCCCTCCGCCTGACCGGGACGAGTTCGAGCTGCGTTTTCGCTGCGTGCCCGAAGCTGCCGAAGGCGAGCTGCCCGGCTTCGAAGCGGTCAAGTCCGCCGCCGCCTCGCATTGGGCGGGGTTCTGGACGAGCGGCGCCGCCGTCGAGCTCGCCGGGAGCCGTGACCCCCGCGCAGCCGAGCTGGAGCGGAGAATCGTATTATCCCAATATGTGACCGCCGTCCAATCGTCCGGCAGCCTGCCGTCGGCGGAGTCGGGATTGACTCATAACAGCTGGGCCGGCAAGTTTCATCTGGAAATGCACTGGTGGCACTCCGTTCATTTCGCCTTGTGGAACCGGACGGAGCTGCTGGCCAACAATTTGTCCTGGTACGGAACCATTCTCGATCAAGCCCGCGCGCTGGCCGCCTCGCAGGGCTACGAGGGCGCGCGCTGGCCGAAATGCGTAGCCCCGGACGGCGTGGGCGGCCCGTGCTACATCGAACCGTTTCTGATTTGGCAGCAGCCGCATCCGATCTACTATGCCGAGTTGATCTACCGGATCAAGGGCGGCCGGGCGACGCTCGACGCCTATGCGGAGCTCGTGTTTGAAAGCGCGGACTTTATGGCGTCGTTCGCCGAGTGGGACGAAGCGCGGCGGCGCTACGTGCTCGGTCCGCCCGTCGCCCCCGCTCAGGAAATCTACGATCATGCCGTCACCATTAATCCGACGTTCGAGCTCGCTTATTGGGCGTTCGGCCTGTCCACCGCCAACGTATGGAGAGAAAGACTCGGACTGCCCCGCTCGGAGAAATGGGACCACGTCCTGCGTCACCTGTCCCCGCTCCCCGTCTCGGATGGACTGTACGATGCGGCCGAATCGGTTCCCCATACGCTCGCGGACGCTGCGAACCTGAAGGATCATCCGACGATGCTCGCGCCGCTCGGCTTCCTCCCCGGCGTTATGACCGACCGCGAGACGATGCGGCGCACGTTCGATGCGGTCATGCAGCGGTGGAACTGGGACGCCACATGGGGCTGGGATTATCCGCTGACCGCGATGACCGCCGCCCGGCTCGGCAAGCCGGAAGCCGCCGTCGACATCCTGCTGATGGACAAAACGACCAATACGTATTTGCCTAATGGGCACAACTACCAGCGCAAACCGCTGACCGTCTATTTGCCGGGCAACGGCGGGCTGCTGACGGCCGTAGCGATGATGGCCGGCGGCTGGGATGGCGCTCCCGGGACGCACGCCCCCGGCTTTCCGCAGGACGGCTCTTGGCACGTACAAGCGGAAGGGCTCGTCCCCATGATCTGACACGGAAACATTCAAACTAGATAACCGTGAGGAGCGTGTATGCGCCTCCCAGGCCAAAATACGAACGGCTATACGATTCAGACGGAAGCATTGAGTCATTCGTAGCAGTGAAGCCTGCAATCGTGCAGGAACCTGCGTCAGGCCGGCTCTCCACGGCTCGATATCTGCGAAAGTACAGGCCCCTGTACGTTTACATCGATCTGATAACTAATTTTCGGACTAAGCCCCCACCGCGTCTATTGGTGCGCCTTTAGTCAGGTGGAGTAAAGTCTCCATCTGGTTCCCCAAAGTCCGGTCTGAAATGAGCAATGCTGGACGTCGCATCATGTCGTGAAGTCGAACGGTTATTTCCTATCAACGAATAAAGGAGGGGCAGCCGCCCCTCCTTTATTCGTTCCATATGAAAAAGTATACAATTCCCGATGCGAATTACGATTACAGGCTGTTACCCGTATAACGGACCGAAGCTGCTGCAAGCCCGGTAATCGGCACCTACATGCTCCATCTCGCCGAAGCCGCTCCACGCGCTGGGACGGAAAATCCGCTCCTCCGCCACGTTGTGCATCGACACCGGAATACGCAGCATCGAGGCCAGCGTGATCAGCAGATGGCCGACATGGCCGTAGCTGACGGCACAGTGGTTCGAGCCCCAGTTGTTCATCACCGAGTAGACGCTGCGGAATGCACCGGTTCCGGTCAGGTTCGGAACGAACCAGGTCGTCGGCCATGTCGGATTCGTGCGCTGATCCAAAATATCGTGCACATCCTCCGGCAGCTCGACGGTATAGCCTTCCGCCAGCTGGAGCACAGGGCCAACGCCGTCGATCAGATTGATTCGCGCCATCGTTACCGGCATACCGGCACGGGTGGTGAAATCCGTAGAGAACCCGCCGCCGCGAAAGAAATCGACGGCCGGACACCATTGGGTGGCCTCCAGGCATCTCTTCACTTCCTCCTCCGTGATATCCCAGAACGGCTTCATCGCCGGCTGGCCGTTCTCCGTCTGCTGCCCCGTCGCGTCGAGCGAAGCAGGACCCGAGTTGGTCAGATGGATGACGCCGCCGGCCGCTATTCCTGTCAGCTCCTTGCCCGTCACCCGCTTAACGGCATCCGGACTCCAATATGTACGTACGTCTGCAAAAATCTGCGCTCGGTCCGTAAGCAAATGACCGATAAGCATGGTCGCGGCATTCAGCGTATCATTCTCCGTCGACATCATATAGGCCTCTCGGATTCCGTTCCAATCGAAGGAAGATGTCAGGATCGCTTCCATAAAGTCTCCGTTCGGATAATGATCCGTCCACATCCGCTGACCCTGGAACCCTGCCGCAATAGCGTTGTGCCCTAGCGACTCTTCGCCGAAGCCGAGCTCGGCCAGCTTCGGATTGCCGGCCATCAGGTCCCGGGCGATCAGCGTCATTTTCACTACGGTCTCCCAATCCCGGTCCTTCTGTTCCCGGGTCCGCTTCAGCTGCGGGGGATTCACATCGGCACCTTCCTTGCAGTTTTCCTTTACCCACTTCAGCGCCTTCTCGAACTCCTCCTGGTCGTAGATGCCCCTGTCCATGCGGCGCACAATTTCCGTCATATCCACATACTCGTTGCGCATGCCAAGGTACTTCTGGAAGAAGCCCTCGTCTGCGATGCAGCCGGCAATCCCCATCGAAACGGAGCCAATGGATAAATACGACTTCCCCTTCATCGTCGCTACGGCCAGGCCCGCTTTGGCGAACTGCAGCAGCTTGGCTTGAACGTCCGGCGCCAGACTCGTGTCCCCAATATCCTGGACATCCTTCCCGTAAATGCTGAAGGCGGGAAGCCCTTTCTGGTTATGCGCGGATAGCGCGGCGGCCAAATATACGGCACCGGGACGCTCGGTTCCGTTGAAGCCGAGAATGGCCTTCGGGATGCACGGGTCCGTATCGATGGTCTCCAGCGGGTAACACCAGGACGGGGTCACCGTGATCGACAGGCCTACTCCTGCCCGGGCAAACTTCTCCGCTGCCTGCGCCGCTTCCGCGACCCCTCCGATGCACGAGTCCGCCACCACGCATCGTACCGGTTCGCCGTTCGCGTGGCGCAGGTTCTGTTCAAGAAATGCCGCCACCTTGCGCGCCATCTCCATGGTTACGTCCTCGAGGGACTCGCGGATTCCGCCCCGCCTGCCGTCGATCGTCGGGCGTATTCCAATTGCAGGCATACTTCCGATGAGCCGGTTTCTGGTCATAAATGAATGATTCCTCCTAAACAGAAATGTGTTAACGATTACACAAGCGATATAATTAAACGGCTCCGCAAAAGAGCCGGTCTTGCTTATATTCATATCTTCGGAAACAAACACAGCCGATCCGATTAACCATCCTCAGATGCCGGCGACACTTCCAGCCTGGGAACGAGCAGCCTTTTCTCACGCTTTCCTGCGGATTCCGGCTCCCGGATGCGCCTTAGCAGCAGCTCAGCCGCCGCTTCGGCTACGGCATCGGGCTCCTGCCGGATTGCCGTCAGCCGATGACGAAACAACGATGCGAAATCCAACCCGCCGAAAGAGACCAGCTCCATATGGTCGATTGGCAGCCCATTCTCCTTCAGCCCGAGAAGGAAACCGAAGGTCATCTCATTGTTAGCCGAGAACACCGCCGTCGGCGGGACGGGCAGCTCAAGGAAATACTTCGCAGCGCGCTTTCCCGAGTTTCTTGTGTAATCTCCGTAGTAGCTGTACTCGGTATGAGCCTCCATCCCGCGGACTGTAAGGGCTTTCAATGCACCGCGGGCTCTCTCGGCCGCCGTTGAAATTCCTGCAGGACCGTTCAATACCCCTACCGTCCGGTGTCCTTTGTCCAGCAGATACATAACCGCCTCCTCGGCGGCAGTTTCATTGTCCTCCATCACGGCGTCCGCCGGAACACCGGGAAGCTGCCGATCAAGCAGCACGAGGGGAGTCCCGCCGGCCTGAATGCGCCGAATCAGCTCGAGATTACCGCCGGTGCCTGCCAAGAGGATCGCTTCCACCCTCTTCTCCAACAGGAAGTTTAACGCCTCCCGCTCCTTCTCCGGCTCTTCATCCGAGTCCATGAAAAATACGTAGTACCCTTCGCCGGCCAGCCGGTTATGCAGAGCACGGGCGATCCGCATGAAATAGGGGTTTGTCAGGTCCGGCAGCACGAATCCGATGCCCCCGGAACGATCCTGCTTGAGACTTCGAGCAATTGTATTTGGCTTGTAATGCAGCCGCTCAATGGTCTCCAGCACCCTCCTTCTCGCCTCCTCGCTGACATAGCCGTTCTCGTTCAGCACCCGGGAGATCGTAGCGGTGGATACGCCTGCCGCCTTCGCGACCTCCTTAATGGTCAGCTTGGTCATGATAGCATCCTTCCAATGATGTTATATGTTATCGTTTACATACCGTAAGTATATCATAAGGCCCCTTTATTTGGAAAGTTGGACGTTACTCGCCGGGGACACGAACGGCTCTATGCCTAATATGAACAAAGAGGCCGCCGATCTATCAGTCGGCAGCCTTATCTATTGATATACTGAGAGTTCTATAGGGAGCACTAATCCAGAGCGACCCGCCAGCCGAACGGATCCTCGATACGGCCGGTTTGGATGCCTGTCATCGTCTCGTACACACGTAGTGTAAGCTCCCCTGTCGATCCGTCGCCGATCGTCAGCTTCTCGCCCTGCCAATAGAGCGAGCCGACCGGGGAAATGACCGCCGCCGTACCGGTGCCGAACATCTCCTTCAGGCTTCCATCCTTCTGGGCCTGCGTCACTTCGTCAATCGAGATCAGGCGCTCTTCCACCTCTAGTCCCCAATGCCGGAGCAGATGAATGACGGAATCCCGCGTGATGCCGGACAGCAGGCTTCCTGTCAACGCAGGCGTTACGATCTTGTTCCCGAGGCGGAAGAACACATTCATGCTGCCGACTTCCTCCACGTATTTGCGGTGCACGCCATCGAGCCAGAGCACCTGGGCGCAGCCTTGCTCCGTCGCCCCTTCCTGCGCCTTCAGTCCCGCCGCATAGTTGCCGGCAGTCTTGACATGGCCGACCCCGCCCGCCACCGCGCGAACATACTCCGATTCCACATAGATCGATACCGGCTTGATCCCTTCGGCGTAATAGGAGCCGACCGGCGACATGATGATGATGAACTGATACTGCTTCGAAGGCGATACTCCCAGCGCGGCCTCCGTTGCGATCACAAACGGCCTCACATAAAGCGAAGTTTCCGGCGCGTCCGGAATCCAGTCTTTGTCGATCAGAACGAGCTGGCGCAAGGCTTCGAGCCCCAGCTCCTCTTCGATTGCCGGAATGCTCATCCGATCATTCGAGCGATTCAGTCTCTTCATGTTCATGTCGGGACGAAACAGCGCGATTTGACCTGTCTCGGTCCTGTAAGCCTTCAGCCCTTCGAAAATCGTTTGCCCATAGTGGAATACTTTGGCCGCGGGATCCAGGGTAATCGGCTGGTACGGCACAATCCGCGCGTCGTGCCAACCTTTGCCTTCCGCATAATCGACAATAAACATGTGGTCTGTAAAATATTTTCCAAACCCGAGTTCGCTTGCCTGCGGTCTCGGTTTGGGCGCTGTCGTGCGCTCGATACGGATTTGTATGGTCATTTCGTGTCACCCTTTTGATCAGTTTGTTAATTGAATCGTAACCGTTTTCAGGTTATATTGAAAATATCTATTTTGTAGAAATAATATACCGAAAAGGTATACTTCAGAGGAGACAAGTATCGTATGGATATTCGCCAGCTTCGCTATTTTCTTGCCGTCGCCGAAGAGGGACAAGTTACCGGTGCGGCCAAGCGCCTGAATATGGAACAGCCGCCGCTCAGCCGGCAGATGAAGCTTCTCGAGGACGAGCTCGGTGTCGCCTTGTTCGATCGCAGCGGCAAGCGCCTTGTTCTTACGCATGCGGGCGAATTGCTGCGCCGCCGGGCGGAGCGGCTGCTGCACCAATTTCAGGAGACGATTGAAGAGGTGCAGGAGCTGGACTCCGGCGTCCGGGGCATGCTCTCGATCGGCTCCGTCGTCTCTTGCGTCTCTCTGCTGCCGCAGCGAATCGAGCGTTTCCACGAGCGCTTCCCTCAGGTTACGTTCAAAATCCACGAAGGCGACCACTTCCTCCTAGGGGATCTGCTTGAGAAGCGGAGCCTGGAGCTTGTCGTCGCACGCCTCCCGTTCGAGGCCGCATTCGAGCCGGACCGCTATACGGTTCTTCACCTGCCTCCCGATCCGCTCGTCGCCTTGCTGCCCAGCAGCTGGCCCCAGGCTTCGGAGGAAGGAAAGCTGGGAATGGAGGCGCTGGCCGAGCATCCTTTTCTCAGCTTAAAGAGCAATATGACAACCGGCATGCACGATCGCGTGCTGAAGGCGTTTCACGAGTCCGGTCATGAACCGCGCATTCTGTGCGAGTGCTCCAGCGTCGCGATTATCCTGGCGTTGGTCGCAGCGGGCATCGGCGCAACGATTTTGCCGAAGTCGGTACTCGCTTCCTTCCCGCTGACAAGTATTACGATGTACGAACTTGCGCACACGCCTTTCTACTCGGAGGTCGGTCTGGTCTGGATCAAGGACAGGTATCTTTCCAAGAGCGCGCGAAATTTTATCGAGACATTCGCGGAATGAGGATACCGGATTATTCCATCCACTATATTTCGACACTTTTCAACATAATATGATAAAATGTTCGCATGTGCTTCCATACACACCATAGAGCGGGGGAAAACATCATGCAGGCAAACAAGGCGAACAAACTGGCGGCTGCGTCACGCTTTAAAAGCATAAAAATGAAAATGCTTACTTTTACGGGGATTTTATTAATTGGCGTCCTCCTGTTTGTTTCCTTCATCAATATTAGTTTCTCTACAAAGAAGGTTATGGAGCAGATCGACAGCAACCTGCAATCCCAGTCCGATCTTATTCTTCAGAAGATAGACCGATTTTTCGAATCCAAGCTCGTCGTCTTGGAATCGTTAGCCAAGCTTACTTCGGAACAGCTCCTTAGCAGCTCCAATCCGCTTGATTTATTAACCCAGCTACATAAACAAAATCCCAGCTTTAGCGGGATCGCCTTCTCTCCCGACTTTACGGGGAAGAATCTGTATAACAATTTAAATGCGCAGAAGCTGGACGTATCCGGAATTCCTTCTACGATGGCTGTCATCCAAAAATACGCCTCCGGCCATGCTGCGGTTCAAGACCCTATCGTATCCAAAGCCGCGAACCAATTGGTTGTCAATTTGGGGGCACCCGTTCATAAGGACGGCAAGCCTGCAGGCTTCTTGTCCGGCTCTCTGGCGATCAAAGAAGTATCCGATGCCCTCGCTTCCGTCAAAATAGGCGAAACCGGCTATGCGTTTTTGTTCGACTCTATGGGGAACATCGTGTACCATCCCAACCAAGAACTGATTATGAAAAGTACCGTGAAGGATCTTGCGGTTCCCGAGGTGCAGACCGCCTTCGAGAAGGCCAAACAGGGCGGCAGCGGCCTGTTTTCCTACGTCACAGCGGATGGCGAGGAAAAATACGGGATTTACCGTAAAACGTCTGCCGATTGGGTGATCATGCTTGCCGCTCCGAAATCGGAGCTGACCAAGCCGATTCGCGAAATGGAAATGACGATGGCCGGTATCGCCTGCCTCGTGCTCGCTGTTGGTTTGCTTCTTTCCTATTGGATATCCGTCCAGCTTAGCCGGCCGATCCGCAGCTTAAAGCAAGCGATCGAGGTCGTAGAATCGGGAGATTTGACACAGCAGCTTTCGGTCCATACCCATGATGAGATCGGGCAAGCAGCGGCCAGCTTCAACAAGATGGTCAATTCGCTGAAGTCCATGATGTTCGAAGTCAGTCAAACCGCCAACCAGCTCGCCTCCTCCTCGGAGCAATTGACGGCAAGCGCCGAGCAATCGACTAAAGTTACGGAGCACATCGCTGCATCCGCCCAAACCGTTGCAGAAGGTGCGAAGCAGCAAGTTGCAAGTGTACAAAGCGGAACCCAAACGGTTGTCGAGATGACCGCGAGTATCGAGCTCATCGCCGGCAATGCCCGCGAGGTTTCAGCCTCGGCGGCCGTAGCGAACGAGAAAGCGGAGAAAGGCTCGGATGCGGTTCATGGCGCCGTATCGCAGATGTCGAATATTCACCAGATGGTAGACGAATTGTCTAAGGTCATTTCGAAGCTCAGTCATAGAAATAAAGAAATCGGAAATATCGTAGCGATGATCTCCACGATCGCACAGCAAACGAACCTGTTATCTTTGAACGCTGCGATTGAAGCCGCAAGATCGGGAGAAGCAGGGAAAGGCTTCGCTGTCGTTGCCGCAGAAGTCCGCAAGCTGGCGGATCAGACGGCGAAGTCCGCCCGGCATATCGCCGAGCTGATCGGCAATGTGCAGACGGATACGGAGCAGTTGGAGGGAGCTATCGAAGCTGCGGTTATCGGGGTGAAGTCGGGAATGAACGCCGTTCACGAAACGGGAGCGTTGTTCCAAGATATCCGGCAGGGTATCCATTCCGTCGCAGTGCTTGTCGGTAATGTCAGTACGCATGCCGAACAAATGGTCGGTAACGCGGCGCAGATGGCTGCCAATATTCAATCGATATCCGGGGTTGCCGCTGCGAACGCAGGTGAAACCCAGGCCGTCGCGGCGTCTGCCGAGCAGCAGCTTGCCTCCAGCGAGGAAGTGACCGCTTCCGCCGTTATGCTCGCCAAGATGGCGGAAGAGCTCGGAACGCTCGTAGACCGTTTTAAGCTGTAATCAATAGACGTAGTGAAGCCTGCCGGGAACATGCTTGGCAGGCTTCTGTATGTAGAGCGTTCCTCCGGGCTGAACCTTCGTAAGCACCATACCGCAAGCCCCTACACCACCTGCTCCCTGGCCTTCTCGAACATCCTCACCATCTCTTCAACCTGTTCATGGTCCACCTGATCCATATCCAGGAAACGATACAGCTCGCCATAGCGCTGAACATAAGCTTCTTGATCGTACACGTTCTCTTCTGCCGCCTGAGCTAGACACTGCATCACATGAATGCAGTACTTGTTCACATACAGGATGCTCTTCTCGTGGCCCCACTCCAGATTCCCGTCGACAGCCTCTTGCAGAAACTGCGACGTGCTGCCTCCCCAGGTCGAGTCTGCCACAGAGTAAATGTCCGGCTTGGCCGCACGGAAGAGCAGCTTCATGCGAGAAAGAGGCTGATCCAGACAGAACGTTCGAATGAACGCTTTGTACAGATGCTCGTGGCCGAACAGACTTATATGTTTACGCAAAAAATATTCGGTCCGGTTCTGGCTCCGCGGCAGCATCCCGTGCTGCCAGTAAGTCGCCAATATCAGATCATTCAATCCGATCCGCAGCTGAGCGAGAGATGTGCGGACATGCCTGCGCTGCAGAAGTGTCTTAGCCTTTGCCAGCCGGTCGTCAGCCCGGCGCAGCGATTCTCCGACCTTGAGTCTCGTTACATTCTCATGGAATAAGCTCCAGTCGAACGTTTCTTTGAAACGGGCAAGCAGCCCTGAAGGATCGTAGACGATTTTGCAGCCGTAGATTTGAATCCGGAAGTCCAGCACCGACACGTCCGGCTCTACGAATTCGGCTAGAAACCGCTCGATTTGCGATCGCGGAAACTGGAAGATTTCGACGCCCATGCCCTCGATTACGTTAAAGTGTCCATACTCTTCGATCTTCTCCTCGACGAGCAGGCACAATTCCAGATCCGAATGCTTCCAGGCGACCCCTCGCCCCAAGCTGCCGCCGAACGCAACGCCCAGCACTCTCGAATCGCTCTTGAACGGCTCTGCAATCGTTCGGGCCGTATCGTATAATTTGGACTTCCAGTTCACGGTCATATCCCCCAGAAGAGATCAAATAGTAAATTTTTCCCTATTATAAAGTGCTTGGTGCTTGATTACAATCCAAAAAAAGTGGAACTATCCCCAAATGCCGTTACCTTGTTGATATACCCATAAACACCTAGAATGATGTTAGCGTTTACAAAAGAAATATGGGAGGCAAAAAAGAAGATGAAACGTATTTTCCCGCTAGCTACCGCCGTAATTCTGATGGGCTCCGTTCTCTCCGCATGCTCCGGCGGAAGCTCAAGCACTCCAAACAATGCAAGCGGTTCCGGCAGCAGCTCTTCCAATGCATCTAGCAGCAGTACCAGCAGCGGCACCAGTAAGCCTGCCGAAAAGGTCACCATCAATCTCTGGTCGTTCACCGACGAGATTCCAAAGATGACAACCAAGTATCTGGAGCTCCATCCCGAAGCAAACGTCGAATTCAAAACGACGATTATCGCAACTACGGACGGCGCTTACCAGCCGGCGCTTGATCAGGCGCTCTCCGCGGGAGGCAAGGACGCCCCGGACATCTACGCAGCCGAATCCGCATTCGTCCTCAAGTACACGCAGGGCGACGCCGTCACCTACGCAGCTAACTATGCCGATCTGGGCCTGACCGATCAGATGGTGAAGGATGCCGGCATCGCCCAATATTCGGTGGATATCGGCAGCAAGGACGGCAAGCTGAAAGGCCTCGCTTACCAAGCGACCGGCGGCGCCTTCATCTATCGCCGCTCTCTGGCCAAGGACGTATTCGGAACCGATGACCCTGCGGCGATCAAGAAGGAAGTCGGCCCCGGCTGGGACAAATTTTTCGAAGCGGCTGCGAAGCTGAAAGCCAAGGGCTACGGCATCGTGTCCGGCGACGGAGATATTTGGCACCCGATCGAGAACAGCTCCGATAAGGGCTGGATCGTAAACGGCAAGCTTCATATCGATCCTAAGCGCGAGCAGTTCCTGGATCTTTCCAAGAAGCTCAAAGACAACGGCTATCATAACGATACGACCGACTGGACGGAAGCTTGGTACGCGGATATGTCCGGGTCCGGCTCCAAACCGATCTTCGGCTTCTTCGGTCCTGCTTGGCTCATCAACTACGTGATGAACGGCCAAGTGAAGCAAACCAATGGCGACTGGGCTGTCACCGAGCCGCCGACAGGCTTCTTCTGGGGCGGTACTTGGCTCCTCGCCAACAAAGACGTCGTCAAGGACGCTGCCAAGAAGCAAGCCGTTTCCGACTTCATGAAGTGGGTAACACTGGATACCTCCGATAAGGGTCTCCAATATTTCTGGGCTAACGGCACGATGAAGGCCGGCGAGCAAGGGACGAAAGACACGGTCGCTTCCTCCGCCGTCATGAAGAAATCGGACGGCAAAGTCCCGCTGCTGGGCGGACAGAACATGTTCGACGTCTTCGTTCCGGCCAACGCCAACGCTTCGGGCAAGAACCTGACCCAGTATGACGAAACGATCAACAAGCTGTGGCGCGATCAGGTTCGCGAATACACCGCCGGCAATAAGAGCCGTGACAAAGCTATCGCCGACTTCAAGGCGCAAGTCAAAGACCAGCTCAACATCGCAAGCGAATAAATGCCGAAGGGGCGGGTGAGCTTACCTGCCCCTTTACATAATTTAAGAGGTGAGAGCATGCGCCGCAATAGAGTCAGCTATTCGAAATACGGTTATATTTTCAGCCTTCCCTTTATCCTGGCGTTCGTGGTGTTTTCGCTGTATCCCATCCTATATACCGCCGTTATCGGCTTTACCGACATGAAGGGGATCGTGCCTAAACCGATTCACATTTTGCCGGATCCGTTCCAAAACTTCAAGGACCTGATCTTCGATAACCCTTCGTTTCATAAGTCTATGGTCAATACGGCGCTGCTTTGGATTATGAATTTCATCCCCCAGATCGTTCTCGCGCTCTTGCTAACGGCATGGTTCACCAACCAGCGCTTGAAGCTCCGGGGACAAGGCCTGTTTAAGGTTCTGCTCTACATGCCGAATATTATTACGGCGAGTACGATCGCGGTGCTGTTCAGCTCCTTGTTCGCTTACCCAACGGGCCCTATGAACAGCTTGTTTCAGATGATGGGCTGGTCCGACTCGCCGATCAATTTCCTTCAGGATAAGTGGACGGCTCGAGGCATCGTGGCGTTTATCCAATTCTGGATGTGGTACGGCAACACCATGATCGTTCTGATCGCAGGCGTTCTCGGCATCAACCCCGCACTTTTCGAGGCTGCGGCGATCGACGGAGCCAGCGGATGGCAGATCTTCTTCCGGATCACGCTGCCGAGTCTGCGAACGATTTTGCTGTTTACGATTATTACGTCGATGATCGGCGGTTTGCAAATGTTCGATATCCCTCAGCTGTTCCTGATCGGCGGACCGGACAATGCTACGCTGACAACGTCCATGTTCATTTACGGGCAAGCCTTTAAAGGAAGCTATATGTTTAACCGAGCAGCGGCTGCAAGCATGATTATGTTCGTGATCGCCGCAGCGCTGTCCGGATTGCTGTTCTATATGATGCGCGACCGCGACGCGGCCCGGCTTAGGAAAGAAGAAAAGAAGCTCAAGAACGCTGCCAAAGCAGCGGTAAGGGGGGCGTAACCCATGGCTAACCTTCAAAGAAGCGGCAGCGTCTCCTTAAGCAGAGGAATCAACAAGACCGTTATTTATGTCATCTGCATCCTCCTGTCGCTGCTCAGCATCATGCCGTTTTTGATCATGTTTGTAAACGCAACCCGTTCAACGCCGGAAATTCAAAGCGGTTTATCGCTGATTCCTTCCACGCATCTGATATCCAACTGGAATGTGCTGCTGGATAAGAGCTTTGATCCGTTCCGCGGATTCATGAACTCGCTTATCATCTCGGGCTGCGCGACGATCTTGACCGTTTATTTTTCATCATTGACCGCCTATGCGATTGTAGTGTACAACTGGCACTTCCGTCAGCCTTTCTTCACGTTCATCATGGCCGTCATGATGATTCCGTCGCAGGCCAGCGCCATCGGATTTTATCAGTTTATGTATAAGCTCCATTGGACCAACAGCTACCTGCCGCTGATCCTGCCCGCGATTGCGGCCCCGGCGGTCGTGTTCTTCATGCGCCAATACCTGCTCGCAACTTTATCCGTCGAGCTTGTTGAAGCGGCGCGCGTGGACGGATCGAGCGAATTCTCTACCTTCAACAAAATCATCATGCCGATCATGATGCCGGCCGTAGCGACTCAAGCCATCTTCGCCTTCGTCGGCAATTGGAACAACCTGTTCATGCCGCTTATTCTCTTGACGCAGAAGGATAAATATACGCTGCCGATCATGGTGAGCTTGCTGCGCGGAGATATTTACAAGACGGAGTTCGGCTCGATTTATTTGGGCTTGTCGCTGACGGTGCTTCCGCTGTTCGTAATCTACTTCCTTCTGTCGCGGTACATTATTGCCGGTGTGGCGCTTGGCGGCGTTAAGGAGTAGACGATTTGATAGGTACAATGAAAACCCGGCCGCAATGGGTCGGGTTTCGTTGTTCGATCCGCGTTTTGCGCCTGGCTTATTGGCCCTGGCTCGGCAAAGTGTTTCGCGAGTATATGTCCATGACACCGAAGGAATATCGGATGAAGAAGGTCGAGTTCCCTCATGACGCGATTTATTACGGGTAGACGTATATTTTCCCGACCGGTCCACAAGGAAGCCGTTCCCGTACGAGAAAGCAAGCCGAATTCATCGCGAATCCGGCGTATTCCTTCGCATTACCGGAACGGCGCCGAGTGCGTCTCGCGGCGGCAAGCTGGCTCACTCGTAGAAAAACAGATCCATCCATTCGTCGCGCGTAACCGGACCGAAATAGTGCATCAGATCGAGCGTATCGACAAGCTCGCCGATTGCCTTGGCGTCGTACCTGACACCCGCCAGCTTCGCAGCGAACTCCGCTGCTTCGCCAACGCTGAAGAAGTCGCCGTATACGGCTGCCTCGCGGATGACGCCGCCTTCGACGTTAAGCCGCAGGTCGTATGTGCCCGCCGACAGACGTTTCGTCTTGCGCACATTAAACACCGGCGAGCGTCCGTAATTCCAATCCCAGCTCCGGTAGCGCTCGTCCGCCAGCCTCCGTACCGCGCTCCAGTCCTCGTCCGTCAGCACATACCGTTCGGGGGTCCGTCCCTCATAGATGGACGCCAGCAGCTTCGCCTTGAACGCCTCGATACTCATCGGCTCCGACAGAAACTCCGTAATATTCGCGACACGGCTGCGCACCGACTTGGTGCTCTTCGACTTGAACTTTTCCGGGTTGGCGTTCAAGGCGGCCGCTACGGCCTCCATGTCCGAATCGTAGAGCAGCGTGCCGTGGCTGAACATGCGTCCTTTCGAGGCAAACTGGGCGTTGCCGGATATTTTGCGTTCTCCGACCTGCAGATCGTTTCGTCCGGTCAGCTCAGCCTCGACGCCCAGCGACCGGAGCGCGCGAACAACCGGCTCGGTGAACTTGCGGAAGTTGTGAAACGACTTGCCGTCATCGTTCGTCACGAAGCTGAAATTCAGGTTCCCGAGGTCATGATAGACAGCCCCTCCTCCCGACAGCCGGCGCACGACATGAATGCCGTTGTCCTCCACGTAGCGGGCATTGATCTCCTCCGCCGTATTCTGGTTCTTGCCGATGATGATCGAAGGCTTATTGACATAGAAAATCAGATATTCGTGTCCGCCCGGCAAATGCCGAAGCGCATATTCTTCAATCGCAAGGTTCAGCGTCGGATCGTGAAGCTCGGGGTAATCGATCAGCAGCATGAGTCCGCCTCCTTCAACGTCGGTAGTAGCATCCATTGTACCGCAATTTCCGTACAAAAGAAAAACGGCGAAGCCCGCGTTCGGCTTCGTTCACTTCATGCCGGTAGTTGCAATTCCGCGAATGATTTGTTTTTGAAATACAATAAACACCACGATAAGCGGAAGCACCGAAAGCGTCGCCCCCGTCATCACTTGAATCCAGTTGCTGCTGTCCTTCGCTTCGCTGGAGAAGAACGCCATCCCGACCGGTATGGTATACATATTGTCGGATTGGGTCACGATCAAGGGCCAAATAAACGCATTCCAACTGCCTAAGAACGTTAATATGCAAAGCGTTGCCAGCGCCGAGCGAGTGAGCGGCACGACGATCTTCGCCAGAATCCCCAGCTCGCCCAAACCGTCGATCCGCGCCGCATCCAGCAGCTCGGACGGTATCGATTCCATGAACTGCTTCATGAGAAAAATGCCGAAGCCGGTAATGAGCCCGGGAAACAGCACCCCCCAATACGTATCCACCCAGCCCAGATTCGTCGAAAGCAAATACCACGGGATGATAAGCATCTCCGTCGGTACCATCAGTGTGCTGAGGATGAACAGAAAGATCGCCTGTTTCCCGACAAAGGAAAACTTCGCCACGATATACCCGACGATCGTATCGAACACCGCCACGCTGCCTGTCGCCAGGACCGCGACGATCGTGCTGTTTACGAACCAAACGCCATATTCGGTCTGCCGAAATATATCGGTATAATTGCTCCAAAGCACCTTCTTCGGAATCAGGCTTAGCGAAAACATATCCTCGGGCGCTTTCAATGAAGTCGCGATCATCCATAGGAAAGGAAAGGCGACAACGGTCAAGCCAAGCGTGAGAAGCCCGTAGCCAACCGCGGTCAGAGCCGACCTGGCGAAAGAAATGCGAATCGGGGTCCCCATCAGTGTTCCACCTTTCTTTCCACCAGCTTCAGCTGAACCGCTACCAGCGCCAGAATCATGACGAACAAGACTACCGAACCGGCGGAGGCATACCCCATATTGAAGCTCTTAAAGGCGGAATTATAAATGTGCAGCACGATCGATATCGTTGAATTCAGCGGCCCCCCTGCCGTCATATTGAGTATCTGCGTAAACGACTGCAGGAAGCCGATCGTGGCCATGACTACCGAAAATACGATGACCGGATTGAGCAGAGGCAGCGTAATGTGAATCCAGGTGCGAAAGCGCCCCGCTCCGTCGATCGAAGCGGCGTCGTAATAGATGGCTGGAATGTTATCGAGTCCGGCCAAAAAGATCAGCATCTGAAATCCGATATGTTGCCACACCATCACGGCTGTTATCAAAAAAATGGCCTGCGTGGTCGAGTACAGAAACGGCTGAGCGTCAAATCCCCATGCCAGCAGCCAGGAATTCGCGATCCCGTTCTTCATGAGAATCCAGCGGAATACCCAGCTGACGGCAACTACGCTGGTGATATATGGAAGGAAGTATACGGCCCGGAAAAATCCCCGCAGGAAGACGATCCGCCGCAGCAGCAGCGCGATCGCCATACCTGCGGCCAATTGACCGAGAACGCCCAAGACAACGTAGACGGCGGTATTTCGAATTGCCGTCAGAAACACCGCGTCTTCAAACAAGGCCCGGTAATTGGCTAACCCGACGAAAGGCTTCTCCTCCGAGAGCATATCCCACTGGTGAAAACTGACATTGAAAGAATACAGCATAGGAATGACCCGAACGGTAAAGAAAAATAAAAGGGGGAGCAGCAGACAGCCGTAAATAAACAAATACCGCTTGCGATGGTAACCGATAGTAAACCTCGGGGCCGTATGTCCTTGCTTACGCCCGATATCGACTTGCTTGATGGTCTCCTCCATCCTCTTCTTGCCTCCCCCTTCGGACTGCGCTTTTATTTTGCCGAGCCCGCTTTGGCCCAATATTCGTCATACAGCTTCTGTGTCTTCCCGACCAAATCCGCAAATGCTTGCTCCACAGGAACGTGATTGATCAGCACTTGATCGACCGCATCGATAAACAGCGTCCGCTCTTGCGTCTCGTCGACGAAGAAATGCGCCTTGCCGTCCGCCAGCTGGGAAATGAACGGCCCGAGCTTCTCATCCTTTACATATTTATCCTGTAAGGCCACCTCTTTCTTGGCAGGCAGCTCACCGGTTTTCTCCACCCATTGTTCCTGTACTTCCTTACTTGTCAAGAACTTAAGGAATTCCACCGATGCTTCCAGCTTCTTGCCGGTTACGTTCTTCGGAATCGCGTTGGCCCAGAACGACGCCGGAGCCGACTTTCCTTTGTAAGAAGGAAGCGGAGCAATGGCGTAATGTAAGTTCGGCGCGTCCTTCTTCAGCGAACCCAGCCGGTAGGAACCGTCGATATTCATTGCAGCATGGCCGGTTTTGAACGCATTCGCATCGTCATTGTAAAAACCGTTGATTCCCACTTTGTGCACCGTGGCGAAATCGAGCAAATACTGGAAGGCTTCCAGACCGGCAGGAGAATCCTTCCACAGCACTTTCCGCTTATCGTCGCTCGTATCCTTGCCCCCGGCCTGATAAACCAATCCGTCACGGTACCAGTGGTGAAGCTGAGCGCCCGGCTCCCAGGCAAGCCCTTCCGTTACGAACTGTCCGTTCGCGTCCTTTTCCGTCAGCTTCTTGGCCGTATCGACCAGCTCCGTCCAAGTCGCCGGCGGCTTATCGATTCCCGACTTTGCAAACAAATCTTTGTTATAGAAAAGACCGAGCGTCCGAACTCCCGTCGGTACGGCGTAATAGTTTCCGTTCAGCTTCGCCGCGCTGACGAACGGGAAAAATTCCTTCTCGATATCGGCGGCCGGAAAGCTGTTCACGGGCAGCGGCTGTAAGTACCCCGAGGCTACGTATTTCGGAAGCCAGCCGTAGTACAGGTTAATGACATCGGGACCCTTGCCTGCCGGAACTAGCGTAGCGACCTTCTGATTGTACTGGTCGTACGGAAAGTTCGTTTGCTTGACTTTAATGTTAGGGTGCTTCTGTTCGAATTCCTTGATCAGCGCATCGATCAGTTCGACCTTGGCGGCGAATTCATACTGCCAATATTCAATCGTAACCGGCTCGCTGCTGGCAGCCGAAGCTGCGGGAGTCGTCGAAGCGCCGGGAGAAGCCGTGCCTGCGGCTGTGCCCGATGTCGCTCCAGTATTGCTCGTTCCGGCGCAGCCGGACATGAGGGCAGCCAAGGATACCAGCACGATGAAAGATTGGTTAATGCGTTTCATGGTCATCATCTCCTTGAGAGAAATGGGATGGAGTCTCCAGTTGCAGCAGCTTCCTTGCATTGTTGCCGAAGATGAGCTCGATGTCGGATTCGCTGAACCGCAAATCCCTGCATACGCGAACCTGGTCCTGCAAATACCGGTACGGATAACCGCGCGGGAATCCCATCGCATCCGTACCGAACACGATTCGTTCCGGACCGATCAGCTCGTAGGTTTTGCGGAACAGCCGCTCCAGATCGAGCTCGTAGGGCATCCAGCGAACCCATTGGTTGGAGCCGGACGTGTCGACATACACATTCGGGCAGCTCCAGCACAGATGCAGCAGCTCCTGGAAATATCCCGCTCCGAAATGCGGGATAATAAACGGGATATCCGGATATTCGCGCGCCGTGTTAAAGATGGCTAAAGGGCTGATGTTCGGATGATGCACAATGCCTCCGGCGTGGCCGAGCAGTCCGAAATGGATCAGCACGGGGAGGCGCCGCTCGGCCGCGAACGTCCAGACCGGCTCAAGCGACGGATCCTCGAACGGAACCGGCGTGAGCGGACCGAACAGCTTATATCCGCGCAATCCAAGCTCATCCACCGCGATCTTCAGCTGTTTCGCCGCATCCTTCTCCTCAATGGGATGGGATGCAAAGCCGGTAAATTTGTTCGGATATTGGCCAATCTGTTCAGCCAGAACTTCGTTGTTTCGCGCGGTCAAAAAATTGATGCCGCCGATGGCATACTTATCGAGCTCATCGGACCACCGATCGATTAAAGGGCGGCTTGCCTCCTCCGCTTGATCTTCCGTTGAAGGAAAATCCCACGACAGCCGCATGCGTTCCGCCCGCTCGCCCGCATACTTGCCGATCAGCGGATGCTGCGGTTTTCTAGGCTTAGCCGGCTCCCGAAAGCCTAAATGCCCGTGAATATCGAATACGCTAAAATTCCGGTTCTGAAACATCGCGTTTCCTCCTGTCTCGGCTATGCCATTGCCAGCCATGATGCCAAAATATGATCCAGCTGCATCGCCGCGTTGCGAATCGTGCCCAGCCTCTCATCGTGCCATTGTTGAAGCGTCTGCCGCCTCTGTTCCTGATCCGCAAGCGCCCGGCCGACTTCCCTCGGACTAGGACCGCCGGGAAGCGAGCGAATGCGTACGAAATGCTCCGGGTCCAGCGCACGCTCAAGCTGTTCATCGGTTAATTGAAGCTTTCGTCCGACGGTCTCAAGCGCTGCATCGTTTACCTCGCGCAGCGTGATGTCCTGTACGGACTTGGCTTCCTTGGCGCCAAGCGCCGCGACTTTACTCGTCACCTCGTGGGCCTTGCGGAAAGATAGCCCTTCTGTCCGCACTAACGTATCCGCAAGCTCCGTTACCGTGGCAAAGCTTGTCTTCGCCCGCCGAGACAAAGCTTCTCGGTCAACCGACGCCGAAGCAATAATAGCTGCCAGCAAGCGATAGACGGCTTCTAGCGTCTCGAGACTCTTCCAGACATAAGGCTGCATATCGTCCTCCGTATCCACGATATCCCCATATGGGGTATTGTGAATCATCGCAAACACGGTTTGGGCATTGCCTTTACATGACGAAAGAAGCGACCGGGCATGCTCGAGTGCAACGGGATTTCGCTTCTGCGGCATAATGGAACTAATTTGTACAAAATCATCCGCTAAGCACAGAACACCGAACTCCTGCGTACACCACTGAAGCAGATCCTGGACGAATCTCCCCGCGTTCACGGCGGCGATCTGGGCCGCCGCCGCCGCCTCCCCCGCATAATCGGCTCCGCTGACGGCATCGTACGAATTCTCGATAATCCCGGAAAAGCCGAGCAGCCTCGCAACAAATTCCCTATCGAGCGGGTAGCCCGACGTCGTTAATGCCGCAGCCCCGAGACTGCTCACATTGCAGCTGTCATAGGAGCTTTGCAATCGTTTGATATCCCTTTCGATGAAGTACGCTACAGCCGACGCATAGTGGGCGATCGTCGTAGGCTGGGCCTGCTGAGTATGGGTAAGCGCAATATAGATCGTGTCCACATGTTCGGCGGCAAAAGTCAGTAAGGATCGATACAACCCTAAAGCGGAATCGATCGTCTGCAATATTTTCTCCCGAAGCACCATCCGGTACAAAGCGATTCCCATATCGTTGCGGCTTCGACCGATATGCAGATTCCCAGCCGCATCGCCGGCAGAAGAGAGAAGCTCGTGCTCCATCTCGAAGAAGAGATCCTCGAATTCTCCCGTATAAGCGCCCTTTCGATAGTGCTCGCGATCAACGGCAAGCAATGCCTCAGCCAATTTATTCGCATCAAGCTCCCCGATCAAGCCTTGTCTGCGCAGCATGATGAGGTGGGCCTTATGGATCGCGATCATCGGATCTAACAGATGAGCCTGCGCTTGCCGATAAGCCGGCTCCAGCACGATTCGGCCGTAAACTTCGCTCTTGCCGGCGGTTGACGTCATCGAATTCATCCCTTTCTACAAAAAAAAGACAAGAGCTTCACCGCGCTCAACAACACTTCGGTGAAATCTTGTCTCCAGTTAACCAGTAGACGCTGTGTGTAATTGCGTAAATTCCTATTTGTTTAGTAAGGATTTCTATATAGAGCGACTATATCATCCTTGTTCTGGATCGTCAACCGATTTGCTAATAGAATAATTCTATATCACGATCAACAATATCAATTCGAACCCTCGTGCTAAGCTGGGGAACGTGTACTCGCTAATGAAAAAAACCGGAGGCACTTGGCCTCCGTTCCTTGTATCATGGCACTCCTATGCGGCGAAACCCATCAAAGTCCCCGCCGTTATCAATTCGCTTCTCGTATCGCGACCCTGCGCTGGAAGGAGCCTTTGGACTCGGCGGGAACGATTGCAGGCGCATAGCCCTCTACGCTGCGAATACGCTCCACCAGCCTTTCGCGCAGCTTCCTGACGACAACTTCGTACGCATCAAGCCCAATCAGATTGGTCAGCTCGTAAGGATCGGCCTCGAGGTCGTAGAGGAATTCCTCCGTATACGTAGCGGATGCCGAATCGTCCCAGCCGTGCTTCTCCGGCGCCGATACGCTGTACTTCCAGCGCGGTGTACGCAGGGCTCGGCCGACCTGTGTCTCGCTGATCTGCACGAACACGTCGTCTGGCCGGTCTTCTTTCTCCTTGCGGACCGCCGGCAGCAGCGAATGTCCTTCCATCGATGCCGGCACCGGAATCCCGGCCGCATCCAGCAGCGTCGGCGGCAGGTCGATCAGCGAGACGAGCCGCTGCAATCTGCCTCCCCCCGTGAAGCCCGGTCCGATGAATGCGGTCGGTACCCGCAGCGAGCTGTCGTGGCAGGAGCGCTTGTATTCGCTGTTACGGGTTTTGAAGTGACAGCCGTGGTCCGACGTGAACATGATGATCGTGTTGTCCGACAGCTTCAAGCTGCGTACGGCGTCCATCAGCCGGCCAAGCGCCTCGTCGAGCCGCTTGACCATGCCGTAATAACCGCCGAGGTGCTGCGGAGCGCTGCCGACGAGCGCCGCCAGATCGGGCGGCGACCATTTGCCGGTATACATCCCTTCATAGCCATATGGTGCCGGGTAGTTATCAAGATGATTCTGGTGATGCGGCTCAATGTATGACAGGAAGAGAAAGAACGGATCGTTCCGATGGCGGTCGATATATCGGATGGCCGCATCCGTCATCGCATCGACGCGGTAGCCCGGCAGCTTCACCGCCTCATTATCGCCGTTGTACATGACCGTGTCGTACGAATCCGAGGTGAATTCGAGCAGATTGGATGCGAGCCAGTAATCGTAGCCGCCCCGCTGCTCCGCCGGGACCGGCTCTTCCCCGGCCAGGTGCCACTTGCCGATATATCCCGTCTTATACCCTGCCTCGGCAAAATAATGCGCCAGCGTCTTATGATCATCCGGCAGCGGAATCCCGTTCCGGTAGCATCCTGTTGTCGTCGCATATTTGCCGGTTTGCAGGCACGAGCGAGCCGGTCCGCACACCGGCTGGCATGTGAAGGAATGGGACGCATGCGTTCCCTCCAGCGCCATCCGGTCGAAGTTCGGCGTAAGGCCCAGCGGGTTGCCGTGAACGCCCGTTGTATCCCAGCGCTGTTGATCGGTAAAGAATACGATGACATTCGGTCGCTGTTCTGTCGTCATAACATCACCTCAGACGCCCTTAAGGGCGGTTATTTTTTCGTGCCGTAGCCGTTCTGCTCGTTCCAGCCCTGCGACGCTTTCAGCGACGCCGCTTCCTGCTTCGCCACCTGGTTCATTTTCGCGAGGAACGCATCCAATGGCAGGCTGCCGTCCAAATAAAGCTGTCCGTCCTTGCCGAACGTATCGTATAAATTTTTGCTGAAAGCCGGACCGAACAGGTTCATCTTGAACGGCTCGTTGACGGCCAGGAACTGCTTAATATTGTCCGGAAATTTAGCCGACTTGAGTACGGAGACGCGATAAATTTTTTCCGCAATCTGCTCCTGCACCGGCGGCGACGTCATATACATCAGGAAATCGATCGCCGCCTCCTGCTTCTCCGGGGCCAGCGTCTTCGGCATGACGTACACGCCGTCCGGGTTGCCCGAAGCGACCTCGTAGTATTTGCCCTCCGCCATCGGGTGCGTCTCCTTCGTCAAATACGGCACGCGGATAACGCCGACGTTCATGCCCTGCAGCTGCTTGGTGAAATCCGGCGTGTTGAGCGTCATCGCCGCATCGCCACGGATAAACATATCGTTCGCGTCGTCGACGGTGATGCCGTTAAAGCCCTTCGGCCAGAAGCGCGACCAATCCTTCAGGATTGGGAATACGCTCTTCCAAGGCTCCTTCGTAAAATCGATCGTTCCCGCGTCGATTGCAGCGACGATTTCGTTCGAGCCGATCAGATTATTTTTGTCCAGATCCATTTGCGGAACGAGCTGCTCGACGGTCTGGTCGGACAAGTACCGCGTGATCCAGTTCGGACGGTCGCCGCCCTGCTTGGCGAATCCGACAGCCATCGGCGTAATTCCGGCGGCTTGGATTTTCTCCTGTACGGCGATGAAGTCTTTCCAGGTCTCCGGCAGCGTCGTGACGCCCGCTTTCGCGAATAAATCTTTGTTGTAGAACAGCCGGATCGTACCGGAATACGTCGGGATCCCCGCCAGCTTCTCCGTACCGGGTACATACATGTTCTTGAGGATCGTGTCGGACAGCGTGCTGCGCCATACGGCGCCTTCGGAATACGGGTTCGGCTTTGACAGGTAGTCGGTTACGTCCACGACCAGTCCCTTGCCGAAATCCTCCTGTGACCATAAATATTTCGACTGGAACAAATCCGGCGCGTTGTTGCCGGTCAGCTGTGTCGTCACCCAGGTGCGCTGATCGGTGCCGTTATCGCCCCAGTTGGCGAGCGTCAGCCTGATCTCCGCCTTGCCCTCCGGCTTCGCGTTATAGTCTTGGATAAGCTTCTCGTACACCTTATTGTCTTCTTCCAGCTTGTTCTTGCTCGTTGCAAACGCAATGACGACTTTCTTGCCGGCCTGCGCGCCGTTGGGGTCCCCCGATGCGGATGTCGAGGCGGAAGGCGAACTGCCTGGCGCTGCGCCGGGGGCGCAGCCCGCCAGCAGGACAGCGACGCCGGATGCGATAGCCAGCGCGGATCGGAACTTGCTCTTGTTCATGTCGTATTCTCTCCTCTTTACGATGTATGTTGGTTCTCCGTTACCCCTTCATGGAGCCGGAGGTTAATCCCGCGATGAACGGTTTCGTGGCAAACAGAAACAAGATCAGGAATGGAATCGAGGCGATCACGTAACCGGCGAGCTGCAGGGAAACTCCCTGCTCCACCGTGCCCGATATTTTGCCAAGCACGAGAATGACCGGTTTGAATCTCTCATCCGAAATGATAACCAGCGGCCAGATGTAATTGTTCCAGCCGTTAATGGCGGAAAGGATTCCGACGACGGACATAATCGGCTTGGCCAGCGGCATCGCCATATTGGCGAACACTCTCCACGGGCCCGCTCCGTCAAGCTCCGCCGATTCAAACAGCCCCTTCGGCAAGCCGGCGAGAAACTCCCGGATCAGCATCGTCCCCATCGAGGAGCCGACGGCCGCCGGCGGCAGTATTTGTCCGGCAAAGGTGTTGAGCAGGCCAAGCGACTTCACCAGCACGAATTGCGGCACGAGCAGCAGGAACCCGGGAATCATCATCAGCATAATCACAAGCACGTACAGCCAGCCCTTGCCCGGAAAATCATATACAGCGAAGGAGAAGGCCGCCATGGACGACAGGAGGAGTACAACTAGTACGATCCCGACCGTGACGATCGCCGAATTCGCCATATACGGCAGCAAGTATCCGCCCGCAGTGACATAGTTATCGAGAAAATATTGCTGCGGCAGCCCCCAGAAATTTCGCAGAAAGTCCATCCGGTGCTTAAATGAATTGATAATTGTCATGTAGAAGGGATAAACCGTTGCCAGCAGCAGAAGCGCCAGCACCGCGTAATGAACCGTTCCCTTGAGCGTAATTTTGCTTGCCATAAGGCTTCCCTCCTTAATCCATCGTCTCCGTCGGCTTGAGCGCCTTCTGGACGAATATCGTCAGCAGCAAAATAGCGGCGAACAGCACGATGCCTAGGGCCGACGCATAGCCCATCTCGTTGAACGTGAACGCCCGGTCGTACAAGTAGAGCGCCGGCGTCAGCGACGATTCGCCCGGACCGCCGCCGGTCAGGATGAGCGGCAGCTCGAAATTTTGCAGCTGGCCGATCAGCACGAGCATTACGACAAGCCGGACTTGGCTGCGAATCAGCGGCAGCTCCAGGTGAACGAGCCGCTGCCATACGTTCATCCCGTCGAGGCTGCCGCTTTCGAACAGCTCCGACGGAATCGTCATCAGTCCGGCCAAATAGATCAGAAAATAAATGCCGCCGATCCACGGGAAGTTGTAGAAGACGAGCGCCCAGATCGATGTCGCGCTCTCTCCCAGCCAGCTGTGCGTGAGGCCGCCCAGCCCGAGCAGCTTCAACAGCGCGTTGAGCAAGCCGTTCTGCCCGGCGTAAATCCATGTCCAAATCTTGATAACGACGATGGACGGAACGATAAGCGGCAGGATGAACAGCACGCGGGCCCATTCCGCAAGCCGCTTCCGTCGAATATGGAACACAAGCAGCGCCGCCAGCAATGGAAACGTCAAATGCGCGACAAGTGCGCCCCCGGCCAGGATCCCCACATTGCGGATCGAGCCGAGGAAGGATGCATCGCCGGCGACCCTTACGAAATTGGCGATACCGACGAACCGGTCGATATTCGCTCCATTCCACTCGAAGAGCGATTTCTGCAGCGCAACCAGAAACGGCCCGTACTTAAAAGTACCCAGCACAGCGAACACCGGCAGCAGAAACAAATAGGCATGCTTAGATTTCCATATTTTGCGAAGCAGCGGGTTACTGCTCATATCTTCACCTCCTTCGTGGAATCGCGTACGATGAGCCGGGCCGGCAGCACCGTCTGGACCGGCTCGTATGACTCCCGCTGCAGCAGCCGCTCGAATTGCTGCACCGCCGCTTTCCCGATGCCGGAGATCGGCTGATGAACCGTCGTCATCGGAGGATTCATCAGCGGCGACACCGCGTAATCTCCGAAGCCCGCGACGGACACATCGTCAGGAACCTTAATCCCCAAGCGCTGCAGCTCGGAGCTGACCGCAAGCGTCCCCCGGTAAGTCGTGCAGAACATCGCTGTCGGCCGCTCTTCCTTCCATACCTTCTTTAGCGTTTCATGAAGCCGGTCCGCCTCCGCGTCCAATTCGTATACCAAGGCAGGGTTAGGCGCAATTCCCGCATCCTTCAACGCATTATTGTAGCCTTGTACCCGGTCTACATCGCACGGGTGAAGAATAGGAGCGTGAAACAGCGCGATACGCCGGTGACCGAGTGCGATGAGGTGCTCCACCGCAGCCCGGCTGCCGCCCGCATTGTCGATATCGACCCACGACACCTCGGTATGCGGATAAGAGGCCGCCAATATCGTGTGCGGAATCCGGTTTCGGACAAGCGCTTCCGGCAGCTGCGAATTCAGCGGGGGATTGATGACGAGCAGCCCCTTCAGCCCGTTCGAACGGCAAAAGTGGGCAAGGTCGTTCGTCTCATTCAGCGCTTTGCCCGCATAAGGAATCAGCGTCAGAAGCATATCGAGCGAATAAGCGGTTTCCATCATGCCGTTCATCAATTCGCCCATATATTCCGGGAATGAAATCGTCGGCGTAATGACCCCAATCGTGTCCTGACGGTTCGCCACGATTGTCGGCTGAAATCCATGCTCGTTCATCAGCCGAATAACTTTGTTTCTTGTTTCGGCGTTGACGTCGGGCTTGTTGTTCAAGATGCGCGATACCGTCGAGACGGAGACGCCGCACAGCTCGGCGATTTTGCGTATATTCACCGCCATGCCTCCTTTCCTGAAATCGGCTCATGCCTCCCCCTTCTTCGAAACTTTTCCGGTACAGTACCGAAAAAGACATAAAAAAAAGGAGACTACGCGCTGATTGCTTCGCGTGTCTCCGGTTGGCCGGTCAACAAGGCTATTCGATAATGCCTTAATTCCTAGCTGTTTAATTGGATTTATTGTAGCAAGTCCGACTGAAGCCGTCAACCTTTATTTTTCAGGCGTCGATCGTTCGGACGGAACGTCCGCGGCACAGCGGAACCCGATGTTCCCGGTGGAGCTGTCCGGGGTATTGGAGCTTCGCGCCGCGACCCGATACCGATTGCAGTACGACTTATGGCACAAATACGAGCCGCCCCGCATGACCCGCGACTGCCCTGCGCTCGGGCCCTTCGGGTCGCTCTCCGGCGATTCGGCGTAATAGGTCTTCGAGAACCAGTCGGCGCACCACTCCCACACGTTCCCCGACATATTGTACAGACCGAACCCATTCGGTTCATAGGTGCGGACGGGAGCCGTACCGGCGTAGCCGTCGCTCAAGCTGTTTTTCACCGGAAACTTGCCCTGCCAAATGTTGCAGCGGTGCTCGCCGTCCGGCTTCAACAGATCGCCCCATGGATACCGTTTCTGCACAAGCCCACCGCGCGCGGCAAATTCCCATTCGGCTTCCGTAAGCAGGCGTTTGCCCGCCCATCGGCAGTACGCCGCCGCGTCGTTCCACGAGACATGAACGACCGGGTGATCCATCCTTCCGTCGAGATGAGAATCCGGGCCCTCCGGCTGCTTCCAGTACGCCCCTTCCACGTTCCACCACCAGGGAGACCCTTCCACGACGGAAGTCACCCGCTCCCCAACGGACGAAGAGACGAACAGATGGAACACGAACGACCAGCCGTACGTTTCCGCATCCGTCTTGTACCCGGTTTCCTCGACGAATGCGGCAAATTCGCGGTTCGTGACGGCACAAGGATCGATATAGAAGGGCTGTAAGGTCACTTGGTGGACCGGGCCCTCCCCGTCATTCGGAAAGCCCTCCTCATCATCGGTGCCCATCAGGAACGTCCCGCCGGGGATATATACCATGCCTTCAAGCGGATCTTTACTGCGCATCGCCAATGGGAGCTGCCGCTGCACGGCTGTTTGTTCGGCTGCAGTTCTTCTCGCTGCACAGCACGGTTTGTCGATCCTATCCATCTGTACTCCACCTTATTTCAATCTGATATTGCTTCTTAGTATACAAGAACCGTGCGCTTTCGTCTTTACATCGATTCGATCAGCGCCTTCTCCTGCATTTCCGTCCAGATGCGGTGGACGGTTTCTTCCGGAGTTAACTCCGATGAGTCCAGCCACATCCCGATTCGGGGCGTCTCGTTTCGCAGCACGCTGTCCAAGCCTTCGACAGTCCAGATGCCGTACCCTTTCTTAGGGCGGGAAGCTTCCCTGGAATCGACAACAGACGGACGGGGACAAAGGACCACGACATACAGAGGGCGTTGATGAACTGCGGCAATAAAATCGTTCAACATCGGGCCTATCACAACGTCCTGAACAACGACGGTGAAGCCTGCTTCGCAGTAAGCATCCGCACAATGTGCGGCTAACCGATACCGGAGACGAAGCTGATCCAGCTCCTCCTGTTCCGCTTCCGGCCGTACCTCCTTCCTGTTGTTGACGATCATTCTCCGAAACAGATCCCCCCGGATGTGGACTGACTGCTTGAACCGTTCGGAAAGCAGCTGCGCCACCGTCGACTTTCCGCTGGCCATAATTCCGGTGATCAAAACGATTCCCCTGTGGTCCGCGCGCATCGAAACATCTCCTCTTTCAGCTTTTTCTCCTATTGTAGCTCCTGAACGTTAACTCATGGCTGTAAAGTTTGGATACATTCGTTTTTTCAACCGAACGGCACAAAGACATGCCCTCCGACAAGGAAAGCATGCCTCTGTAATCGCGATTAGCTATTAAACAATAAGGTAAAACGCTTTTAGCGGCCCATGAACTCCTACGACGAGATTCATTTCGATATCCGCGGAATTACTCGGTCCCGAAATAAAGTTTATGCATGAGGGAACTGCATTCCCCAACTCAACCTGCTTATTCATGTCATGGACTGCCTGAGTGATACGAGGCACAATCGTCTCCCGCGGGATTATCGCTACATAGATGGTTGGCAAGAAATGAAGCGCACGCCCCTGTCCTTCCCGGGTCTTAACCACGATCGTTCCGGATTCCGCCAGCGTATAATCGCTAAATACAATGCCGAAATTGGCCTTTTCCGCAATGTGAAAGTTCTCTTCCTTCTTCGCTGCATCCCATTGATAAACATCAATATTTTCTTCCGGCCATTCCTGCTGAAGCAGCGCTGTTAAGCCATATTCTTCAAATCGCGGATCTTGAGAAGCAATAACCGGCCCGCCGCCATTATCGGCAACAAGCTGCTTGAGAACTTCGGACAATTGGGCTTTAGAGGTTTCAATAACCGTCGTATGAATCTTGTTACAGTGCTGCTTAAACACTTCCACAAGTTCATCGCTGCTGCAGTTCGCAAGGACGTCCCAGTTGACGTCATGCTTCCATTCGGGGCGCGTGACACCGCTTGTCTTCCGTTCACGCCCAAGCTTGCTTGCTATATCGTTTAGAAAGGAATCTCTATTCTGGATTGTCCCCGGCATGATTACTCTCCCCCTTGGTTATGATTTTTAAACCAATCCCGGAATCTTTCTTTACTCGGTGCGGGGAACTCCCGAATTTCCGTCCAGTTTTTCAAGGGTCCTACCCCTTTGGAGACGCGGTCGCCCGATGTAAAGGGACTCAGTGCCGAAGGTGCAAGCTTGGAGCCCATGCGGTACATGGCCGCGGAAGACGCGCCCATACTAAACATTTTCATCGCCAATTTTTCCGCTAAAGGCGCACGGCCTTCTTTTTCTACAATCACTTGGCGATGCTTGAGCAGCAAATTATGAAGCGGAATTTTTACCGGGCAAGCCTCCGTACACGCTCCGCATAAGCTCGAGGCATACGGCAGCTCTTTATAATCGTCATAGCCGCCCAGGAGCGGAGTTAATACCGCACCAATAGGACCCGGATAAATGGAACCATACGAATGTCCTCCGATATGGCGATAAACCGGACAGACGTTAATGCATGCCGCGCAGCGAATGCATTGCAGAACGGATCTGAACTCCGATCCCAGGATCTCGGACCGGCCATTGTCCACGATGACTAAATGAAACTCCTCCGGCCCATCTCCTTCTCCTTCGGCGATAGGACCGGCAACCGTAATATAACTGGTCAGTTTCTGGCCTACCGCACTGCGGCACAACAGACCGACCAGAACATCCAGCTCTTCCATTGTAGGCACGAGACGTTCCATTCCCATAACGGCAATCTGGGTTTTCGGAATCGCCATGACAAGATCCGCGTTCCCTTCATTGGTCACCAAGCAAAGCGAACCCGTATTCGCCACCGCGAAATTGCAGCCCGTAACCCCGATCTCCGCCTCCATGAATTTCTCGCGCAAGATGTTACGAACAAACTTCGTCATTTCATAAGGATCCTCGGTTTTCCCGTACCCCAGCTTTTCCTTAAATACGTCACGGATTTGTTCCTTATTCTTATGAAGTGCAGGAGCAACAATGTGTGAAGGCGGGTCATGATCATCGATCTGAAGAATATATTCGCCAAGATCGCTTTCCACAACCTCACAGCCGATCGCTTCCAGCGCCTGATTCATATTGATTTCTTCCGTGACCATCGATTTCGATTTCACGACCTTCTTCGCTTGCTTTCGTTCCGCAACTTCCTGAATATATTGCGCGGCTTCCTCTTTCGTCTTGGCGAAAAAGACATGGCCTCCTCGCTTGGCAACATTATCGCTGAGCTGCATCAAATAATAATCCAGGTTCTCTAGCGTATGCTGACGGATCTGTTCGCCGAGGTCGCGCCACTGCTCCCAGTTACCAAGCTCTTCGGCTGCCGTCAATTTCCGCGTAAAAAGCCGCTCTTGTGCGGACGATACCGAGCGGCGCATCACCTCGTCATGAATCCCGTCATCCATCCGTTCTTTAAACTTCTTTTCACTTGTTTTCATGGACATGGTTTACATTCTCCTTATCTGCTGTTCAGGACTTCGGCAATATGCATGACTTTCACGTTCTTCCCGAGCCGTTCCGATCGACCGCCGATATTCAGCAGGCATCCGCAGTCCGCGCCGATCAAATAGTCGGCATCCGTCTTCATCACACATTCCACTTTCTCATCCACCATTTGCTCGGAGATCGGGGTCATCTTCACAGAGAACGTGCCTCCGAAGCCGCAGCAGTTTTGGGCATTGGGAAGCGGTACAACCTCTAAACCTTTCACTTGATTCAGCAGAGCAAAAGGAGCATCCTTGACGCCCAACAAACGGGTCATATGACAAGAAGTATGGTACGTCGCTTTTCCGGGCAATTTGGCCCCTACATCGGTTACTTTAAGCACTTCGACGATGAATTGCGTGAGTTCATAGGTTTTATTGGCCAAGGCTTCAGCGCGCTTCTTCCATTCCGGATCTCCCTCAAATAGATGAGGATACTCAACGAACATGGTCGCACAGGAACCGGAGGGAGTTACTACATATTCGGCATGTTCAAAAGTGCGGATCATATTTTTGGCGACGTCGATCGTGTCTTTGACATATCCGCTGTTGTAGGCGGGCTGTCCGCAGCATACCTGGGATTCCGGAAATTCGACTTCGCAGCCTAAGCGTTCCAGCAATTCCACGGTGGATTTTCCGACATTGGTCTGGAACATGTCGACTAAACAAGTAACAAATAACGATACTCTCATAAAATAACTCTCCTCACTTTCGGCTCTACCTTCATATCATGTGATCAGGTTATCTGACAACTTGATGAATCAACGATATCAATAAAAATCTCTCCAGATGATTATACCTGTTTTTCTCTTTTCGTAAAAGCCACTTTGTTCCGTTTACAATCTTTTCTTTCAGAAATAACGCCGACGCTGCTTCTAATACAGAAAAAAGAAGAGGGTTTCCCCCCTTCACCGTTTCGCTCTTATAAAACTCGAATGACCCCAATATTCTCTTTATTTTTGTATATCCAGGCAATCGCAATGGAATAACCGATAATTGGAGAAATTCCATACCCCATGATTGGCATTGGGAAGTGTCCGAAAAAGGTGCTTATCAGCGTAATAAGATAATAAACTCCTATCGCAAAGAAGACAGGGCTTTCTTTAGCATATTTGGCAAACGGATATAACAATAAAATTTGAGCAGCAACTCCGAGTACTAGCCAGATTACCCCCATATCCGCAACCAAATCCAATATATCTTCTACGTAGGAGACGGGACCGAGATGATCAAGGTTCATCCATGCAAGCACGATCGCCGTAATGATTAAGGCTAGAGTAAGTATCATCCCTTTACGAAGTTTGCATGTTCTCAGCATAAGCGCGGCAGCTGCACATCCAAAAGCACTAACTTGACTTGCATCCGGTTGGAGCAACAATAGAAATATGGTAATCATGGTAACCGCCATAAATAGAAGCTCTTGCTTGTTAACCGCAAGTATATAGAGATTTATGATCAGTAAAGGCAATAGTAAGCTTGCGACATGTATATTTATTGGGCCAACTGACACCCATCGATGTACGCCTTCCAAGTCGCTGGTCCAAAAAGTAAATAGCAACAGAACGATTACCATGCATATCTGGCTTATGCTTGTTTGCAGACCTGATTTCTTGGAGCGTATGATATACACTGCACATATCATCGTGGTTATCAGCCAAATCGATATATTTTGTGACCAAATCAGTGATGTTACGCCATGAGCTATCATGGCAAGCATCCCTAAGAGGATAGCGGGCAGCATAATATAAAATGGTGCTATTTTCATTCTTTGTTTAAATCCTCTCGACCTTCTCTTTTACAAACAGACACGTCAATATGCCGCGATTTTTAGAATTCGAGAATTGTTTCTCCAGTTTCATGCCCAGCTTTTCAGCCACTTTTCTTGAAGCTGTATGGCTCGCGGGCATATTGGCGCATATCCGTTGTAAGTTCAGCTGCTCGAAACCATATTTCATGACGGCTTCCGCCGCTTCATATCCAAAGCCGCGCCCCCAATATCGCGAATGAATGATATAGCCTAAGTCGTTTTCCAACACTCCATCGATCTCGAGGCTGAGAAGTCCCGCATCCCCAATGAATGTTCCGGTTTCCTTCAGTTCAATCGCAAATCTGCCAAACCCGGTTGGGTAGTTCTCTATGGCTCTATGAATCATCCAATTTTCACATTGCTGATCATCAAATGGTTTTGGCCAGAAGCTCATCGTTTCCCGGTCAGATAGCAGGGTATGCAGCGAAGGAAGATCCTCTGTTGTATATTCCCTTATTCGAAGCCTGTCTGTTTCAATTCCATTCATTTACATCGCCCCAATCATGACCAAATTTATTTGTGTGCAATCGTGCCGCGGCAGCGCTCTTCCTGATTTTACGGTTTGGCACAGGCCTGCTGTACATACTTTTTAAGTTCCTCTACGGAGGTAAATATCCGATCGGGCTTCAAGGATTTTAGCTGCTCCAGTTCAGCCGTTTCCGCCCAAGCCGCCGATAGGACCGGTACCCCAACTTCTCTGGATGCCAAAATATCGCTTGGCGCATCGCCGATATATACGCTTTCGGAAGGCAGTACTCCCAACTGTTCGACTACACTCCTGATCCCGTTTACTTTTCGAGGACCGTAAGGCGAACCGGTCTCGATCGCATCGAAATAGGCTTCGATGCCAAAGACTTCGAGAGTAATCTTTGTGCTGTGTTCTCCCTTCCCTGTCACCATAGCTAGCCGTATCTCATTATTTTTTGCGAAATCAAGAATATCTACAATTCCGTCGAACGGTTCCGCACACATGCCATGCAGCTCGCGGTAATGGTCGAGGTAAGCCGCAATTCCTTGCTCATATTTGTCCGGGATCAGAGCATTGACGGTACCTTCTTCGGATGGACCGAAAGTATCGATAATTTCCTGATTGCTTAACGATCTGCCGGCAAGCGGCTCTATGGACCTTTTGAAAGCGGCAATGCAAAGAGGCAATGTATTGCCGATCGTACCGTCCAGATCGAAGATGATCAATTTCAGCATACCTGTTCAGCTCCTTCGCTACCCCTATATGGCGTTATTTGACCTGCCTGTTTCCATGCCTCGGAGCCGAATAGGATAAAAGCAGCTCCCCATAGCAACGGTCCAAAATCGGATACGGCCGGAATAAAATTCAGAACCGGCGTGGCAAGCAGCAGTACAGCGGGAAACCTGGAAAATATATTCGTCCGAAAGATACAGAGCGGAAACAGGATCATGCTAAGAATTAACAGAGGCATAGACGTCATCCCCGCAATTGCGATCGGCAGCGGCGGCGTCGGGGAGTCCAGCATTGCGGGCTCGTACACCCGGAAGGTTAGCGATTCGAATACGAGCGCCATCAGCAGAAAGCTGGCAAAAGAATGAATGGCAAAGGCCGCGAATCCAAGCTTCCCGGCTTGGCGGATGTGCAGAAAGTAAAGCCCGAACATGCCGATCCCCATAAACATCGTTCCTAGCACACCTGTAACCAGCTCCGGGATGCTGTTCAGGCCCAGAAATAGAGCGAATGGCGTCATCACAGCCCTGAAAAAACCGCCGATCATGCTGCATACAGCTAAAAAACGTATCACTGTTCGTATACTCAACTTTAATGCAGTTCCTTTTCTATAATTGATTTCTGACTCGCATAACGAACGATGAGCTCCCCAAGCGCTTCCCGGATATTTCCTTCGAACAGCCCTCCATGATAGCAAATCAGCCGATCGATATCGTATTCAAGGAGCAAGCGGACCGACCGTACGGCTTCTTCCATATCCAGGGTGTATTGGGGGTTGGCAATCTCCAGTCTTCCGTCCTCAATAACGACAACATCTCCGGCGATCAAGGTTTTACTGGACGACAGATAGAGCGAAATGTGACCTGGCATATGACCGGGGGTGTGAATGATTTCAATTCCTCCGCACCATGGGAGCCGCTCGGCATGGGTCACCGCTTTATCGACGGCAGCCGGTTCGATCGAGCGAAGCATTGCAATGAATTGCTCGGCATGAGCCTTCGCCTCGTCCGGCATCTGGCTAAGCGTGGATTCCGCTTGTTCAAGGCGCAGCGACTTTTTCAAGCCGCTTATATAAGGGATTTCCAGCTCATGAGCGATGATCTCGATATGCGGATAAGCTCGTTTGAAAGCGGCAAGACAACCCATATGGTCAATATCGTGATGGGTCACGATCATTTTATTTACAGCGTCCAGCTTACAGCCGTAACGCTCTGCCGCCTCTTGCAGCTGAATGATAAAATGCGGATAACCGCAATCTACGAGAACCGTGTCTTGATCGTCTTTGATTAACACCGGATAAATATGTTGATGCCCTCCTTCATGAGTAAGTGAAATTTCCAATGCATATACGTCCGCCATACGTTGTTCTCCTTTACCAAGCGCTTTTTCGTGCACAACTCTTATCGTAAGCGAGCAGAAGAAAGCTGACTATGGCCCTTTCGGGTATTCGTTCCAAACAGAAGGTATTCTTTCGGGTACGATTCCGCGCTTACTCATTAATTTTGCCGTTAATTGCGAGCGGTTGCGAATTTCAAGCTTGATGTAAATCGATTTCAGATGTTTCTTGACCGTAGATTCGCTAATATATAACCGTTCGGAAATTTCTACGTTGGAATAACCGGCTGCAGCTTCCAGCGCTACCTCGCGTTCGCGGTTACTCAAGAGCGTGAGCGAAAGCGGCTCGCCGGAGTGAGGAAGGCTATTCGAATAGCCTTCCAGCTTCAATTCCATCCCTGTGCGTTGAAATAACCGGTTGATAAATTCAGGGAGCTTGTCGCCTCTTGTATCGAGCACGTAGGTCGGCGATGGGGTCCGGCCGTCGTGATGGCAGTGAGTAGCTCCTTCGACCGGGCTAAAGCCAAAGGCGGTATACGACTGACGGCCGATCTCGCTGTCGTACGGCGTCGTAACCAAGATGCCTCCCCTGCATAAGTAAGAATATATAAGGCGGATCCCCGCTGTCCGAATCATCGGATTCAGAATATCGGCAAAGTCTATAGAGCGAAGGAACCAGCCAGCCGGACGCTCACTCGGCGCTGCTAACAGGCACCGCTCTGTTTCCGTTAGCGTATGCAGATAAGGCGTGAAGAGCGGATCCGTCTGCAGCCAGGTCATCGTACCTGCGTGAATCGGGATACATATGGCAAGAGCGCAAGCTTTGTCCTCTTCATCCCGAAGCAGCCTAAGCGACATAGGCTCAAGCTTGTACAGCACCTCCAAGTCCAAAGGCGCCGCGTTGAACCTTACTTGCTCCGCCGTATATTCGATACGAAAGGACTTCCCCGTAATCGGGTCGACATGGATTCCCGACACCGGATCCGTGTTGCTCTCCCGCCATTGGGCGTAAGCCGTCGCATCGCGAAGCGTCGTTTCCGTCACCGCTTCCCAATAATAACGGCGATCATCATCCGAAGTGAGCGCACGCAGAACATCGACATCCGCATAACGGAACAATTCGCCGACTTCCCAATCCATTGTACTTCGGTCGGCGCTCTCGAGAATGGCCTTCGCATAATAAAGCGCGCAGCTCGTCATGAGATCCCGATACCGCTTGGGCATTCGTGCTTTCAATCGGACAAGCATCGACTCGCGCATCTGATCGTGCATTTGCCATCCCCGCTCCGTACGCCGAACGAACGATAAGGCCACAAGACGATCGAACAGGTCCGGGGAAAGCTCTTCCTTCATAATGGAGGAAAGCTTCTCTTGATCAAATACCCGCATGACCGATGCCGCTTCGATAAAACGAATGAGCTCCCGATCCCGTACCTCTTGCAGCCATAAGGAAGCCAGCTGATCAAACCAATCCGACGCATCGAGAGCATTGGCATGCGGCATTTGCGCATATGATGCAGCGGCTAACGACATGGCCAACGGATGGCCATTGGTGCGGCGCCATATTTTTTCTTTGAGCAGCTCGTCCGTAATACCGCACATGGTGAGATATTCGGTGCACGCCTCATGGTGAAGCTCGGTTAGCGGCAGCTGTTGAGTCCGTTCCCGCCAAACCGGCGAAAGCAGCCATCCTCCTCTTAGCGGGTGCCGACCCGCTGTGAGAATCAGCATTCGAGGCGGAAGCATCGGGATGAAGCGGTCCCGCAGCCAGTTTTCCATATCCTGCATCTCTTCAAATGTATCGATTGCCAGGACAATAGGGCATTCGTTATTATCCGCGTGCCGGGCCAATTGGTCTACGGACAACCGGATCGGATCGCAAACAGGCTGGGGATTCACACCCAACTGAGGCAGCAGAGCCATGCCAAACCCGCGCTCGGAATGGTTAAAATCCCGGCTGTCCAGTTGAAAGTACCGGGCTCCGGATTGCTGCGCTTTTTGCCGGCACAAACGTAAAAAAGTGCTTTTGCCTACCCCGCCGGTACCGTAAAGATGAAGCAGTCTGAGTGTGCTGTCCTGCTGCATAGTACGAAGCATTTTCTCAAAGCTGTCAAGTTCCCGCTCACGACCGACGATAAAGCGGAGCTCTCGCTCGACTAGGCTTTGCTTACAATCTTGATCCATCATCTCACCAACCAAATTTCATACGAAGACCTGAGCAATGTAAGCTCTGCGATTACCTTCAAACCGGTGCAGCGATACGAATATCCCGCATGCACTTGAAGGCGAACGCTCTCCGTTGACAAGAGATACGCTCGCCTTTTCACGTCGTTTATTCTTTTATAGAACACCCTGCTTCTATTTGATAGCCATATGGATTAAAGGATAAGGCCGCCCCGAAGCATCCACTGCAGAACGTCCTTCCGGAGCGAAACCATATCGGGTGTAGAAGCGGACTGCTTGTTCATTCTGCTCATTCACGTCAACTTGGAGATGCAGCCCCTTCACTTGTTGTGCGTGCCGGAGCAAGCGAGTACCAATTCCTCGTCCATGGTGGCCCGGACTGACGAATAGCATTTCAACCTTGCTGCCATCCACCCCGATGAACCCTAACGGGCGCTTCTCGTTATCGCAATAAATCCACTTTTCGACCTCGTTCAAGGCGCCGCCCCGGACCAATTGGTAATAAAAATTGAAATCTTCTTCTTTTAAAAATGTATGGGTTTGCAATACAGCGTGATACCAGATTTCCACTAGAGCTGACTGGTCTTCTTCTTGATAAAGACGGATAGAATGAACCACAATCGTAGCCTCCTTACTGCACCTACTGAAATGGTATCACACATGAAATTGGAGAAAAAGTACTCTTTCGGATACTTTTTGAAAAATGTTACATTCTTCCTATTTCCTTAAGCTTTCCCGATATTCAAGCGGTGTCAACCCGGTTAATTTTTTGAAAAATCGAGTAAATGAATGGTGGGTTTCATACCCCAGCCGTGCGCCTACCTCCGCAATCTTCAGTTCGTCTTGTTTCAGCAATTCTTTGGCTTTCTCCATCCGCACTTCATCGATATAATCGGATAGATTGACGCCGCATTCCTGCTTGAACAGCCGCGACAAATAAGAGGGATTGAAATGGATCACACCGGCTAGACGCACGAGAGACAAATCCTCGCCGATATGTGCCTCAATAAAGGAACGGATCTTCCCGATCGCTGCGGCCGCCCTGTTTTTTTCACCGCACGAACGGAGCTCGAACAACGACTCCGCAATCTGTTTCAAATAATCGAAGCTTTCTGTCCAGGAGGCATGCATGTCTCTTTGCATGAGTCCTTTTGTCCCGACCTTATCATGCAGCTCCCAGCGATTGATGTAGGATAGCAGCAAGAGTGCGATTGTATAATAGAGCTCCAGGAGAAAGGGGGACCGATTTCGATGATCGTCGAAAGTGAGCGCGGCCAGCTCCTCCAGCACAACAAGAAATCCTTCTTTCCTTCCGCCTTCCAGATGGACGGCCAAAGCCTCCGCCTTTTCCCTCAGCGATCGTGAAAGGGCCGCTGTCTCAATCGTTTCCATATTGACCGTCTGTACCATCAGTGCTCCGTCGCCTGCCCGCATGTGCTGCTGGCTGCGGATTCGGTCGTAAACAGCGGAAAGCTGATTCCACTCGCAAGGTTCGGCGCAGAGCGTGATGGCAAACGTCAGGCCCAAAGAATCTTTGGAAGCTTGCTGGATCAGCTCGAATTGTCCTTCCAGGAACGTTACCGCTCGGGGATAGGCGTCGCCGGCATCCATTCCATGGCCTGGCTGCGGTTGGATGAGCCAGACCAGATCGCCATAGCGGTCGATGACGCCAAGACTTTGTGTCCGTTCCGTCAGGAATGACTCCGCCAAAAATTTAACGGCGAGCGCATACTCCTGACTTTCGGCATACGACTGATGCATGCCGTTCGTACGCTGCAGGTTACCGATCGCGACAAGCACGGGAAGCGTTGGATCAAGCGCAATGCCCAAATGGCGGAAATCGCGCTCCAGCTGCTCCGCGGCTCGCTCCCCCTGCAGCAAATACCGGAAATAGTTGCCTTGGGCGAGCGTTTCGAGCGTAGTTAGCTTTTCTCTGGATTGATTAACCAAATTGTGGAACTTCAAGCTGTTTTCCAGCTCCGTAATGGCACCGGTTACTGCCTTGATAATCTTATCGTATCCCTCACTTTTAAGGAGATAGCGAACCCCCGGTGTTTGGATCGCCTGATATATATAATCAAAGTCGTTATACCCGGTTAAAAACACGATTTTGCAATGCGGCCAATGACTCCGTATGTTGGTCATGAGCTCTAAGCCATCCATACCGGGCATCCGTATATCGGAGAGCACGATATCCACTCTTGTCCGATTCATCAGCTCAAGTGCTTCTTCTCCGGAATACGCTTTGTACAAATCAAGACCGAGGTTCAATTGCTTGAGTACTTCAAAGAGTCCTTCCGTAATAATTTCCTCATCATCGACGATCAGCAGTCTAATCACAGACAACACCACCTGTAAAGGGAAATGAAAGAATGACCTTCAGCCCCCCGAGCTCGCTTCGGCTTACCCGCAATCCGTAATCTTCGCCGAACGTAATCTTCATGCGTCGGTGAATATTCACCAAAGCTGTCGTCTCCGTATGGTCATCACCGCTATCCAAGGTGTACGCTATGCTCTGCAACGTCTCATCCGTCAAGCTAGCACCGTTATCCTCCACGACGATACGGATTTCCGTCTCTTCGCTCTCGAAGCGAATGACAATCCATCCGTTACGTTTCATTTTCTCCAAGCTGTGCTCGAAGGCGTTTTCAATAATAGGCTGGACGATCAAGCGGGGGACCGCGATCTGTTCCATTTCCTGCGGAAGGGAATCGAACTGCACACGGATGCGCCGGGCAAAGCGAAGCTCCTGAATCTCCGTGTACATCCGGGCGTGGTGAATTTCTTGCTTCAGCGATACTTCGTCCGAAGCGTTCCGGGTCACGAACCGGAAATACTCGCCAAGCATGGTCGTGAATTCCTCAATCCGTTCGACATCCCCCGTCTTCGCCATCGTGTTCAGAATAAAGAAGCTGTTGTATAGGAAATGGGGATTAATTTGGGATTGAAGCTGTTTCAGCTCGGCCCGCTGGGTCATGATTTTGTGCCTGTATACTTGATCGATCAACGAACGCAGATTGGCGACCATCTGATTAAATCGTCCATATAAATAGCCGAACTCGTCTTTGGATTCGTGTTCGACGGCAAAGTCAAGATCTCCGCCTTCCATGCGCCGAAAGCTCTTCACCAGCGTTAACAGCGGTTTATGAATAAAATAGACTCTCGGAGTTAAGGGGGCTTTTGAGGCTGAAACAAGGCATACTTCCTGAAGAA
>NZ_JBHLWN010000042.1:0-1735 GCF_042432825.1 Paenibacillus chartarius | reverse complement strand
TGGAGCTGACGAATACTAATCGGTCGAGGGCTTATCCAAATAAACAACCCAAATGAAATCTGCGCGCAATGTTTCGTATCTAGTTTTCAGGGTGCAACTCCCTGTTGCGTTACTTAATCATTTAGAATATAATAACGCAGTATTCCCTGATAGCTCAGTTGGTAGAGCACTCGACTGTTAATCGAGTTGTCACAGGTTCGAGTCCTGTTCGGGGAGCCACGGAGAGGTGTCCGAGAGGCCGAAGGAGCACGATTGGAAATCGTGTAGACGTCACAAGCGTCTCGAGGGTTCGAATCCCTCTCTCTCCGCCACTAATATAAGGCCCGTTGGTCAAGGGGTTAAGACACCTCCCTTTCACGGAGGTAACAGGGGTTCGAATCCCCTACGGGTCACCAATAAGGGCGCTTAGCTCAGCTGGGAGAGCATCTGCCTTACAAGCAGAGGGTCGGCGGTTCGATCCCGTCAGCGCCCACCATATTTACGACGCGGGGTGGAGCAGCCCGGTAGCTCGTCGGGCTCATAACCCGAAGGCCGCAGGTTCAAATCCTGCCCCCGCAACCAATTCATAATGTGGAGCCGTGGTGTAGAGGCCTAACATGCCTGCCTGTCACGCAGGAGACCGCGGGTTCGAATCCCGTCGGCTCCGCCATTTGATTGGTTATGAATGTTTATGGCTCGGTAGCTCAGTTGGTAGAGCAGAGGACTGAAAATCCTCGTGTCGGCGGTTCGATTCCGTCCCGAGCCACCATACAATTGAATATGCCGCTGTAGCTCAATTGGCAGAGCAACTGACTTGTAATCAGTAGGTTGGGGGTTCAATTCCTCTCGGCGGCACCATTTGTGGAGGCTTAGCGAAGTGGCCAAACGCAGCAGACTGTAAATCTGTTCTCGTACGAGTTCGGTGGTTCGAATCCATCAGCCTCCACCACATATAGGGGCATAGTTTAAAGGTAGAACAGCGGTCTCCAAAACCGTTAGTGTGGGTTCAATTCCTGCTGCCCCTGCCACATTGTATTTAAGCGGTATCGTTTCATGGCGGTCGTGGCGAAGTGGCTAACGCATCGGATTGTGGCTCCGACATTCGGGGGTTCAATTCCCCTCGATCGCCCTTTAGTCTCTATAATTAATTATTGGGGATTAGCCAAGCGGTAAGGCAACGGACTTTGACTCCGTCATGCCTAGGTTCGAATCCTAGATCCCCAGTTTATTATGCGGAAGTGGCTCAGCGGTAGAGCATCGCCTTGCCAAGGCGAGGGTCGCGGGTTCGATTCCCGTCTTCCGCTCCATATCAATAAGGCGCCATAGCCAAGTGGTAAGGCAGAGCTCTGCAAAAGCTTTACCCCCAGTTCGAGTCTGGGTGGCGCCTCCATCTTTTTTTTTACCACCAGCCGGAGTGGTGGAATGGCAGACACACAGGACTTAAAATCCTGCGGTAGGTGACTACCGTACCGGTTCGAGTCCGGTCTCCGGCACTTTGTTAGACAAGCCATATGATATGTGTGCCCTTAGCTCAGCCGGATAGAGCGTTTGACTACGAATCAAAAGGTCAGGAGTTCGAATCTCTTAGGGCACGCCACTTTAAGCCGGTGTGGCGGAATGGCAGACGCGACGGACTCAAAATCCGTTTCTCGCGAGGGAGTGGGGGTTCGAGTCCCTTCACCGGCACTTTCATTAAGATTGCTCCTTGAAAACTGAATGACGAGTGAGAGGTTTTCGCAAGAAAACAACACGCAAG
>NZ_JBHLWN010000041.1:0-46617 GCF_042432825.1 Paenibacillus chartarius | reverse complement strand
GGCTAAGGCCGCTTCATAGATCTTTATTTTTTGTGCTGTCTACTTGACGGGGTGCAGTTCATGATACAAGGGAGGGTGGCTTTTTTATGTTTGCGGTGTGGGGTCGATGGCGCCATACGGAGCAGAACGGAGGATGGGTTGTGGGTCGGAGAGCGAAGCGTGCGCCTTTAAACTCGGTTCCCTCAGCTTAAGAGTATTCAGTGGAACTCGAGTTTAAGAAAGCCGGAGACCCACAAGCCAATCCGCAGTGTCGCAGAGTTTGGAGCCATCCCCCATCCTCGCCGCAAACATTTCCGGGGAAATAATTTCCCCAAATCGGCCAACCTCCCTTGTCCATCAAGAATATAACGTTATGCCCCTCATATAATGTACCAATCTAATTCGAGCAGGGAGGCGAGGGGAGTGCACGATTACATCAAGGAGCGGACGATCAAGATCGGTACTTGCATCGTGGAAACCCGCAATACCGTCCGCACCATTGCCAAAGAGTTCGGTGTTTCCAAGAGCACGGTGCACAAGGACCTGACGGAGCGGCTGCCCGAGATTAACCCGGAGCTGGCCAACCAAGTCAAGCATATCCTGGAATATCACAAGTCCATCCGCCACTTGCGGGGCGGCGAAGCAACGAAGATCAAATACCGGAAAACAAGAAACCCCAGAACCTCGGAACTAGTCGCCAGCAAATCCTAAAATTTATGAACCATATCAGCGTTGTACCGGGCGGACCGTTCTTTCGGGCCGCCTTGGGCGATGCTTACCATACATGAATGTAATGTCGATTCTGGACAGATAAAAGAGGAAATGTCGACATTGTGGCGAATTTCGTTATAATGAGACTATGGATATTTCGGCTCTGAACGGGCTTAAGCAGTTTAGGAGGCTACAATCGTCATGTTAAGCAAAGATATTGGAATCGACCTGGGTACGGCGAACGTGCTGATCCACGTCAAAGGGCGCGGCGTCGTATTGGACGAGCCTTCGGTAGTGGCCATAGAGAGCGATACGAAGCGGGTGCTGGCCGTCGGCGAAGAGGCCAGACGCATGGTCGGACGGACTCCGGGCAATATCGTCGCAATTCGCCCGCTTAAGGACGGCGTTATTGCCGATTTCGAAGTGACGGAGCAAATGCTGAAGTATTTTATAGGCAAAGTAGGGGGAAAACGCTGGTACAGCCATCCTCGTATTCTCATTTGTGCGCCTACGAACATTACTTCCGTAGAACAGAAGGCGATTCGCGAGGCGGCGGAGCGGAGCGGGGCGCGCGAAGTTTTCATGGAAGAGGAGCCGAAGGCTGCCGCAATCGGGGCGGGCATGGACATTTACCAGCCGTACGGCAATATGGTTGTAGATATCGGAGGCGGCACAACGGATGTGGCCGTTCTGTCAATGGGCGATATCGTAACGTCTTCCTCCATCAAAATTGCGGGAGACAAGTTCGATATCGCGATCTCGAAGTATATCAAAAATAAGTACAAGCTGTTGATCGGCGAGCGGACATCGGAAGATATCAAAATCAAGATCGGAACCGTATACCCGAGAGGCCGCAACGAGACGATGGATATTCGCGGGCGCGATATGGTGTCCGGTCTGCCCCAGACGATTACGATTCACTCGGACGAGGTGCAGGAAGCGCTGTGGGATCCGGTATCATCGATCGTAACGGCGGCCAAGAGCGTGCTGGAGCGGACGCCGCCGGAGCTGTCGGCTGACATTATCGATCGGGGCGTCATCCTGACCGGCGGCGGCGCGATGCTGCACGGGCTGGATCAATTGCTGGCCGACGAGCTCAAGGTGCCGATTCTGATCGCGGAAGATCCGATGCACTGTGTTGTGAAAGGCACCGGCATCATGCTGGATAACCTGGATAAGGTGACGCGCCGCAAATTCTAGTGCAGGTGGAGGAACCTTCCTCTTCAAAATCTTGCTCGATTTGCCGTTATATAAGGTAATCGCGACTTCCGGGAGACACCGGGCGCTACCGCAAGGAGGAGAGACGCTCCTATGTTAAGAGGACTGTACACCGCTGCATCCGGCATGATCTCCGAGCAGCGTAAACACGATATTCTGACGAATAATATCGGCAACTTGAATACGCCGGGCTTCAAGCAGGGCAATGCGGTTTCCCGCTCGTTCCCCGAGATGCTGATTTCCCGGATTCGGGGCGGTCCGGAAGAGGCCGGACGATCGGTTACCGTCGGGCGTATCCATACGGGGGTGCTCGCGGAAGAGAACGTTTCTCTGCACGCGCAGGGGGATCTCCAAGAGACGCTGAATCCGTTCGACTTCGCGCTTGTTTCCGACATTCAAGTGCCGGGTGCGGCATTCGACGCTTCGGGCAAATATGTCGATGAGAACGGGCAGCGTGTGTTTCAGCCGCAGGCGCTCTTTACCGTGCTGAACGGTAACAACGAACGGCGTTATTCATTGAACGGCAAGTTTACAGTCAATGCGCTTGGGGAGCTTGTGAACGGCGACGGATTGCAGGTGCTCGGCCGCGACGGCCAGCCGATCCGGCTTGTTCGCGTAGTGAACGGGCAGGAAATTCCGATCCACGACTTCAAAGTGACCGCTGCGGGCGAATTTCTGGACGAGAACGGCCAGCCGCTCAACAATGCCGCAGGGCAACGAGTCGCTCTGCTCCTTTCCCGTGCGGATAACCCGAATTTGCTCGTACGCGAAGGAAACGGTCTCTATTACGTTCGGGAAGAGGATGCGGGGACGGTCACCGGGCTGCAGCCCGGTGACCAGGTGACGGTTCGGCAAGGCTTCATCGAGCGCTCCAACGTCGCCCCCGAGCAGGCGATGGTCGATATTATGGCGGCTTTGCGCGCCTATGAAGCGAATCAGAAGGTTATACAGTTTTACGATAAAAGCATGGAAAAAGCCGTGAACGAGATCGGGAGGGTGTGAGATAAACGATGAATAACTCCATGATTAACTCTTCCGTATCGATGCACACGCTGCAGCAGAAGCTCGACCTGTTGGCCAGCAACATCGCCAATGTCAATACGACCGGCTACAAGAAGAAGGAGGCTTCCTTCGAGGACGTGCTCACGAATGTGAAGCAGCAGCCGGAGCTGTTCCGCAAAGACGGCCGGCTAAGCCCGCTCGGTTATAACCTCGGCTGGGGCTCGAAACTTGTCAATATTCAGGCGAATTTTGCGCAGGGCCCGATTTCCCCGACGCAGAATGCGACAGATCTCGCCATCCAAGGCGAAGGGATGTTCCAGGTGCAGGTTCAAACACAGGATGCCAATGGGAACCCGGCGACGGAGACCGCCTATACGCGTAATGGAGCCTTCAACCTGTCGCCGGCTGCGGACGGTAACGGAGTCTTCCTGGCAACCAAGGAAGGACATCTGCTGTTAGGTACAAACGGTCAGCCGCTGCGGATACCGGAAGGCTTCCATCCGCAGATCGATGGTAAAGGCATTATTACTGCTTATAAAGATGGCTCTGCAGGACAACAGACTCAGCCGGTAGGCCAAATTAACCTGGTTCGCGTCGTTCGGCCTCAGCTGCTGGATGAAATGGGCGACGGTCTGTACAAGCTGCAGAATAATCCGGATCTTGTCGCTGCGAACGTTCTGGAGGTCGTAACGAATCGGGACGACGTTCAGGTACGCCAAGGCTATCTGGAGCAATCGAACGTAAATTTATCCGATGAGATGACGGAGCTGGTGACGGTCCAACGTGCGTTCCAGCTGAATGCCAGAGCGCTGACTTCGGCCGATACGATGATGAATCTGGCGAACAACCTGCGCGGGTAACGGCAGGAAGGAAGGAAGTACGGCATGACGGAACAAGGAAATACGAAAGAGGCACGCCGCAGGCCGATCTGGTTGAAGGTGACGCTGGGCTTGCTGAAATACGGCTGGTTTCCGGTTGCATGTCTCGTCGCCTTGCTCGTCGGTCTCACGGCCGGATATGTGGTATTAGGCGGAGGATCGGCTTCCGACGTCTTCGAATTTCAGACCTGGCAGCACCTGTTTGACCTGGTGTTTGCCGCCGAGTAACAAGACACTCCCGCAAGGGAGTTTTATTTTTGCCCGAGCAGCGGTATAATGGATGGGAAATATCGTAATTTATTCAGGGGTGAAGGGCGAAGTGAACGTACCGAACGCTCTGACGATCAGCCGCTTTATCCTAATTCCTATATATTTATTTGTTTTTTTTCAGGTGAATATGCAGCTCGCGTTCGCTATCGTCCTGCTTGCGGGTATTACCGATGTGCTGGACGGCTATTTGGCGCGCACACGGGGGCTGGTCACCACCGTCGGCTCCATGCTGGATCCGCTTGCCGACAAGTCGATGATGATTGCCGTATTCGTTTCGCTCGTGATCAGCGGCTACATCCCGATTGCAGCTGCCATTGCCATGCTGGCCCGCGACGCGGGGATGATCGTCGGCTCCGCCGTTTTCCATTTCCGCGGCAGCAAGACCGTTCCCGCCAATTGGATGGGGAAGCTGACGACGGTGCTATTTTATATTGCGATTGTATGGGTTGTTTTCGAATTGCCTTACGCAATCCCTTACCTATGGATCGTGATCGGGTTTTCTTTTGTAACCACGGTGTATTATATTATTAAATTTATTGCCGCCAACAAGGATAAAGGGTTAAGCCGGTCCTAGAGGACAAGCACATGATCGCAGGAAAAAAAGAGCCTATCCCCAGGTCGGAATGCGAACAACGCTTCGCCGCCTTGGGCTAGACTCCTTATCTCAACCTCCACGGCTGCAGCTCGTGAAGGATAATGTTATTGTAAGTTGAGACTTAACATTTTATTCAAACGCCGGAAGGGGAACGCACATATGCTTAACGTACAACAGATCCAGAACATCATTCCACACCGTCCGCCGTTTTTGCTGGTAGACCGGATCACCGAATTGGAAGCGGGGGTCCGTGCTGTAGGGATTAAGAACGTTACGATGAACGAGCCGTTTTTCCAGGGACATTTTCCAGGCTATCCGGTCATGCCGGGGGTGCTCATCGTTGAAGCGCTAGCTCAAGTGGGCGGCGTGGCGATGCTAAATGTCGAGTCGAACAAGGGCAAGCTGGGCTTGTTTGCCGGTATTGACGGGGTTCGTTTCCGCGGACAAGTCGTTCCGGGCGATACCGTTGTGCTGGAGGCAACCATCACCCGTTTGAAAGGGACGATTGCCAAGGTCAGCGCCGTTGCTAAAGTAGAAGGAAACATCGTTTGTGAAGGTGAACTGATGTTTGCCATGGTAGACGCAGGCACCTCTCAATAAACATTATATAGTCGAGATGAGGAGTGGACGTATGAACGAGATCAATCGTGTGCAAACCCAATATGAGCTGTGGATGCAAGATCCGGCTGTCGATGCGCAGACGAAAGAAGAGCTGAGAGCGATATCCGACCAGCCGAAGGAAGTGGAAGACCGCTTCTATCGGGATTTGGAATTCGGAACCGGCGGTCTGCGCGGTGTGATCGGGGCGGGGACGAACCGTATGAACGTTTACACCGTCGGACGCGCGACGCAAGGCTTGGCCCAATACTTGCTAGCTACTGCACCTAGAGGGAAGAACGATGCCGAACGGCCTTCAGTCGTCATCGCACACGATTCTCGCCATCAGTCGCCCGAGTTTTCGTTGGAGGCTGCGCTCGTACTGGCGGGCAACGGCGTGAAAGCTTATGTATTCGATTCGCTGCGGCCTACGCCGGAGCTGTCGTTCGCCGTCCGCGAGCTTGGCGCTTCAGCCGGGATTGTCGTTACGGCCAGCCACAACCCGCCGGAGTATAACGGGTATAAAGTATATGGAGCGGACGGCGGTCAATTGGTGCCTCAGTATGCAGAGCAGGTACTGGAGCAAATCAGCCTGGTGAACCGATTCGATCAGGTTAAGCGTCTGACGCGAGAGGATGCCGAAGCGCAAGGTCTGCTCGTTTGGATCGGCGAGGACATTGACCGGAAATTTATAGCTGCGGTTACCGCGGTCAGTCCAAATGCGGACGTTGTGAAGAAGATTAGCCCGGACTTCCATATTGTGTACACGCCGCTTCACGGTGCAGGGAATTTGTCGGTTCGAGCGGCACTTCGGGAAATCGGCTTCGAGCATGTTCATATTGTGGCCGAGCAGGAGCAGCCGGATCCGAACTTCTCGACGGTGAAGTCGCCGAATCCGGAAGAACGCGAAGCGTTCACTCTGGCGATCGAGCAAGCGAAGCAGGTAGGGGCGGATATCATCATCGGCACGGATCCGGACTGCGATCGGATGGGTGCCGTTGTGAAGGACGCAAACGGAGAATACTTTGTACTGACCGGAAACCAATCCGGCGCAATTATGGTTGATTATTTATTGTCCAGCATGAAAGAACGAGGCGCTTTACCGGCGAACGGGGTTGTGATCAAGACGATCGTGACGAGCGAGATGGGGGCAGTCATCGCGCAAAGCTATGGCGTTCCGACGCTCAATACATTGACAGGCTTCAAGTACATCGGCGAGCTTATGACGAAGTTTGAGCACAGCCGCGAATATGAATTTTTGTTTGGCTATGAAGAGAGCTACGGCTATCTTGCCGGTCAATATGCCCGGGATAAGGACGCCGTTGTCGCCTCGATGCTGATTTGCGAAGCTGCGGCGTACTACAAGAGCCAAGGCAAAACGCTGTACGATGTCCTGCAGGAGCTGTATGCGAAGCACGGCTTCTTCATGGAGAAGCTGGAGTCCAAGACGCTCAAGGGTAAGGACGGCGTTGAGCAAATCGCCCGCATGATGAGCCAGTGGCGTTCGGCGCCGCCTGCCGAAGTGGCGGGCGTACAGGTTGCCGAAGTCGAGGACTACTTGGTGGGCTTGCACGGCTTGCCGAAGGAGAACGTCCTCAAATTCAAGCTGGCGGACGATTCCTGGTTCTGTATGCGTCCTTCGGGCACGGAGCCGAAGATTAAGTTTTATTTTGCCGTGAAGGGAACATCGGGTACGGAAGCTTCGGAGCGGCTGCAGAAGCTGGTTCAAGCCGTGCTGCAAATCGTCGATAACGCTTAGATTCGAGGAGTCTGTCCGGATGAAGGAGGCTGAGCCGATGCTGTGCATCGGCACGTGCCGTACGGACAGACTCTTTACCCATCATGAAGGATGTGAACAGTTTGGCGAACTTGTATCGCTATTGGAATCAACGGACTCGGAGGCTGCTCTGGATCCTGACGCTGGTCGGCACCCTTTGCGCGCTGCCTCTGGTGTTCGCGCGGCAGCAGACGGAGACGTCGGCGAACCGCGTGGAGTTCGTATTTGACTATCGGGATCTGCTGGATATAGCCGATATGAAGCCGGCGCCGCAGGCATTCATAAACGCAGAATTGGCGAAGATGAAGCAGGCCGGCATCGGATCACTCGCCTTGTATGAGGCAACGCTGCAGGAGCTGCGCTTAAGCCGCCGCATTGAAGTGTTCAATTCCCGTGAAGCGGCGCTGGCGACGCAGACGGTTGCGAAGCCGGGCGAAAACTTTACTTACGTCGTGTTCACGGAGACGGCAACCCAGAGCACGCTGCAGTCCATGATTACCGAAGCGTTCACCGCGCTTGGCGTGCAGGTTCGGCCGTGGACCTATAAAGGTCAGCAGGGCCTTATTATTGAGATGTCGGCTGACGAAGCGACGCTGAAGCCGATGGATCCCGATCCGTTCACGATGAAAGCGCTGAAGGATCAAGACTTCCAGCTCGTCATGCGGGTGTCGAACAAGCGCCCGTTCGATCCGCAGAAGATGGACAAGCTGCTCGCCGATTTCCACGATCTCGGCGTTACGCGGATTCTGGTCGATGGGGACGAGGTCCCCGGTTACAAGGAGGACTCGAAGGAAGGGTTGGAGCAATTCAGCCACATGCTTCGGGCTCACGGCATCGGGCTGGCGAATATCGAGCTGCTGAAGACGCCGCAAAAAGGCTTTCAAACGGTTGCTAAGGAAACGTTCTACAATGTTGTCCGTCTGCATTCGTTCACCGAGAGGGACGGCGAGAAGCTGACGGAAGCGGGTATTACGCAAAGCATGCTCGATAGCAGGATCCAGGACGTGTCCGACCGGTTCGTGCTGGCCGTGAAGGACCGCAATATCCGGATGATTTTCTTAAACGCCAAGCCTGGCAGAAGTGTCGATAAGGGGATTATTACCGATCCGCTGAGCGGCATTTACAAGAGCTTGTCCGGTCCGGACGGGGCCGTGCAGCGGGTGCAGAAGTTCGGCTTCGAGATCGCTCCCGCAAAATCGTTCCAAATTACGCAATATGACGTATGGATGAAAGTCGCCCGCGTGTTTATTTTGCTCGGCGGTGTGGCATTGATAGCATTAACGGTATCTTACTTCTTGCCGCAAACGGCGCTTGCCCTGCTCCTGATAGGTACAGTCGGGGCGGTCGGCCTGCGTTTCCTGTCAGGAAGCTTGTACGCCCAAGGTTTGGCGCTGGCTGTTGCGGTATTCGCACCGAGCCTTGCGGTCATTCTGGCCATCCGCCGTATCCATAACGGACAAGCGTCCCGGGCGCGCTCTCGTGTCGGCTATGCCGCGCTGGAGCTGATCCGCACGTCGCTTGTATCGCTCATAGGGGTTGTATATGTCGTTGCCCTGCTGAATCCGATTACGTACTTGCTTGTAATTGAGCAGTTCCGCGGTGTCAGCATTCTCCACTTGCTGCCGTTCGTTATTGTCGGGCTGTATCTGCTGTTCTTCAGCGAGAAGCTTACGCGGAAGGAGCAGATTGCGCGCATTCGCAGCATGCTGGCTTTCAATATCAACGTCTTATGGGTGATTATTGCGGCGGTCGTCCTCGGAGCGGGCTTCTATTACTTGTCGCGGACAGGTAATGAAGGCCAAGCGTCCTCATTTGAGATGCTGTTCCGTTCCTTCCTCGAGAACGTGCTTCAAGTACGTCCGAGGTCGAAGGAGTTCCTGTTCGCCCATCCGATTTTCCTGCTTGGCGGGTACTTGGCGGTCAAATACCGTCATTCCGGCTACTTGTATCTCATCGGGGTGATGGGGCAGCTCTCTATCGTCGATACGTTCTGTCACCTGCATACACCGCTGCATATTTCGCTCATTCGGGTAACGTACGGCCTCGTGTTCGGCGCCTTGATCGGCCTCGTTCTGATCGCCTTATGGGAGCTGCTGGCAAGGAGTTGGAAGCGATGGTCTCCACTGCTGCAGGAGTAACGGGTTCCCCGCTGCGCACGGTGCGGCTCGTGCTGTCGGGATATTACGGATTTCAAAATAGCGGCGACGAAGCGGTGCTTCAATCGATTTTACTGGCATTGGAAGAACAGGGAGAACGCCAAGGGCTGCGGATCGAGCCGATCGTGCTGTCCATCGACCCGGAGCTTACGCGCCGGATGTACGGTGTACAAGCCTATCATCGGATGAGGTACAGCGAAGTGTCGGCGGCGATCCTCTCGAGCGACGGACTCATTTCGGGGGGCGGCAGTCTTCTCCAGGATGCGACGAGCGCCAAGACGATCCCTTATTACTTAGGCATCATCAAGCTGGCCCAGCTGCTCGGCAAGCCGACGTTCATTTATTCGCAGGGCGTCGGGCCGGTGAACCGGAAGCTGTTCTTCTCGTGGATTCGCGGCGTGTTCCGCAAAGCGGCTTACGTGTCCGTCCGCGACAGGGAGTCCGCCGAGCTGTTGTCGACGATGGGCTTGAAAGCGCCGGTCGAAATCGTACCGGACCCGGTCATGGGACTGCCGCTGAAAGCACCTGTGCAAAATCATGCGGGAGAAGCTTCGCCGGAGGCTAGACGTACGATCGGCGTCTCGGTGCGGTTCTGGAACGAAGACCGCTCGGAGCTTAACGGAATTGCCGCAGCGCTGCAGCGTCTGTTGGACGAGCGGGAGGATGTGGCCGTGCGGTTCCTGCCGTTCCATCTTCCTTCGGATGAGAAGGCTTCTGAATATGTAGCAGGGAAATTGTCCGATGCGGCTGCAGGCAGGGTGACGACGGCCCGCGGCGTAACGCATCCGCAGGATATGCTGGCCGAGGCGGCATCGTGCGACGTCGTTCTGGGCATGCGGCTGCACTCGCTCATCTACGCGGCCTCCCAGAAGGTGCCGATGGTCGGCATCTCTTACGATCCGAAGATCGATCAGTTTCTGCACCGGCTCGGCATGAACGCCGCAGCCTCCACGGCCGCATTCGATGTAGAGAGCGTCGTGCGGGAATGCAGGCGTCTGCTGCTTCACCGCGATGAGTGGCTCAAAGAAAAAGAGGCGGCCATCGAAGAATTGAAAAGACAGGCCCAGCTGCCTGCGCAACAAATTTGCTCCTATTTCCGTTCTAAAGGATGAGGTCATCGTGACAGCAGCACATCAAGGCATACCAACCGTATCCATCTACGGCGTACCCGTATCGAAAATGAACATGCGCGACACCGTTTCATATTTGACGGACGTAATCGAGCGCGGCGAACCGAATCAGGTAGTGACGGCTAACCCGATTATTTTGATGACCGGGCTGGACAATCCGAGCTACATGAAGATGCTTCGCGATGCCGAGCTCGTCGTTCCCGACGGGGCAGGGCTTGTTTGGGCCGCAGGCTACGTGGGCGAACCGGTTGCGGAGCGGGTGGCCGGCTACGACCTGATGCACGAGCTGATGAAGGCGGGGAACAGCCGCGGCTGGAAAGTGTATTTGCTGGGTGCGGCTCCGGGAATTGCAGACGCCGCGGCGGATAAAATTCGCGCCATGTATCCGGGCATCCAGATCGTCGGCTGCCGCGACGGGTTCTTCAAGGACGAGGAGGACGAGGCGGTGATTGCCCACGTTGCCGCTGCGGCGCCGCATATTTTGCTGGTCGCCCGTGGGGCCAACAATCAGGATCCTTGGATCGCCAAGTACAAGAAACGGCTCGGCGTCCCCGTAATGATGGGTGTCGGCGGCAGCTTCGACGTGCTGTCCGGCCGCTTGAAGCGGGCGCCCAAGCTGTTCCAGCGGCTTCGTCTGGAATGGTTTTACCGGCTGCTGCAAGAGCCTGCGCGGTACAAGCGCATGCTGATTTTGCCGAAATTCGCCCTTAAGGTGATGCGGGACAAAGAGAATGTAACGAAATAGCGCGCTGTCACGTCCAAACTCGCCGAAGTTACCGCAAAACGCTGGAAAAGGCACATTTTCCGTATGGCGCAGGTAAAGGTTTGGGAGTATAATTTGTAAGGTTATTTGCGATTTACAAAACATTTTCAGCGCGTAGACACGAGATAAAGGGGCTGTTGAGGAATTATGATGTTTGCGTTATATGGGATTGGATTCGTGGCCGCCTGCTTGATATCGCTGCTGATGACGCCGCTCGTCAAGAAGTTTGCCTTTTGGGTAGGTGCAGTGGATGCCCCCAATCATCGCAAAGTGCATACCCGCATCATGCCCCGCCTGGGCGGACTTGCGATATTTTTGGCGTTTGTCGGAGCCTACTTCATTGTCTCACCCGCTATTGATACCTTCAACAGGGATGCGGCAATGGCGCTTCTGGTCGGCGGTCTGGTGATCGTCATTACCGGCGGTTTGGACGACCGGTTCCAGCTGTCGCCCCGTTGGAAGCTGCTAGGTCAGCTGATTGCGGCGATTATTGTTGTAGCCTATGGCTTCCGCATTGACTTCTTGAATATCCCGTTCGGCGACTCTTGGAACTTGATGGAATGGATCAGTATTCCGCTGACCATCTTCTGGATTGTAGGCGTTACGAACGCGATTAATTTGATTGACGGCTTGGACGGCTTATCCGCGGGCGTCTCGGGGATCGCTACGGCGACCATTCTCGTGCTGGCTCTTCTGATGGGCGGCAGCGGCGTGACGGTCGTGCTTCTTAGCTCGATTTTGCTCGGGAGCATTGTCGGCTTCCTGTTTTATAATTTCCATCCGGCGAAAATCTTCATGGGCGATACCGGCGCTTTGTTCCTTGGTTTCAGCTTGGCAGTCTTCTCAATTATGGGCTTCAAGCAAGCGACGCTGATTTCGTTCCTGGTGCCGCTGCTGATTCTTGGCGTACCGCTGTCCGACACGTTCTTCGCTATCCTTCGCCGGTACGTGAATAAGATGCCGATCTCGGCTCCAGACAAGAGCCACTTGCACCATTGCTTACTGCAGCTCGGGTTCAGCCACCGTAAGACGGTGCTGATTATTTACGGTATTTCGGCTGTATTCGGTCTCAGCGCCATTCTGATGTCTCAAGCGGAGCTGTGGGTGGCGATTCTGATTGCCGCGGCGCTCTTCGCGATCCTGGTGATCGGTGCGGAGATGATCGGCATTATCAGCAAGAGCCGACGGCCGGTGCTGAACTTCCTGCAGAAAATCCGGGTTAAAGCGATGCCGGGCCGTATGCCGAAGTGATTACGGATCTAGTTGAATCGAGGGCTCCCTTCCAGAGAAGGGGGCTCTTCCTTTTTATCCCTTGGCTGAATATCCAATAAACAGGTAAACATTTTGAGACTTCCTGCCGATATAACAGATATACCTAACTATAAAATCAAGAGAAGGAGAGAGCATCTTGAGTAACATGACGAAGAAAGTGCTATGTTATCTGCTGACGCTCGCGCTTGTATTTACCCTGCTGCCGGTAAATCCTGTCGTAGCTGCAACTGCTAATGCACCGAACTACTTCATTCCGGACGACGGCACGATTAAAGCTACGGCTAACCTGGATTTGAAGACGACTCCGCTCACACGTGATATGGTGAAGATTTTCAATACCAGCACCATGTCGATAGCCGGTGTGTATCAGCAGGTAACCGCCAGCTCCATGAAGTTGACTGTAGATCAGATTATTTACGATTCAAAGACCAATTCGTGGGTTGCGGTTCCGGGCAATTCGATGACGATGCCGATCGTATCGTCGGCGAACAACCGATTCTCCGTTACCGGAATTACCTTGTATCCCGGCTTTAACCGGCTTTCCATGTCCGGCAATCAAGGCAATTCGACCAATACGGATTATTTCTATGTTTTGTATGATACCGCACCTATCTTGAACAGCATGCAAGCGGTGTCCAGTAACATTGCCTATGATTTGAACGAAGGATCGGGTCTTGTCGTTACGTCCAACAGCGTGATGCTGCAAGGTACGACAAGCAACGTAAAGACAATTACCGTTAACGGCACTTCATTTAATACATATGGCAACGGCTCCTTCTATTCACCGGGATTAACGCTTCAGCCGGGCATCAATGATCTGGACATCACGTTATCCAGCGTGTCTGATTCCATCAAGATTCAACGCCGGATCTATTATTATGATACAGCGAATCCGTTTACAAGAGTTGACTTGACAAACGGGCAAACCAAAAGCTTGATCGGCACAACGCCGCCGGCATTTACAGGAACGAACGCGACGCCAACAGTGGCGGTGGAGTTCCTGCTGCCGTACAACAGCAATACGTTTGCCGCGAACGGCTCCATTACATTCAACGGGGCTGCATCCCTTAGTGCTCCTACTGTAACTGAAACGGTGATCAACAGCACTTATGGCACGCCAGCATACCGTTTGGTTAAAGTGACTGGAACGTACAATATGACTGCCGATCCGACGGGGCCGGGAAGTTACGCGGCAACGCAGAATTTGGACGTTAAAGTGAGTTATACGCCAACTACCGGCACGTTTACACCAGTTTCCCACCGCTATTCGTATACACAAGCTTGGGGACAGGTGCTGGTCAACTCTGTGCTTTTGCTTCCTGATGCGACAAGTAAGAATACGGACCCTACTGCTATTGACGATAACACTGTAACGGCTCCGCTGAACGGTCAATCTATCGAAAATTCTTCGTTCTATGTGCTGGTTACTACTTCGGACCCTGGCGATAGTTTAGCCGTTCCGCCTATACCAGCGAACGGAGTGCCAGCCGGAAGCGCACTGAAAGTAGATGTTCTTTCTACCGGAACGAGTCCGTCAGTTTCGCTCACCGCTACGCAGCTTCCTTCGGTGACAATCAGCGGTGCCAAGTATAAGGGTGTCGTCTACAAAGTTTCCGGCATGACTGAAGGGAACCAAACCCTCGGTTTCTCGGTAGACCAAGCATCGCTGCCGGGTCCGGATTATTCGGCAACAGTGAATCATGTTTCTAAGAACTACATTACCATTGATAATTTGACGGAGGGTCAAGTCATTTATATGGATTCCTCAGGCGGGGCTACTTTAACGATCCCGTTCTCAGGAAAAATTATCGGCTTTGGCCCGCGTTTGATGACGAATCCACAGCTGTTGATCAACGGTGTGGACAAGACAAGTCTTTATATGCCGACAGTTACTCCTAATTCTGACGGGTTAACGCATGATATCCCAAGCAAAGACCTGCCTGTTGACCGGACAGCTGGTCCGTTGTTCTTCGGACAGAACGAAATTAAGGTAATTGCCAACTATTCAGACGGAGCTTCGGGTGTCCTTCGTCAATATGAAAAGTCGATTAAGTTCTATATTATTGATAAGAATGTACCTACATTCGCCAATGTGCGTCCGTTAACGCCGCCAGCGTCTTCGACAACGACCCGCGGACCGCTCAGCAGCTCGGACCCGGCCGCGTATTTGCCGGCATCACCGGAATTCCAGTATCAAACCACATACTATGCTACAACATTGGATGCGGTGGATTTGTTCTTCGAAGGATCCGGTGCGACGCACGTGGAAGTGTCTAACGGAAGTCCTACTTTATTGTATGTAGCTGATATCGCTTCGGGATTAACAAGCCAGACGATTGGCGTAACTGGCGTAACCGCCGATTTCTACGGCAGCACCAGCGGCTTCAGATTCCGTCTCAATAATGTACCACTAAATCTAGGGACAACTGTATTCACGATTGTGATTACAAACAGCAACGGCGGCAAATCGACACAGACGTTGGAGATCCAGCGTACGAACGAGCCGTACAAGCTGTATTCTCCGGTTGCTAACACCGGCGATCAAATCATCGTAAACAAAAACTTCGTTCTCTTCGATATTGAAGCGAAAGGTGCGAGCGAAGTTACGATTAACGGTAATAAAGCGGAACCGAGAACCGATTTCGCAGACCGTTACGTTTATACCGTTACCGGTCTCAAAGGCGATGCTGATAATAAAATTAATGTGGTTGTAAAGCGTGCTACCGGGGATATTAAAGATACGGTAACAGTCCGATATGTTACAGACCCTGCAGTAGGCTCCATGTACATGGAGAAGATGGGTACGAAGCATTCTGTCTTTGATAAGTCGGTTCAGCTTACCTTTGAGAAGGGCACACTGCTTCGCCGCGTAAGCGACGGCAAGGTTCAGCCGCAGGGAAATCTCCTGTTCGGTATAGCTGACCCGACTAACGGAAATACTGAACTCGTCAACGACTATGGTCAGAAGCTTGGTTCCGTTGCTGACAGCCGTACGCCGAATGCGGGCAGCATCATCCAAATCGGTTCCTTGTCGAACTTCTTCGCCGCTCAGTTCGGACGGGACCATTTTACACCGGTATCTTCCTACTACTGGATTTCGGCCGGCTTAGGGGAATATGGCAGCAAAGGCGAGTCTGGCTACCGGCCTGCAACCGGAGGCCTTCCTCCTTACTCGAAGGAAGGAGCCTACGCCCAGTATAACAACAACATCCCGCGCAAAATTGCACCAAGCGAACGCGGAGAGCTGACGCTGAAGTTCAACTCCGATGTAGTCGACATGGCGGGAACCAATTTGACCGTGTTTTATCTGGATGACGGAACTTCTACATTAGGCGGCATTCCGAGCTGGAAAAACCTCGGCGGCGTCGTTGATGTGAAGAACAATACGATTACAGTGCCTTTTGAAAATTTCGGTTTCTATTTTGTCGGCAAACTGAAATACGGTTATGACGACGTCACCGACCACGGTTGGGCCCGCGACATTCTGCAGGCGCTCTATTCCAAAGGCTACATGCCTGCTCTTTACAACAATGCGTTCGGTGCCAACGACAGCACAACTCGCGGCGAATTCGCCGGTATTCTGGTTCGTTCGCTGGGCATGAAGCTGTATACGGATCAAAATCCGAACAACCGTACTTTCATAGACGTCCTCCCGGGTGCCCATCCTATCACTTGGAGCTTTGAGGAGATTGAGACAGCAGCGAGAGCAGGGATCGTTCAGGGCCAAAATAACGGTGTATTTGCACCGAACGAGCCTTTGACCCGCCAGGATGCGGCCGTAATGATTGCACGCGCGCTGAGTCTGAAGCAGGCGGTTAACGATAGCAAGCTGAAAGCGAAAATCGAAAAGGCTTTTGCTGATGGCGCAGAAATTAACCATTACGCTTTGCCGGCAGTCGATGCGTTGAACTCAGCCGGTATCATGGTAGGTTCAACGAATGGCGTAGAGCCGACGGGTAAGGCAAAGCCGGCGGTGTACTTCAACCCTCTGGCAAATATGACTCGTGCCGAAGCCGGACAGATCGCTGTAAGATTGCTTCAGAAGTATCTTAAAGCACTGCCTGCGAACTTATCTTAATATGTCCGAAAGACCGTCCGATTGCGGGCGGTCTTTTGCTTTATTACGTGGAAAATTATACGTGATGACAATGAAGATGGATCATAGTATATTAAGACACGTAGACGAGGTGATACACAAAGAGATATACGAAAGAGCAACGCCGATCCCCTCGAAAAAAAGATTTCAAAGTTTTTTGCGAGACGCGCAACTTTTGCCGATAACTTGCGTTTAATACTTTGAAATCGCACAGTCGAGATCACCCGTCACTGGAACAAATTCACAAAAATATCTCTTTACTCGACCTTTTGACCATTGTATAATGTTAAAGTGGTTAGAGGCATCTCTAGTTCTCTATCTTTACTTACTAGTTTCTGTGGCCCCGAGTCACAGTACTTTATCCAATAAGGATGCTAACGGCTCTTACTCTGGAAAGGGGGTGAATCGGCAAATGAGAAATTCGAGCTACAATCATAATGACAAAGAAAACTTCCAACAACCGAAACATATCCGAGGAGGAGACAAAAAGGTTATGAAGAAAAGCTTAAAAGTGATCGCTTCCGCAGCAGTAGCACTCTCGATGTTTGCAACTTCCGCAATGGCGGCTGACACTACTACAACTACAACTACAACAACAGACGCTGCTGCAACGGCTGCGAAGACTTCCAAGGATTTCAAAGATCTCGAAGGCAAAGACGCAGCACTGCTTGCTAAGATCGATGCGCTGCTGAAAGCTGGTATCTTCGAAGGCGATTCCGAAGATTCTTTTGGTATCGACAAGCCGATGACCCGTGGACAGTTCGCTAAAATCCTGGTTAATGTATACGGCGTAGAAGTTGACGCTAACGTTAAGACTTCCAGCTTCGCTGACGTAGCTGCTGATCACTGGGCACTTAGCTTCATCGAAGCTGCTAAGAAAGCCGGCTACCTCGATGGCAAGTCCGACACTTCCTTCGATCCAGACGCTAACGTAACAATCGGCGAACTGGCAACTGGCCTTCTGAAAGGTCTGAAAATCAAGCCTAGCACTTCCGGCAACCCTTGGTACGCTGACGCTGTTAAGCAAGCTATCGAGAAGGGTGTTCTGGCTGCTGACGCTGACGGCGGTAAAGTAGCAAGCCGCTCCGACCTGGTAACTGCTTCGTACGGCGCTAAAGAAGCATTCGACAATGCTAATCAACCTGCAAAAGTATCTGTAAAAGAAGTTAAGCCAATCGGTGTTAAGAAGGTTCAAGTTACACTTGACCGCGATGTAGACACCGCAAAAGCTACGCTTACACTGAAGCGTGGATCTTCGGAAATCAAAACGACGACTAAATTCGAAGACAACAAGAGAGTGGCTGTACTCGAACTGACAGACGTTAAAATTTCCGCTGGTGACTATACTGTAACTCTTGCTGGCTTGGATGCTTCTGAAATCGAAAATGCTACAGGCTCCTTCACAGGTGAGAATGAAGTAGTTAAGAAGATTGAGTTCACTAACGCTAGTGACACAATTGCTTGGTCCAGCAAAGTACGCGTTCCTTTCCAGGCAACTAACCAATACGGTGAGAGATCCAGCCTGACTTCCGGTGGTTTCTCGGTATTCGCAACAACTGGTTCGCCGCAAATCAAGACTACATCGACTGGCGACACCTTTGTTGAGCTTTCGACTAAGAACGGAGATATTGCTCAAGGTCAGAGCCAAGTTTCCATCAACATCAACGATTCCAATTACAATGTTCAGGCGCAAAAGATTTTCAAAATCGGTAACGCACCGTATATTAGCAAGATTGAGCTTAAAGAACCTGAGTATCAAAACGGTGCAACAGCACTGAACAAAGAAGGCGACACAGCAAAAGTAACTCTGGTTGAGTATGACCAGTACGGTTGTGTTATTGTTAAAGGTATGGATACTGTAAACACACCTTCTGCTTATATTAGCCCGAACCCAACTATCTTTGAAGACATTAAGGATAGCAACTGGGAGTGGAACAGCGATGACATGCGCGTTGCAATCGTCAAGCTGAAGAAAAAGCCTGAAGGTAACGCAGAAGCAATTTTGAACGTATACGGTGCCAGCACTACCGCAACAACTAAAATCAAGCTTTCCGCTGCTAAAGTAGCATCGAAAGTTGAGATTGAGGGTAATACCTTTGCAGAAGGCGACACTGACCAATACGTAACAATCAATGCGTATGATGCAAATGGAGATAAGCTCAGTGTTGACGATATTGTACAAAATGCTAAAGACGGCAGATTTGACAACATCAATATTACCGGTGCGCTTGTGGGTGTTAAGGGTAGTGTCGGCGGCGTTTTGAAAGAAGGTTATATCGTTAAAGCCGGCGAGCACAAAGGTAAGATCCACATTTCCAGCGTGACAAAAGGTACTGGTTTCATCTACATTAATCTCTTTAACACATTCGGTGGCAATAGCACTACTGCTTCTCAAACGTTTAACGTATCTTCGCCTCGTTACGCTTCGTCCATTAAATTAGCTTCCGATATGCCTTCTAAAGTTGTTGATGGCGTAGGGGCTATCGAAGCAAAAGGCAAAGTGTATGTCTATGACCAAAACAACGCTCAATTTAAGAAAAAAGCCGATTACACGTACAGCGAAACTAACGGTGCTACTGTAAGTAATGATGTGTATGTAACCATTACTGGTAAAACTGAAGCTTTCGATGTTGCAATCGGTGATACTGCACTGTCAAATGGTCAGTCAATCAAAGATTTCAGCCTTGTAAACGACAAAGACTTTAAGATTACTCTTAAAGCTGGCGCTCCCGTAGCGGCTAACGATTATGTTGAAGTAAAACTTTTCGTTCGTAAACTTGCTAGCGACGGCACAGTGAAGGATTCTAGCGTAAGCAGCTTCACTAAGAGAATAACAGTAATTGATCCGGCGAAAGAAACTCTTAACTACTCTGTTGAAGCTCTGAATAATGCTTTCGCTGCTATTGACGACAAGACATACGAGGGCGGAGACTTTGATAACGCTGCTCTGAGCAAGCAGCATAAGGAAGTTAAGCTGATCGCGAAAGACAACGGCGGTAACAAAGTAGCTATCGATGCTGTGAACATGATTCAATCGGTAACATCTTCTGTTTACACAGTAGCTAGAGCGGCACAGTTGAATGATGTTGCAAGCTCTGACAACAAGAAGTGGTATGTACTCGGTAATAAAGCGGGAACTGCGACAGTAAGTGTTGACTTCATTAACGCTAAAGGCGAAAGCGGCCGTGTTTCCAGCGATATTACAGTTAAGACAGACGCAGTTGTGGTAGATACCATTACGGCAGATAAGAAGAGCCGTGATGACAAAACTTTGACTGAAATTAAAGCAATGAAGGCTCCAGAGGTTATGGACCTGAAGGTTGTCGACAACTACGGTATTGAGTACAAGACAACAAATATCAATAAGTATGACTTGCACCTGGGCGTACGTTACGGTGTATCCGATGTTCAAACCACAGACAAGGCTGCTGGTACTGTAAGCATCTCCCCAGACGGCACCTTCACTTTGAGCGATAACATTGAATCCTTTGTTATTACAGCAACAACTGCTAACGGTAAATCCGCAACAACTGCAGTTATTGTAAAGAAATAAGTACTAGTTGAAAAAAAGAAGACCCCGGAGGGTCTTCTTTTTTTGTCATAGACAAAAAAAGACAAACTCCCGTATCATGAAAGAAAAGCAGTAAAGGAAGTGTAGCATTGAAAGGCAGAGCCAAACTTGTTTATGCTTTTATCCTCAGCTCCCTGCTTTTTGCAGGCGGTTATAATTTTGTTCGAGCCGACAGTGGCACAACCTCAGGTGGCACAGTGGATGATCCGCTAGTGACGAAGAGCTACGTCGATAGCTTACTAAAGGGCGGCGGCACATCAGCAGCACAACAGTCAGGGACCCCAATAACCGAAGACAAGATTAAACAGATTATTAATGAGCAACTAAAAGCAGCCACTCCATCAACAGTAACAACCACTACTACAACAGAACCAACATCATCAACCATAACCATCGTCCAACTTAAGAACGGACAAACTCTTTACGCAGGAGCGGGAGCCGAACTCATCGTTCGTACCGGCAAAACTGTGGCCGTGAGTATCGACGACAACGGCATTCCGGATGTAACTGCAGGCAAGGACATTCCCGCGGGTGCGACCATCGAAGCCAACCATCTGCTTATTTTCCCGCGTGAGGGTCGAGGCATTAAGGCCGCGCCAAAGAATACGGCTGACATCTATGTGATGGTACGTGGTGCGTACTCGATCCTTAATGAAGATGAAACGAAAGTAACGCAATAACGGCTACACCCATAATTTTGCCCATATTGACAACAAGTTATTCGTGTCAGCCTGCTGAAATCGGTGATACTAGAACTAGACTTCACCGACAAGGAGGATGCACACATGGCGAGAAACAACAAAGTTGTTCCCGAGTGTCATAAGGAATTGGATGCGTTGAAGTACGAGATCGCCGCGGAGATGGGGCTGCCGGTTGGCCCACAGATTGTGAATTACGGTGCGGACACCGAATTTGCAACTGAGCTTGGCAGCATTCCGGCAACTCAAATCAAAGAGGATTATTGGGGGCATATCGCGTCCCGAGATGCGGGAGCAGTGGGGGGCGCGATCACAAGTCGTCTCATTCGCAAAGCGGAAGAATTAATGTTTACACTATAGTGGCATAATTCAACTAATTTATTGACAGGTATCGACAAATAGAGTAACATCATAAATTGAGGTTCAAAGCATGTAACCTTTTCCAAGAGGAAAAGGTTCATTTTTTGTAGAGACTAGGTAACAGGAGGTCGATGGACATGGCGGATACACGCGGTCGACGTTTATTTACTTCGGAGTCAGTCACAGAAGGACATCCGGATAAAATTTGTGATCAGATTTCAGACTCGGTGCTGGATGCGTTCTTGAAGAACGATCCGAATGCCCGTGTTGCATGTGAAGTATCGGTAGCTACGGGGCTGGTCCTCGTTATTGGTGAAATCACATCCCGTTCCGAGTATGTAGATATTCAATCTATCGTACGGGAAACGGTGAAGGATATCGGCTATACACGGGCAAAGTATGGCTTTGACTACCAAACTTGCGCCGTTCTGGTATCGCTCAACGAGCAGTCCCCTGACATTGCGATGGGCGTAAACAAGGCGCTTGAAGCTCGCGAAGGCCAAATGACCGACGATGAGATCGAAGCGATCGGTGCGGGCGACCAGGGTCTGATGTTCGGCTTCGCGGTCAACGAGACACCTGAGCTCATGCCGCTGCCGATTTCCCTGTCGCATCAACTGGCACGCCGCCTCACGGAAGTTCGTAAGAACGGCACGCTGGCATACCTGCGTCCGGACGGCAAAACCCAGGTAACGGTTGAATATGATGGAGATAAGCCGGTTCGTGTCGATACGATTGTCATTTCCACGCAGCACAGTGAAGACGTATCCCATGAGCAAATCGTCCGCGATCTGAAAGAGCAGGTAATCGGGCCGATCGTTCCGGCTAACCTCATTGATGCGGAAACAAAATATTTCATTAACCCAACAGGACGTTTCGTTATCGGTGGTCCTCAAGGCGATGCGGGTCTTACAGGCCGCAAAATCATCGTCGACACGTACGGCGGTTACGCGCGTCACGGCGGCGGCGCTTTCTCCGGCAAGGATCCTACGAAGGTAGACCGTTCCGGCGCTTACGCGGCTCGCTATGTGGCGAAGAACATCGTTGCCGCGGGTCTCGCCGATAAGTGCGAAGTGCAGCTGGCATACGCGATTGGTGTAGCCCGTCCGGTTTCGATCGCAGTCGATACGTTCGGTACAGGCAAAGTCAGCGAAGAGAAGCTGGTTGAGCTGGTTCGGAAGCATTTTGACCTGCGTCCCGCCGGCATCATCAAGCAGCTCGACCTGCGCCGTCCGATTTACAAGCAAACAGCTGCCTACGGCCACTTCGGCCGTACCGATGTGGACCTCCCATGGGAGCGTACAGATAAGGCGGAGCTGCTGAAGGCAGAAGCTCTCAGCTAAACAAAATCTAAACCTTAATCAGCACGGAAGCACCGGCTGTCCATCTCACCCGAGCGTGAGAAGGGCAGCCGTTTTTTATTTTGCTACTAAATACCTAACTCCAAACAACGTAACTTTTTTGCTAGAATTAGAGTCTATATTTAGATAGAGAGAGATTTAAATGATGCAAGACCGAGGAGAGAGGAGATTGTCACTCACCATGAAACCGTTCAACAAGCTGCTGCAAACTGTACTCGTGACTACAATTACAATAACAGGCGTATCGACGTCTTACGGCATCATCCTGCCGGCTTCGACGGCATATGCCGCCGATCCGCAGGCAACGACGACGATGAACATCGTATCCCAAGAACCGATAACCGCAGGGGCAATCTTGAAAAAATACAGATGGCAATCAATCCGATCCAAGAAGCCGGTATCCGTACAAGTAAACGTGATCGAAGTGGACGTAACCAATCCGAATGTGAAGCTCGATGTCATGACCGGCACAGGGGGACAATTCGCAAAGCGCAATACGACATCGGGGATGGTCAAGGAAACCGGCGCTGTAGCCGGTATTAACGGTGATTTCTATAACACGCAAGCTGAAGGAGCGCCTGACGGTCCGCAGATCGCCGGCGGTAAGCTGATGGCGACACCTCCTATCGGCCTCGCTGGTTTATACTCTTTCGCGCTGGATAAAAATAACCGCCCTATCATCGATTCGTTCTCCTTCCGCGGATCCGTAACGGCCAAAGACGGCTCCACCTTCCCGCTGGGCGGCGTAAACAAAACATCATATTGGTATGATGACAATAACGGCGTAGACGGCCAATACGGCCTGCTTGACGGGATGTTCGTGTATACGAGCGATTTTGCGACGGAGAGCCGCACGAATGACGGACAGGTCGTTCCTTCCGAAATTCTCGTGAAAGACGGTATCATTCAGCAGATTGCTATCGACAGCGTGATCCCGGGATTGGTTCCGCAAGGCGCTATCATTCTGAAGACAAACGGCAAGGCTACGGAGTACGTGAAGCAGCATCTTAAGGTCGGAGACCCGCTGAAGGTCGACTATGCGATCGTGCACGAGGATGCTTCTCGCGGCTACGACCCCAGTACGTTCAAAATGATGATCGGCGGCCAAACGCTGCTTGTGCTTGATGGGAAGCCTAGCATTTTCACACGGGATTTGAACGGCTTCTCCGGTTACTCTGCGGTATCCCGCACGGCAATCGGTTATTCGCAGGATAGCAAAACCGTTTACCTGATCACGGCTGATCTTAACGGAGATAGTGACGGTATGACCATTCCCGAGCTGCAGGACGCGATGGTTAGAGCCGGGGTATGGAAAGGTATGGTGCTGGACGGAGGCGGTTCGACGACGATGGTATCCCGTCCGCTCGGCGAAACGAGCGCCCAGCTTACGGCGAAGCTCCAGAATGGCGTGGAACGTCGTGTAGTCAACGGAGTCGGCGTATACTCTACCGCACCGAAGTCGACCGTCGTAAAGGGCTTGCTGGCGCGCGGCGCAACGATGCTGTTTATTGGAGAAAAGAGCGCTTATCAATTCAAGGCATACGACGAGTATTACAATCCGATGGACGCAGGGGCCATTACGACACAGTGGTCCAGCTCGCAGCCGATCGGGACGTTCGCAGGTAATGAATTTACGGCGACGAAGCCGGGAACGACCCAATTGAGCGTATCGTCGGGCCAAGGGCAGGCCAGTCTCGACGTTCAAGTGATCGGCCGGAACGATATCGCAGGCATGTCCATAAGAGGCTCAAACCTCATTCTTTCGGAAAATGAAACGTTCCGCCTCCCCGTCACCGTAACGACGAAATCCGGGCAAAAGCGCGAAGTGCCTTCCGAGCTGATCAACTGGGAGCTGAAAGGGTTTAAGGGAGAAGTAAAAGACGGTGCGCTCACTGTAACGAGCTTGAGCGGAAGCACCCTGGCGCAGATAATCGCCCGATACGACGGGTACAGCACGATGCTGGCGCTCCCCGTAGGCCAAGAACGGATGTGGTACAACCTGGACGGCAAGGCGACGATGACCACATCGGACAAAGCCCCGGCGGAAACGACGGCCCGCGTCCAAATCGTACAAGCACCCGAAACGACCGGCGCGAACAATGCGCTTGAGATTGCCTATGATTTCTCCAAGGGGACCGGAACGAAGGCGGCTTACGCTCTTTTCAACCAAACGGAGGGCGGCGCCAAGATCGACGGAACCCCTGAATATATGAAGCTGAAGGTGTACGGCGACAACAGCTTGAACTGGCTGCGAGCTCTGATCACGGACGCGAACGGCAAAGAATATCGCTTGGATCTGGCTAATCCGATCAACTGGTCCGGCTGGAAGACGGTTAGTCTCGATCTGTCGGAAGCTTCCGGCCTGAAATATCCGATTACGCTGAAGAGCATCTATGTCGCGAATCCGGAGCAAAATCAAGACGAACGCGCTTCGACAGGGAAAATTGCTTTGGATGACATCGCCTTCGTATATCCGGGTCAAATGCCGGCAGCAACCAACAATCAGGTGAAGCTGACGATCAATAACCGGAAGGGTTCGATTAACGGCAAGGCGGTTACACTGGAGCAAGCGCCGATTATCATTAACGGGAATACGATGATTCCGGTGAGGTTTGCGGCTGAAGCACTCGGTGCCAATGTCGAATGGGAGCCGAACGAACGAAAGGTTACGATTACCCGCGGAACGAAGCTGATCGATCTATGGATCGATAGTCCCGACCTACTGGTGAACGGTGGGCGGGTTACGGCAGAAGTGGCGCCGGTGATCCGCAACAACTTGACTCTCGTGCCGCTGCGCATTATTGCGGAAAATATGGGCTGGAAGGTAGAATGGGATCCAAAGAGCCAAAACGTAAATTTGCAATAATTGTTAGAAAATTGTTATGCCAAGTTACCAAACTCTTGTAGAAATATGTTACTATTAAAGGGACCCGATCGACCTACATCATGTATCTTCATCACAAAGGAGCCTGACCCGTGCAGCCGGATGCAATAGATAAAATTATTAAGAACGCCATCGAAGTGATGGAGAGCAGCAAATATCAAATCTTCGAAATCTCCGAGACGGCGCGGCAGGAGCGCGAGGCTCTGACACGGGAGCTGCAGGAAGTGATGGCGGAGACGTCGGCGACGATCGACAAGGTCGATAAGCTTGAAATCGATTATAGGCGGTCGAGGGTGCGGCTGACCGAGGTAAGCCGCGATTTCCAGCGATTCCGCGAAGAAGATATTAAGGTGGCCTACGAGGCGGCCACTTCCTTGCAGACGCAGCTGGCCGCCGCACGGGAGCGGGAGATGTATCTGAGGGCCCGCCGGGATGAGCTTCAGCAGCGGATCAAGAATGTGGACAAGCAGGTTGAACGAGCGGAGACGATCGTATCGCAGGTCAACGTCGTTCTGGAATACTTGTCCGGCGATCTCAATCAAGTGACGCGCATTTTGGAATCCGCCAAGAATCGCCAGCTGTTGGGGTTAAAGATTATTTTGGCTCAAGAGGAAGAACGCAAACGCATTGCCCGCGAGATTCATGACGGAATGGCCCAGACGATGGCTAATGTTGTGCTCCGGACGGAAATCGCCGAGCGCATGCTGGCGAAGGAAGAGTTTCAGGCCGTCAAGGAAGAGCTGGTCGATCTCAAGGGTCAAGTGCGGGGCGGACTGGAAGAGGTTCGCAAGATGATTTTCAACCTTCGGCCGATGGCGCTTGACGATCTTGGACTGGTGCCGACGCTTCGGAAGTTCGTTCAAGATTTTGAGGAGAAGACGAAGATCCGCACCAGGTTTGAGTTTAAGGGGCGCGAGACGCGTCTGCCGTCCGGAATGGAAGTGGCTGTGTTCCGTCTGGTGCAGGAGGCGTTCTCCAATGTGGTGAAGCATGCGAAGGCTTCTTTCGTTTCGCTGGAAACGACGTTCGGCCAAGATGAAGTGAGGCTGTACATCGTGGACAACGGCGTCGGCTTTAACTTGGAGAGAATGGTGCCGAAGCTTGCGGAGGAGAACCATTTCGGACTCATCGGGATGAAAGAGCGGCTTGAGCTGCTTGAAGGAAGAATGGAAATCGAATCGGAGAAGGACTCCGGAACGAAAATCACCATGTATTTACCAATCGGTACCGAATCGAAGGAGGATCAGGGCGGGAATGGATAATGCAACTAATCCCAAGAAAGTAAACATTATTCTCGCGGACGACCATCAGCTGTTCCGTGAAGGCTTGAAACGAATTATTAATATGGAGAGCGACATGGAAGTCATCGCAGAATGCGGCGACGGCATCCAGGTTATCGAGCTTTGCAATCAATATATGCCGGACGTCGTGCTTATGGACATTAATATGCCGATAGAGAACGGCGTAGTCGCGACAGAGCGGCTGAAGACGATTTTCCCGGACATCAAGGTCATTATTTTATCGATTCACGATGACGAGAGCTACGTATTCGAAACGCTTCGCAAAGGTGCATCGGGCTATCTTCTGAAGGATATGGAGGCCGAGTCGCTCGTGAACGCGATCCGCTCCGTCGTGAACGGCTACGCTTTTATCCATCCGAAGGTGACAGGGAAGCTGATCAATCAGCTGCGCCGGATGACGTATTTGGACGAAGTCGGCGTCGTCGGACCAAGCGCTGCGATTAAAGAGAGCGGCTTGCAATACGGAAGCGTCGAGAACAGCCCGCTCACGAAACGGGAGGCGGAGGTTTTGAAGCTGATGGCCGAGGGCAAGAGCAACAAGGTGATCGGCGACAATCTCTTCATTAGTGAAAAAACGGTGAAAAACCACGTTAGCTCCATTCTGCAAAAGATGGAAGTGGACGACCGGACACAAGCGGTCATTATCTCCATCAAGAACGGCTGGGTTACGATTTAAGGCCGGCCGAACGATAGGAACCTGCCAAGTTATGGCGGCATATACTACTTCTATCTTGGGAACGTAGTAGTCCTCTTGGATGAAGGGGAGGGGTGTTGTCATGCTTGGTTTGTTTGCTATTTTGGCTTGCTATGGGGCTGTTGTGGTACTGCTGCACTTGTGCTATTACCGGATCCGCAAACAAAGCGGCTTCAGCAAGCGGAAGAAATCCCACGTGGTTCTCATTACGCACAACAACCAATCACAGATTGAGTGGTATGTTCGATCGCTGTACTTCTTCTCCAGTTTGCAGGGGCGGCGTATCGATACAACCGTGCTGGACGAAGGATCGACGGATGACACGCTGCAAATTGTCGAGCGTCTGTCCCGCAAGCATTCGATGAACATTGGCAAATCCGGAGCCGACGGCGAAGGTGTCGACGAGTTTCTGCGGCTGTATGATCAGGACGAAGTGATCGTCGTTCGTCTCCAGCAGCAGGAGGATTTGACCAAATGGATGCAATTTCAGCAGTAACCGGTTACAAGATTCCATAGGCAGGTGAGTCATGAAGGCGGCTCTTTATGCTGTTCGCAGCGGATCGGCGAACCTGTGGCATTGGCAAACGTCGATCTGCTGGGAAGCCGACGTCGAGTTCTGGCGAAGCCAAACGGAGGGAAAGGCGAGTCTGTGGCTCGCTAGGTCCTCCTTGTCGTTCGGACAAGCTGAATGGCTGCGGCAATTGCTTCAAACCATTCATCAAGAACAACCTCATTCGTTACCCTCTACCATCATGACATCTGCTGCAATCTCCAAAACCCGACATCCTTTCCCGATACCGGCTATCGCCGGCGAGTATATATCCGCACCGATGAACGTATGCAGTCGCAATGCTAAAGCAGCCGAAATGGATGATCAAATGCGCCGCCTTGTTCCTGCGCTGGCCGGCAGGCAGCTGCTTATCCAGGAAGTCGTGGCCTTGGCCGAGCATCATGAAACGGTAAGCAGCGATGGGGGACTTCCCGCCCGGCTGCCGTACTTGCTGCAGCTGGCCAAGCTGCAAGGCTTTGTACGAATCGAAACGGGGCTGCAGGTGGCGAAGGTGAGTCCGTTTAGCCGGTTCATGCCCACAAGGCTGAACAGGCTGCTTGATGCAAGCGATCGGTTTGTATGGAACTGTAACCGATGCGGGAGCGGTACGGACAAGCTTCGTTGGACACATTGTCCGTATTGTGAACAAGCTTGCCCCTATTGCGAAGAATGCCTAACGATGGGGCGGGTGCGAGCCTGCGCGCCTCTGGTTGCCGGTACATCTGCCGATAAAGGCATAAGCCGGCGGTCTGATCACCCTATGGCGGGAATGACTGCGGCTCAAATGGCTTCTTTTCTTCAGCCATGGGGATTAAGCGATGCGCAAGCAGAGGCATCGAGAGCGGGACTCGAGTTTTTGGCGGCGAAGAACGAGGGCGGACACTTTCTCATTTGGGCCGTGACCGGAGCGGGGAAGACGGAAATGATGTTTCCGCTATTAGCTGCAGCGGTTGCTTCCGGTGGCAGAGCTTTGGTCGCATCGCCCCGAAAGGATGTCATTCTGGAGTTAAGCCCCAGGGTGGCAAGAGCCTTTCCGCAAGCTCGCGTCGTAACTCTTTATGGCGGCAGTGTGCAGCGTTGGGATAACGGCGAGATCGTACTCGCGACGACACATCAGCTGCTGCGCTTCCGGGAAGGCTTCGATGTGGTTGTGATCGACGAAATGGACGCATTCCCCTTTCATAACAATCCGATGCTTATCCATGCCGCCCGCAAAGCATGCCGGCCGCACGGTCGCACGATTCTGTTGTCGGCAACGCCTCAGCCGGAAATGCGGCGACTCGCGGAGAAGGGGCGCCTGCCGCACGTGAAAGTACCGGCAAGGTATCATCGTCATCCGCTCCCCGTGCCGCAGCTTCGTACATCGCCGTCCATTAAGCGTATGCAGGAATCCCGCAAGCTGCCGCAGACGGTGGTGACGGCGGTCCATAGCAGCCTGAAGCGGGGAGCTCAGCTATTCGTATTCGTTCCGGCGATAGCGCTGGTGGAATTCGTCGTGGCGATGCTTCGGGAAACCTGCAAATCCGTTGTTGTCGCCGGCACTTCCTCGAAAGATCCGGATCGGGCGGAGAAGGTGCAGGCTTTCCGGGATGGAACCATTCGCATCTTGGTCACGACAACGATCCTGGAACGCGGCGTGACCGTGCCGAAGAGCGATGTGATTGTGCTTGATGCGGATTCGAGGCTGTTTGACGAAACGTCGCTTGTCCAAATGGCCGGTCGTGCCGGCCGGTCGAAGCTGGATCCGGCGGGGAATGTAACATTCCTGGCGAAGGAGCGAAGCCGGTCGCAGGTTGCCGCCGTGCGGCAAATCCGCAGGATGAATCGGCTGGCGAGAAGCAAAGGCTATATCGAAGGCCAAGGGGGCTGAGGGGACATGTTACAGCAACGGGGGCAAGGAACGATTCGTAACCGGCTCCAGGGCTGGGCAAACCGGCTCACGAGTCTGCTCGGGCCGGTCTCATCGATATGCCGCTATTGTTCTAATACATATAACTCAGATGCAAACGGGAAAAGCGAACGCCCGATTCCGATCCGCGGCCTGTGCGCCAGCTGCCGGCGGTCGATTTCCTGGATTCGCGATATGGATGTGAAATGCAGCGTATGCGGGCGGTTCGAGACCTGCCCCGATTGCTCGCGGCGCGGCGTACGCCACTTCCTGAGAAACCGCAGCGCAGTCCGTTACGACGAAGAGATGAAGGCTTGGCTGGCCCGATACAAGTATCGCGGGGATGAACGGCTGGGTGAGCTGCTCGGCGAGATTTTGCTGCAGGCGTACCGGCTTCATCTTCAAGCTGACGCGGATGAAGGGATTGAGGCCGGCCATGCTTTGCTGACTTACGTCCCGATAAGCGAAGCACGGCGGCTTGACCGCGGCTTCAATCAGGCGGAGCAGCTTGCTCGCGTAGTTGGCAGGCATACAGGTTTGCATGTCGTGAGTCTGCTGCAGCGGAACCGGCATACGGAGAAGCAGAGTCTGAAATCCCGGGGGGAGCGGGTCAAGGATATGCGCGGATTGTTTTCGGTACACGATGAGGGACGGAGCCTCCTGCAAAGCCTGCAGGCTGACCGCAGCGCGGCGGATATGCGCATCTACATCGTAGACGATGTTTACACTACCGGAAGCACGCTGGATGCATGCTCCGAAGCGATCCGCAAGTGTACAGCCGTTCAGTTATGCGGGCTTGCGTTGGCCAGATAAATCGCTATTATTCGACAATAATGTTAGTCAATTCACAGAATTTGATGTAAACTAGTAGTAAAATGGTCGTAATACAAAGGGGATGTACCGAATGAGCTTGAGCGTATCCAATTGCCCGAGATGCGGCAAACTGTTTGCCAAAGGCCTCCATGACATTTGCCCCAGCTGCGTAAAGGAAATCGACCTTCAGTATGAGAAGTGTTTGAAATATCTGCGCGAGCATCGCAAATGTACGCTGCAGGAGCTGAGCGAAGCGACGGAAGTCAGCGTGAAGCAAATTACGAAGTTTATCCGTGAAGGCCGGATTTCGATTGATAACAACCCGAATATGTCATATGCATGCGAATTGTGCGGCGCGTCCATTACAACCGGTAAGATGTGCGACAATTGCCGGAGCGGCCTCCTGAAGGATGCAAACCATCTGAAAGAGGACCAGGCAAGGGGGCAAGCCCAGCAGTCGCAGGAGGAGAAAATCGGCTTCAACATTAAAGACAGACTCCAGGATCGCAGATGAAACTTTATTTTTTAGTTATTCTCTAAAATAATTTCAAACTTTGGCCGATAATAATGCTATACAATTATCGGTCTTTTTGATTTTGGACGGGATAGGACGAGGTGAGCCGTAATGAAAATTAACGAATCGCAGCGAGTCGGGGGAGTGAACCCCTACACACGAGCTCAAGGCGCAAAGCCGGGAGCGGGTGCAGGCGGTAAAGGAAAAGTGGACGAGGTGCAAATTTCGTCGGCCGCGAAAGAGCTCTTAGGCGCGAAGAACAGCGAGGAATACCGGAAGCGGATCGAAGAGCTGAAGCAGCAGGTGTCGGCGGGAACGTATCATGTTGAAGCGGGCAAGATCGCAGACAAGCTGCTTCCTTATTTTAAATAAGTCATCAAGATAAAGCGGGTGAAACGCAAGTGACGATCCAACCACTATTGGAAATAATGGAACAGCTGGAGGCCATCCATCTCGAATTGGTCGAATTGGCCAAGGAGAAGACGCCGATTCTCGTTCGGGGCGATATCGAGTCTTTGAACGCCTTGATTCATAAAGAGAACAAGCTGGTCAGAAAGGTAAGCGAGTTGGATCGGATTCGTGTACAGCGAACAGGGGAGTATTTAATATCGCGCGGTTACAACCCTGACCCGCGGGTTAAGGTGACTGACCTGATCAAGATTATTTTCAAAGCGGACGAGAAGGTTGCGCTCATGGAGGCACAGCGGAAGCTGGCAGGTGTACTTCAGGAGCTCAAGCGGCTGAACGAAGCGAACCAGAAGCTGATCCAGCAGTCGCTCGATTTTATCAACTTTTCGGTAGATTTGCTTGTAGACGATCCGAATCAGGATATGTTCTACAAAGCACCGGCATCTCCGCCAGGCGGAAGATCCAGAAACGGCATGTTCGATACCCGGGCGTAGGCTCGACTAAGGAGTGACACACAAATGGCTTCTACGTTTCACGGCATTGAGACGGCGCGGCGCAGCTTGTTTACGCAGCAGGCTGCTTTAAATACGACAGGGCACAATATTGCGAATGCGAATACGGAAGGGTACTCGCGGCAGCGGGTGAATATGCAGGCTTCGCTGGCTATTGACACTCCCGGGTTTACGCGGAACAACGTTCCGGGGCAGCTGGGGACGGGTGTGGAGTTTGCTTCGATTACGCGTGTACGGGAGAAGTTTCTTGACGACCAGTTTCGGAACGAAAATAAGTCTCTGGGAAGCTGGGAAATTCAAGCGGATACATTGGATAAGCTGGAGACGATCATGAATGAGCCGTCGGAGAACGGTATACGGACCGTTATGGACGAGTTCTGGAAATCGTGGTCGGACCTTAGTAAAAATCCTGAGGACGTAACAGGACGCAAAATCTTACGCGAGAATGCGATGGCACTTGCGGATGCCTTTAATCAAGTCAGCAAGCAGCTCTCCGATCTCAACAGCGATCTCACGACAAACATCGGTGTAAAGGCTACTGAAATCAACTCGATGATCACTACAATTGCAAGTCTCAATGCCCAAATCGTCAAGGTAGAAGGTATGGGAGATAGCGCAAATGATCTAAGGGATCAGCGGGATTTGCTGACGGACAATTTGTCCAAAATTGTTAACATTACCGTTACGGAAACTCCTCAAGGATACACCATTAACATGGGGACGACCAACCTTGTTACGGGCTCGACGGCCACGCCGACTTCTGTTGCAGCTCTAGAGGACGCGGTCACAACCGGCGCCTTGAATAGCGGCGAAGTATACGGAATGATTTATTCCCGGGATCAGTATGTAGAGGACTACCAAAATCAGCTCGACGTATTGGCTAACAGCCTGGCTAATGGTGACGTAACGATCACGCTTCCTGCAGGTACGGTGCTGCCGAATAATACGACACTGACGACTTCAAACGGGCCTGCAACTTACTCTGGAACCGTATTGCAGCGGACGCTCGGAACTGACACGGTAGTCACTGTGCAAGGGATTAACGGGTTACACAAGTTAGGATATTTGTTTACGAATCCGGCTACGACCGGGGGCGATATTTTCACGGCGAAGGCGGGCTCAACCGGCGTTACTGCGTCAAGCATTGAGTTGAATCCGGCGATTAAAGCGGACGCCTCCTTAATCGCGACATCGATGAGGGTCACGGGAACGTCGCCTAACGAAACGACGGTTAAAGGCAATAATACATTAACCATTTTAATGTCGCAGATGAAGGATTCGAAGTTTGCCTTTGCGGGCGGTACTTCGGGCAATGGCGTAACGAACGGCACTTTGGACGACTATTTCCGTTCCATTGTGGGGCAGATGGGTGTCCAGGCACAGGAAGCCAATCGGCAAACGAAAAATCAGCAGCAGCTCGTCGATCAAGTCGATTCCAGGAGACAAGCGGTTAGCGGCGTGTCCTTGGATGAAGAGATGGCCAATATGATTACGTTCCAACACGCTTACGGAGCGGCCGCCCGTTTCATGACGACATACGATCAGATTCTCGACAAACTGATTAACAGCACCGGCGTGGTCGGCCGTTAACACATAGGAGGATAAACGGATGGCTATTCGCGTGACTCAAGGGATGATGCATTCCCAGCTGCTTAGAAATGTCAACAACAATCTGGATCGGCTCCAAGTGAATCAAGATATATTATCGACAGGCAAGAAGATTAATAAACCCAGCGACAGTCCAGTAGGTATTACGTATGCGCTGCGCTACCGCAGTGAATTGTCTATGAATGAGCAATACCAGAAAAATATTGATACGGCTAAATCCTATGTCGAGCATACGGACACAATTCTCGGACAGGTCAATGATTTATTTCAACGGGCAAATGAGCTTACTACACAGGGCTTGAACGGGACAAATCCGCAAACGGCGCTCGATTCCATTGCTACGGAACTAGGGCAGATTTATGAGCAAGCTGTAGTGCTCGGTAATGATCAATTGAACGGCAAATTTATTTTTAACGGTCAGAAGACGGATATTCAGCCTTATCACAGCGCAACGGCCGCTGCTGATACACCCGATACCTATACGATTAATTATCAATTTGCCGCGGGGGTAACGATTCCGATTAACGTAACAGGTGAAGAGGTTTTCGGTGCTCCGGATGCTGCAGGTACTACGGATAACTTGTTTACTGTACTGAAGGGGCTGGAAAATGCCTTTAAGGCCAACGACAAGACGAAAGCGGCGGACCTCTTTGAGAAATTAAAAACACGTATGGATAAATTCCTGCAAGTTCGTGCAGAGGTTGGGGCACGTACGAACCGTATCGAACTGATGGAGAGCCGTATTCAGGACCTGGAAGTGAGTTTGAACGCTCTGGATGCCAAGGTTGAGGATGCGGATATGGCGGAGACGATCACAAAGCTGAAGATGGATGAGAATGTGTACCAGGCTTCGCTCTCTGTCGGCGCAAAAGTCATTCAACCAAGTCTTATTGACTACTTAAGATAAGCTGAAACGAGGGGATTCCCTGATGATCGATCTTCGACTCTCCATTCGCCAAACCTTCGGTCAAATCGGAATCCAGACGAATGAAGGCTCCGTCAGCATGGAATCAACCCGAGGGGAGATGCAAATTCAGCAGCCTCCGGCCAAAGTGGAGATGCAGTCCCCTGCGGCTGTGCTAACGATCGATTCTTCGGCGGCCTGGGACGCTCTAGGGGTAGGTCCAAATTTGGCGACAATGAGCAGAATATACAGCCAGTCGTCCAGCATTGCTCTTCAGGCTATTGCGAAGATCGTGGCTGACGGGAACCGCATGGCGCAAATCACGAACCCCAACAATGCCTTTGCTGAGCTTGCTGCCGACGTGTTTGAACGGGAGTCCCCGATTCAAATCGCCGGTGAGCCGGGTTACAATAACGTTAAGGTGCAAATCGAGGCACAGAAGCCGACCATAGACATTCAAGCGCAGAAGCCCGTTATTCAGTACACACCGGGAAATGTAAATATACAGTATACTCCCGGTAATGTAGACATTTATATGAGACAACAGAATTCCATTAAGATCTCCGTAAGTAGGTATGATATATTTCAATAATAATTCGTGATGCTATAGCGAAAGCTATAGCATTATATGTTAAAGGAGTGATTTTCCGGTGTTGGATTTTCTACATAATCGGGTTATTCAATTTCAGGGTAACATATTAGGATTTGAACAGCTGAATGAGTTCGTTATACAGATTGTTGAAGAAAACGGACCCTATGCCTACCTGCAAAGTACGGAGGACGAGCACATCGGGTTTCTTGTGGCGGCGCCGTTCGCATTTTATAGCGACTATGCGTTTGAAATTGACGACAGCGACAGGAACCACCTGCAATTGAACGCGCCGGACGATGCAGCCGTAGTAGCCATTGTAACTATACAGGAGCCTTTTGAAAGCTCCACGATGAATTTGTTGGCGCCAATTGTAATCAATGTCAAGACAAGCCAAGGTAAGCAAATCGTTCTTCCGCCAAAGACTACATACAGCACCAAAGAGGCTTTATTCCGCACTCCAATCCAGGAGAAGGAGGAAACGGCTAGTGCTAATTCTGACACGTAAGAAGGGGCAGTCGATCATTCTCAATAAAGACATCGAGATCTTGATCTCCGCGATTGACGGCGATCAGGTCAAGATCGGGATTAATGCGCCGAGGGATGTGAATGTCCTGCGCAAAGAGGTCTATGAAGCTGTGCAGAAGAGTAACAGGGAAGCAGTGTCCGGGAAGATGGACCTATCTGAGCTCAAAAACTTAACGAAAAAAGCGGATAAATAGCGGAAAAATTTTTCGAAAAACTATAAAGTTCGTTGCCTTTCCTGTCGATATATAGGAATGTAAGGCTTAAAGCCTACTCCACAAGGAAGTGGACATTCCAAATTTCAGGGAGGAAACAGAACCATGATTATCAACCACAATCTTAACGCAATGAACGCACACCGCAACCTGAGCTTCAACAACATCCAGCAAGGCAAGTCCAGCGAGAAGCTGTCCTCCGGTTACCGCATCAACCGGGCAGCTGACGACGCAGCAGGCCTCTCGATCTCCGAGAAAATGCGCGCTCAAATCCGTTCCCTGGGCCAATCCCAGCGCAACACGCAAGACGGTATCTCCCTGGTACAAACAGCTGAAGGTGCAATGAACGAAGTATCCGACATGCTGACTCGTATGAAGGAGCTGGCTACTCAGGCTTCCAACGGTACGTACAACACGTCCGACCTGACTTCCATCCAGAACGAGTACACTGCACTGTCGAACGCGATTTCCAACATCGCATCGAACACCAAGTTCAACGGTATTAACCTGTTGAACAGCACTAACTCAGTTACAATTCAAGCTGGTGATACTTCCAGCATGACAGTAACTGTATCGTTGCAAAACATCAGCAGCGTTTCGTCTTCCGTCGGCGCAGTAAGCTCGCAAAGCGCGGCTTCCTCCGCACTGGCTTCGATCGACACGCAAATCGGCGTAGTCAACGCAGCACGTTCCGCACTGGGTGCCGCTCAGAACCAGCTGGAGCATACTTACAACAACCTGGGCGCTACGAAAGAAAACCTGCAAGCTGCCGAGTCCCGCATCCGCGATACCGACATGGCAGACGAAATGATGACTTACACGAAGTTCAACATCCTGCAGCAAGCTGCCAACTCGATGCTGGCACAAGCCAACCAAGCTCCACAAGGCGTGCTGCAGCTGCTCCGTTAATTCATCGCCAACAAGAGGAAGGGTCCATTTTCGAATGGGCCCTTTTCTTTTCCTATGGAGGATATATGACTACTTTCAGCGTTTGTCTTATCGTGAAGAATGAAGAAAACAACATCCGCAGAGTTCTGAGGAGTATCCCGAAAAGCTGCGAGGTGATCGTCGGGGATACTGGGTCAACAGATCGCACGAAAGATATAGCGAGAAATCTCCGTGCGAAAGTATTCGACATCCCCTGGAATCACGACTTCGCCGAAGCCCGAAACGCAGCGGCGGCATTCGCGAGCGGTGATTATATCTTATTTCTGGATGCGGATGAAGAACTGCAAGCGGGAGCGGAGTCTGCTCTTAAGGCTTTCGTTAGAAAGCATCCGAAGCAGGCTGGCGCTGTGGCAATCCGTAATCTGATCGGTGATGAAGTACATGTGCATTTGATGGCGCGATTTTACCCGAATAATGGGGAATTTCAATATGCGGGGAAGGTACATGAAACGATCTTCAAAGGGGATCAGCCGGCGCCATGTTTGAAAACAGGTGTGACTATTCATCACTATGGATATGATCACGGCGTATATGAGGCCAAAGGTAAGGCGGAGCGGTATTTTCAACTCTATGAAAGCTGCCTTGCTTCGGATCCTAACAATGGATATATGCTGTATCAGTTAGGGAAGCTGCATTTTTCTTTAAAGCAATACGAACAAGCTGAAGCGGTGTTAAATAAAGGCGTACTTTTGGAAGAAGAGCAACAGCTTTATTTTCCGGTTATGCTGGTCATGCTGGGATATACATTGAAGAATTTGAATCGAAGTCAGGAAGCGGAACTGCTATTGGAGAAATACGCAGCTAAGTATAGTGATTTTCCCGATCTCCCGTTCCTCCTTGGGCTGCTTGCCATGGATACAGGAAAGCTGAGAGAGATCGAGACTTATTTTCTCAGAGCTCTTGCGATTGGTGATTCGGATATCTATACATCGGTTCATGGAACCGGCACATTCAAAGCAGCCTATAATCTAGGCGTTTACTACGAAATCACCGGCCAAACAGATAAGGCCTTCCAATATTACCGCAAGGCAGCTCAATATCAATATGCTCCTGCTAAACAGAGATTACAGATATTGCGAAAACATCTATAAAAAAAAAATCGCTCCATGACGATATAATGTATAGATATTCTTTAAAGTGAACGGGAGGGAATGTGCATGGTCATGCGCATTGGAGGAATGAGTTCCGGCCTAGATATCGATGCAATGGTAAGCGATCTGATGAAAGCGGAACGCATGCCGCTCGATAAGTTAAAGCAGAAGCAGCAGAGCATGACTTGGAAATCGGATGCCTACCGTGAAATCAATACGAAGCTAGCCAGCTTCCGCGATTTGGCGAACAGCATGAGATTCTCGGCAAACTGGAAAACCACGAAGGTCACGACATCGGATCCGAACGTGGTTACGGTGTCTTCGAGCGATTCTGCAGCAGTGCAGACAAGATCTATTTTGGTTCAGCAACTCGCTAAAGGTGCTGTTCTTACTTCGACAAATCCGGTATCGTCCAATTCGTTAGTGGCAGGCAGTGCGCTAAGCTCCAGCACAACTATTACATCAGGCGCTAATGATCAATTTAATGTAACCTTGAACGGCAGTACGAAGACGATTACTTTAACGGCTTCGGGTTCGCCTTATACCGAAGTGCAATTGAAAAACGAGGTGCAAAAGCAACTAGACGCTGCTTTCGGCGCGGGACAAATTACGGCTAGTCTTGATGCGTCCAATCAATTGGAGCTCAAACCGAACGGTACTGCGGGAAATCTCCCGCAATTAATCGTTGACAGGACTGGTTCCAATACCGGTTTATCAAACTTGGGCTTCTCGGCAAAACAATCTTTCAAGATTAATGTGGATGTGCCGCTTAATCAAGCCGGTAATCCGTTGGCAACGCCGATCAGTGCTCCAAGCGGTGCAAAATTTACCGTCAATGGCGTGGAAATTTCGTATCAAGCAACGGATACGCTTCAGTCGATTATGCAGCGAGTGAACAGCTCAACAGCAGGCGTGAATATGTCATATGATTCTATTACCGATAAAGTGACCTTCACATCGAAAGCGACCGGCGTCGCTTCGAAGGTAGAGTTGGCGGACGTGACGGGGAATTTTATTTCGGCCATGGGTCTAACCACATTATCCGCAGCAGGTCAGGATGCTAAAGTCACTTTCGATGGAAGTGCGACACCAACCTACTACAGCTCCAACTCATTTACCAACAACGGAGTCACTTACACGTTATTAAACACGAGTGCAAGCGCAGTTACTGTTGCCTCGACTAAGGATACGGATGCGATCTTCAACAAAATCAAAGATTTCGTTGCGAATTATAACAATACGTTGACCCTCGTGAATAAAAAGCTGACCGAAGTGAAATACCGGGATTTCCTTCCTCTAACCGACGAGCAGAAAGATGCGATGAGCGAATCCGACATCAAGAACTGGGAGGAGAAAGCAAAGAGCGGATTGCTCCAACGCGATGACATTTTAAAAAGTGCATCCACCAATTTCCGGCAAATGATCAATGCTAAAATAAACACGTCGAGCACATTTGATAGCTTGTTCAAGATAGGCATTACAACGACTTCCTTCTCGGGCAATGCCTCCACTTATAATTCGGTGACCGCAAATACGATTGTGTTGGATGAGAATAAGCTTAAAGCGGCGATTGCTCAGGATCCGGACGGTGTGATCAGTTTATTCTCCCGTCAATCCGGTTTAACGAATCCCACGATCAATGACGACGGTATCGCACAATCGATGTATAAAGAAGCGACCAGCCTTATCGATCGTCTGGTTGACAGAGCCGGGGGAACGACAACTGCGAATGACGATATTACCACAACAGTTGGCTTGCAAATTCATAACCTAGATTTAGATATTGAAGACATGGAATCTCGTTTGCTCAAGAAGGAAGACTACTATTATCACAGATTCACATTGATGGAGCAAGCTATACAAAAAGGCCAGGCCCAGCTGTCGTGGCTGTCAAGCTTGCGCTAAGGAGGGAGAGCCGAGATGATGGATGGGGTTAATTTTAATGGGAATGCCGCTGCGACATCAATGACCGGGATAGGTAGGGTGGAATCAGTGGCTTCAACGGAAAAGGAACCTGCAGCTACAGTAGAATCTCGCTCGCCATCCGCCCCTCAGCTACCAGCACCTAGGACTAACTCGGAATCGGCCTTCTCGGAAGAAGATGTCAAACGAGCGATTGAGAAGGCGAACCGAGCCATCATGGGGCCTCCAAAAAAATTTGAGTATTCCGTGCATGAATCTACGGGCAACATTGTGGTTAAAGTCATCAATTCCGAAACGAATGAAGTCTTAAAAGAATTGCCGCCAGAGAAGCTGCTGGATATTGTAGACGGTATTGTTGAGTCGGCCGGTGTTATTATCGACGAAAAGAGGTAAGGCAAACATGAATCCGCAAGCACAGAATTTATACCTCAGAACTCAAGTCAATACAGCCACGCCAGGCGAGTTAACTCTTATGCTCTATAACGGAGCAGTGAAGTTTATGAAGCAGGCCGGGGAAGAGATGAGGAAGAAAAATATTGAAGGCAAGCATATGAATATTATGCGAGCTATGGATATTATCGATGAGCTGAGAATTACATTGGACTATAAATACGAAATTTCCAATAATCTCTCGGCATTGTATGTGTTCATTCAAGAGAAATTGCTGGAAGCAAATATGAAACTTGATCAAGAAGCGCTGCAAGTGGCCATTCGTTTAACAACGGAATTGAGAGATACATGGGTGGAACTCTTGAAGGTGGTTAAAACTGAAACAAGTTCCCCAACAGCAAGATGAACAAACAGTCCCAATATGAGAGCTTGTTTGAGCAGTTGAGAGACTCAGCACAATCCATTCTTGTTTGGCTCGATGCTGAAGATGACGATCGGCAAGCGGAAGAAATAACGAAAATTCAGTTAAGGCAGGAAGACCTGCGCAATCAAATTGACAGTATGGCGCAGCAAACGGCTCAGACACCAGCAGTGAAGAAGCTGATTGCAGAATGCATTGCTCTTGAATCAGAAGCAAATCTGCGTATGCAGGCGCTTAAGCAATGGCTCAGCGAGCAAATCGTAGATATGCGAAACGGCGTCAGAGTGCGAGATGCTTACCAAAGAAGATTACCCCAGTACGAAGGTTATTTTGTTGATAAGCACAAATAAGAAAACACCCTCCACAAAAGGAGGGTGTTTTCTTATAGGTCTCTGACAAACGGAAGACTCCGAAAGTGTGGAGCACGATTCAATAATTTGGATTTCATGGCATTCCTCTTCTGAGGATCAGTACTGTGAGTGCAGTAGAGAACATACAAGGCAACGTGCTCGGGAGCAAGTTCAATAGCCTGCTCAATGAATGCAAGTGCTTGTCCAATTTCACCAAGGCTTATATACAGGTAAGCTAAGTTTTCATATCCTTGTGCATCCAGGATTTGATGTTCGAGCAGAACAGCATAATAGTCTACGGCGAGCTCGAACTGCCTTTGCTCATAAAAGAAATTCGCAAGAGAATTAATCGCTTCGGGTGATTGCACCAAGGAAATGAGCGACTCATATTCTTGATGATATCCGAGTTGGAAGAGCTCCTTAAGTATGCCTTCTAAATAAGGGGCGTCAACCGATTGTAATGATTGCTCCTCATTACGGAGGAACAGCAGCATGGGGTGCGCAGGTTGCTTGTCTAATAGCTTGTTCAGGAAATCGGACTCTTTCCAAACCAGGTAAGCAAGAGTAAGAAGCATGTTATAATCATTGATCACTGAATCGGGTGCAGGTAAATGGTAATGATTCTTGAACAATTCTCGATCTCCTAGCAGTAAAGCAACGTGCATATGATCCAATTGCCCAAGTGGAATTTCTTTTTTTGCACAACGATTGTAATAGTGAGCTGCCAAGTCGGCTATTCCAACCCTACAGGATACACGTAAGAGATACGCGCTATGTTCGGCATTTCCTGAGTACAAGCGATCAAGCATGTTTATGATTTCGGATGCTTCTTCGGAGCCTTTAAGTATAGTCAGTAATTTTGTAAGTAGCTGAAGGTCGCTATTGTTTGATTTTAACGCACCTGACAGGTGATAGACAGCCTGAGACCAGTCATGCCGTATCATATAAATTTGGGCTAAATATTTATGAGGCAGATACGATGCATAATCCAACTTTACCAGCGTGCTAGGGAGTTTTCTCTTCTCTCGGGATAGGGCCTGTTCAATACAAGTCTTCAGCTGAGCTTCTGCCAGTTCGGCAAAGCCGGCCGCCATATATAAATGGCCCAGTAAGAAAGAGAAATCAGCATATTCCGGCCAGAAGTCCAACGCCTCTTTAATGGCGGTATGCGCTTCCCGTAAGTGGGTAAGCTGCAGCGAAGCATGGATATATCCGTCATAACAGTACGGAGCCCAAATCAGGGTAGGTTTCATCTTCCGCATCGCTTTACCGTAGTAGTATTGTGCTTTCTTACAGTCGTTCATGGAAAGATATTCGTTACCGAGTGTGTAACAGTCATAAGGATCATTAGATTGGAGCTGTTTGAATATCTCCATATTACGATTTGACTTCTTTTTCTCATTGACTATTGTCCTTATGTACCCGGTATGCAAGATTGTTAACGATGTGGAAAGCAATTCCAGTTTGCCTTTTGAGCAGGCAAGTTGTTCGTGAATAGGTCTTTCAAAGTGGATCCCTTGACCGTTAGGGAAAAGTCTTGCCGCACTGGATTCCAGCACTCCGCTTATATTTTGTTCCGTTTCCCCAAGGTAGTTCATGATCTTCAACATGACACCAATGGGCTTGCGAACCTCGTAGTTTTCAAGAAGTTGACGAAAATGGTCTTCTTGTCCGGGCTTTAAGTATTCGTCCGCATCCAGAACGAGGATCCACTTGCCTGTAGCTCTTCGAATAGCATCATTCTTCGCCGCGGCGAAATCGTTAATCCATTCAAAATCATAAACATGAGTAGTATATTGTAATGCAATCGCTTTGGTTTGATCCGTGGAGCCGGTATCTATAATGATCATTTCATCAGCAATTGCTTTTACGCTATCCAGACAGCGGGCTAAAGTTTTCTCTTCATTTTTAACAATCATACATAGGGATAGTAGCTTAGTCATGGAGTCCTCCAGTTAGTACAGCATACTTCTAATATCGACAAATCGTCTATTAATGTTAAATATTGAGGCTCATGAAAATGCAGAACTTTGTCGATATAGAGATTATATGAGTGCTGCAGACTTGGGGGAGATCACTTGATTACAAGCATTGTCATTGCCACTTTCAATAAATTGGAATATACCCAGCAATGTATTGAGAGTATCCGAAGGTACACTGAGTATGGAACGTACGAAATCATCGTGGTCGATAATAACTCGCAAGATGGTACTCGTGCATGGCTTGCGCAGCAGAACGATATCAGAACGATATACAATGATCGGAACTTCGGTTTTCCAAAGGCATGCAATCAAGGCATTGAGATCGCTAAAGGCGATATCTTGTTGTTAAATAACGATACGGTGGTTACGACGAATTGGCTTGTTAACATGCGGACGGCATTGTACAGCAGCGAAAATATCGGTGCTGTAGGAACAGTTACCAACAACTGTTCTTATTATCAGGCGATTGCTGTAAATTATTCAACAATCGATGAAATGCAGAAGTTTGCGGCAGAGTTCAACCATTCTGATCCAAGGAAATGGGAAGAACGGCTCAAACTAATCGGTTATAACATGCTGATTAAGGCAAGTGTTGTTAAAGAAATCGGTTTATTGGATGAGCTGTTTTCACCCGGAAACTTTGAGGATGATGATTACGGGGTTCGGATCCGTTTAGCCGGATATAAGCTGATTTTGTGTAAAGACACGTTTATCCACCATATAGGAAGTGCTTCGTGGCGTGAAGATATGGGGAAGTTCAATGCTTTGCTGGTGGAGAATCAACAAAAATTTATTACAAAGTGGGGTTATGACTCGGATACGGCTTACCGTATTAGACTGGACCCTGTACAGGTCATTGACTTCCCGTATGATAAACCGATTCGAATTTTGGAGATTGGCTGCAAGGCGGGCGGAACTTTACTGTTGTTGAAACATACTTATCCGGAAGCCGAGCTTCACGGGATAGAAACGGACGAGATTCTCGCCGGCTTGGCTGCGATGGTTGGTAGAGTAACTTCTGGCGAGCTGAAAGCTGCAATTGAAGCATATCCGGATCATTATTTTGATGTCATACTCGCTCCTGCGGATGTAAAGGCAAGTTCGATTTCGTTACTGGATGCGGTGAAGCGCAAGCTATCGCCGAACGGTCAGCTCATCGCAGAATTCCCTAATGCGGCTCATTACTCGGTGTTCAAACAGCTTCTGAAAGGCGTGGTTCCAGCCGAAAGAACGGAACGATTCACACTTGAAGAGGTACAACAATATATCCAGCCCCTTCAGTTCCGGGATGTTCAATTCTATGAGGGTTCGGATGTTGTTTTGCTTGAAGAGGACAAGGCGTTAATTAGCAGTCTAGTTCAACTAACTCATCCGAGCAGAGCAAGACTACTGGAGGTAAGCAGATTTCTTGTCGCCGCTTCAGACCGAGATCCAATAGTATATGCATTAGAACAGCTACTTTCTCAGATCAATGTCGACAAGAATGTTGAGAAACTGCAAAAGTTCCAGGCGGATCAAGTCATTGAAGCCATATCTTCACGTTTTCCGGCTCATGAGACGATCGTCTTGAACGTGCTGGCAGTGCTCTTGATGGATCGAAAGCAAGTAGAGCAAGCTATGCCTTATCTCCAGAAGGCCTTCGAGTTAGATGGAAGCAATCCGCAAACGTTACTCAATCTCGGTGTGTCCACATACCGCTTGGGTCAAGCGGAATTAGCCTTGGAGTGGCTGAGTCTCATTCCGGAGAAGGATGCGGCGATGCTTCGTTGGATCGAGTCAATCGAGAAAGAAATAGAGATAGCGACCATCGATAAATATATGGTTAAAAATCTGCTGAGACGGATTGAACAGAATGTAGAGCGGGAAGCAAGCATCCAAACACTTGCCCAATATTTGCTGAACGAACTAACAACTTTAGATAAAATCATGCAAGTGGCCCAAAATGACCTTATTCATCCTGTAGATACGCTCAACTTGCTTATGGAAAGGGTGCAGCTTCTTGAATCCCAATAAGATATGTTTCATATATTGCGTGAATGACGAAATTAAGTTTGCAGAATCCGTCAAATACTTGGAACAGCTCTATATTCCGCAAGGCTTCGAGATCGAAGTCCTCAAAATAGACGACGCCCGGAGTATGGCATCGGGTTACAATTACGGAATGAAGCAGACTGATGCGAAATATAAGGTTTACTTGCATCAGGATCTTCTTATTATCAATCGCAACTTCATTGCGGATGTTGTGGGATTGTTTCAGAGCGCACCCAACTTGGGGATCGTCGGGGTTACGGGATGTAAGACGCTACCGGTAAATGCAATATGGTGGGAATCGTTAAGTACATTTGGGAAAATTTACGAAAGTCATACCGGCAAGATGGAATTACTCGCGTTCCAAGAGGTACGTTCGTCCTACGAGAAGGTATCCGCATTGGATGGACAAATTTTGATTACGCAGTATGATGTAGAGTGGAGAGAAGATCTTTTTAAAGGCTGGCATTTTTACGATGTTTCACAATGTATGGAGTTTGTCAAGGCAGGCTACGAGGTCGGAATTCCGAAACAAGAGCTGCCGTGGTGCATACATGATTGCGGAGCGGGGATTAATAACGGACTTTCCAGTTACAATCGATACCGTGAAATATTCCTGAAAGAATATAAAACGATTATGCATCCTTACACCCCCGTGCTACCTCGTAAGGATGAGAATTTCAGAGTCGTCGCTCTGATTGCTTCACACAATGATGGAGATGTCATCTATCATGTTATAGGTGATTTGATCCAACAGGGGGTAGAAGTTTATCTTTTAGACAACGCATCAACGGATAACACGGTTGAAGAAGCGAGTCGATGGTTAGGGCGAGGACTTCTGCACATAGAAAGGTTTCCGGAGGATGCCGGATACCCGTATCAGAGCGAAAAGGAGTATATGTGGTATCACATTCTTCATCGTAAAGAATTACTGGCGAATACGTTGGATGCCGATTGGTTCATTCACCATGACTCTGATGAATTTAGAGAATCGCCATGGCCCAATATTCCTTTAGCTGCGGCAATTGAGATGGTGGACATGGCAGGATACTCGGCAATTAATTTTCGGTTGTTAAACTTCCGTCCTACGGATAATGACTTTCAACCTGGGAATGATGTTCGCGAAGCCCTTGCCTATTTCGAATTTGGGGAGTATTTCAACCGCATTCAAATTAAAGCTTGGAAGAAGACGGAGCACCCTGTAAGTTTTGCGGAAAACGGAGGGCACCGTGCGGAGTTCCCAGATCGCAGGATATATCCAATCGACTTCCTGCTGAGGCATTATCCAATCCGGAGCCAAGAACACGGTTTGAAGAAAATTTTCCATGAACGTAAGAGTCGATTCAACCAGGCGGAACGAAACGGTCGAGGCTGGCATTTTCAATATGATCATGTGCAAAATGAGGGACACACCTTTATACATGACAAGCATTCACTCATACTGTTTGATCCGATTCTAACAAGACTTGCAATACTCGATGAGATGAACTTTTCGCAGTCAGTACAAATTGAAATAGAACGAGCTGTTCAGCTATTAGAAGCAATTAATGAATATGAAATCGGATCTCTCCTACGTGAACGATATCTAAAAGTCCGGTGAAAAAGTCCGCGTAAAGCAGGCCTTTATCACGGGTTTGTCGAATTT